>NZ_JALJEA010000007.1:0-363197 GCF_023242405.1 Pseudomonas sp. MWU12-3088
TGACTGTTATCAAAGAGCGTGCCAGTTTTTCAGAAGCCTTGTAGATCAAGGATATGGCACGGAGGGAACTGTTTCCTGGGCGAAAAAACCTGCATTTCAGGCAAAAAGTGCGCAAGAAGTTGCGCAGTACTGCGCAACTTCTTGCGCACTTGGCTGCAGCCCTTGATGTGCAAGGGCTGCAGCGATTCTGATGGGGTTTTTATTACGGGGAACTGCGCAACTTCTTGCGCAGTATGGCCAGGTGCCGCTTCGTCGCGTTATCGGGCAAGCGCCTTCAAACATTCCTCGATCGAACGCCGTTGAGTCTCGGCATACAAGCCCAGTTCATCGATGGTCGAACGTCCCAGGGACAGTTCGAATGACTGCCGGTTGGAGTGCTCGCCATAATGCGTCTGCGCGCCGTCCCCCAGGTTCGACTGAAAAATCCCCGCCGCACTCACCGGCAGGAAATCTTCGTACACCAGCGGTTCGGCTTTCACATAGCCGTCGCGCAACAAAGCTTGCAGCGAAACCTCAGCGAGACGACCCGCCGCCAGCCCTTTGTCTGTCAGGAAATAACGGAAGTACGCCAATTCCTGCTCGCGCATGCCATCGAGGCTGTCAGGGAATTCGCTGAAGTGCCGGGTCATCAGCGCGTTGTAGCGTGAGGCATTGGCTTCGTTGGGGAAGTCACCCAACTCATCTCGTGCCGCATTCAGCAGACGGTCGTACAACGCCCGGCCCTTGGGTGTCAGCGCCGCACCCCGTTGCTCGATTTCGCCAAACCGGGCGCTGTGGCTGCCACGGGTTTGCGTCTGGTCGGTGAACGCGATTGGCTCGTCCAGCGCCTTGAAACTGGTCTGGCGCAGGAGGA
This sequence comes from Pseudomonas sp. MWU12-3088, assembly GCF_023242405.1. Lineage (NCBI taxonomy): Bacteria > Pseudomonadati > Pseudomonadota > Gammaproteobacteria > Pseudomonadales > Pseudomonadaceae > Pseudomonas > Pseudomonas sp. MWU12-3088. Next base: position 854 of record NZ_JALJEA010000007.1, read on the forward strand.
TCGGATGCTGCCGGCGCGGCGGCCCTTCGATCACAGCTTTGGGCGTGATGCCATGCAGCGGCATCTGCGCCTGAACGATGTCGATGTCCAGCGTGCGCGGAGTCAGGTGGTTGATGTGCGGGCCTTTGAACGCAACCACATCGGCAATCAGACGATGCTGGGCGCTGAGGGTCTGGTATTGCGCAGCGGTGACGGTGGCGCTGTGGTGCCAGCGAAAAGTCTCCAGTGCCTGCAGGACAAATTCCCCGGCTTCGGACTCAGTCAGTCCACCAATGGCTTCGGCCTGTTCAATCAGGCGCAATGCCTCTGACGTAAAGATCGAACGCTGATCCAGCACCGATTGCGCGAAGGCCCGCAGCTCGGAATCTTCAATCAACTCCAGTCGCAACAACGAAGTGAACACCCGGAACGGGCTGACCTGTAGCGCATCTTCATGCACTGCTCGAAACGCCGTGGAATGCACCGGCACCCCGGCAGGCGTCAGGTCGTAATAACCCACGGGCTGCATGCCCATCACCGCAAACAGGCGGGCGAGGGTGGCCAGTTCAGTGGCGGTGCCAACGCGGATTGCGCCATGGCGCTCCATGTCCAGGCGTTCGATTTCGCCGGTACTGTGCAGTTGACTGGCGATCTGCGGCTCGCGTGCCAGCACGTCGCGGTTGGTCTGTTCCACCAGTTCCATCAAGGCGCCGTACAGCGGCACTTCTTCGCGGTACATGTCGGACATCGCTTTGGAGAAGCGTTGGCGGATCAGGTCGGGGCTGACGAAAGGCTGCACGGTCATGAAAAAAATTCCTGGCACGGTCACGTAAAGGATGTCGGAAAAGATCGCAGCCTTCGCCGACGCGGGCAAACGAAGAATCCTACGAACTTCATTCTGCCAACGACTGACCGTTTACCTGTCCTGACGCGAATTCTCCCCCAGGAACTCCCGATACAAACGTGCCGTGTTCGACGGCTGTTCGACCATCGGCATGTGACCGACGCCGTCCCACACATCGACCCGCAGATTGGCGATGCCCTTGCTCCAGACCGGCACGCTGCTGACATCGATCAAGCGATCCTTACGGCCCCAGAGCAACAGCCCCGGGCATTTGATGTCTGGAAGTTTTGGCTCCATCGGCGGGCTGGCGCGGAAATCCCGGAAGATCTCCTCCAGTTCATCCCGGCGTTGTTCGTAGCGCTGGGCGATGGCATCCAGTACCAGCCCCGGCACCCAGGGTGGCGAAGCCATGGTCATCGCATAGAAGCGTCGGAATTCTTCCCGGGAATTGATCAAAAACGGATTGTGCCCACGTGCCAGATGGCGCTCCATGTCGCTGGGCTCCGGTGCCGTGACGCCGGCCGGGTCGATCAAGGCCACCGAAGCGATGCGATCGGGGTAGGTCGCCGCCAGCCACGCGGCGATGTAACCGCCCATGGAGTTGCCGATCACATGGACTTTCTCGACCCCGCAGACGTCGAGCAACTGGATCATGCGCTTGGCCTGCACCGCGATGTCGTAGCCACCCCCCGCCTTGAAGCCGGTCTCGCCGTGGCCGGCCAGGTCCGGAATGATCACTCGATACTGACTGACGAAATGCCGGGCGAAGCGCAGCCACAGGTTCTTTTCTGCGCTGTAGCCATGCAGCATCAGAATGCTGCTCGACGCTTCATAGGGCCCGCCTTGCCAGGTCGACACGGTCATTTCGGCAATCGGTACTTCAATCTTGTGCAACCGGTACAGCTTGGCCTCCAGGGCCGCGCTCAGGTCGTAGAGCCAGTGGCCGACCGCCGGGTAGCTCAACCAGCTCCAGGCCACGAAAACTGCGAGGGCGACAAACAGCAAGAGCATCGGACGTCTTCCTTGTTCAAGACAGAATGTGGTCGGCCGGTTTCAGCGCCCGGGTCAACCGGTGATAGCTGAAACTGAAGCCCGGGAACATTGCGATCACATGACCGCTCCTGCTTTGATACCAACTGTGGCAGCCGCCGGTTTTCCAGACCGTGCGCTCCATCTCCCGGTGAATCATCTGAGTGTAGGTACGTTCTGCTTCGGGGCGAACTTCGATGCTGCGCAGACCGTTAGCCTGCACGGTGCAGATGCAGTCGAGGATGTAGTTCATCTGCGATTCGATGATGAACAGCGCCGAGGTATGCCCGATGCCGGTGTTCGGCCCGGTGACGATAAACAGGTTGGGAAAGTCCGGCAGGCTGGTGCCGAGGTAGGCGCGCGGGTATTGCGCCCAGACATCGCGCAATTGCACGGCGTTTTTTCCGCTGACCGGGTAGGAAATCACTCCATCGGTGGCGTCGTAACCGGTCGACCACACGATCAGATCAACGTCGATGTGCTGGCCGTCCGTGGTGACGATGCCGGTTTCGTCGAGGCTGGCGAAGCCTTGCTCGCGGCTGTGTAGTGTCACGTTGGGGCGGGTCAGCGCAGGGTAATAAGTGCTGGAAACCAATACCCGTTTGCAGCCGATCGTGAAGTCCGGCGTCAGTTTTCGCTGGAGTTCGGGATCCGTTACCTGGCGTTTGAGGAATTTCAGGGCCTGGCGCTGCACCATGTGAATCGCCGGTTTTGAATATTTGAAGGCGATGACCCGCGTTTCGAACTGCCAGTAGATCATCCAGCGCAACAGTTTGTAGGCCGGTTTCAGACCCAGCAGCCAGCGCTGGAAAGGCCCGAATTTGCGGTCGGGTCGGGGCAGCACCCAATGCGGCGTACGTTGAAAGACGTGCAGTTGCTCAACCTGCGGCGCAATGGTCGGAATCACCTGCGCCGCACTGGCGCCACTGCCGACGATGGCCACGCGTTTACCGCGATAGTCGTAGCTGTGATCCCAATTGTTTGTATGAAAGGTCTTGCCCTGAAAGCGATCCTGCCCCGGGAAGTGTGGGACGACCGGTTGGCTCAATGGCCCGGTAGCATTGATCAGGAACTGTGCGTAAAACGTGCCTTTGGTGCCGGTGTGTACGGCCCAGCGTTTCTCGGTGTCATCCCATTCGATGCGTTCGACATTGGCTTGCAGTTCCACTCGGTCGCGCAGGCCGAAACGCTCGATCACGTGTTCGGTGTAATGATGAAGTTCGGCCTGTTCGGCGAACATCTGCGTCCAGGGGTAGGGCGCGAACGACAGGGAATACAGGGGCGACGGCACATCGACCGCCGCGCCGGGGTAAGTGTTCTGGCACCAGGTGCCGCCGAAAAAGTCCCGCCGCTCCAGCAAGCGAAAATCGTCGATGCCGGCCTTGAGCAAATTGACCGCCGCACACTGGCCGCCAAACCCGCTGCCGATGATCAACACTTGATAGGTCTGCATGGTCCTCCTTCTTAGAGTCTTTTTTCCATTTTCTTCCTTTCATGTATAGCCAATCATTCGCCTGCCGTGTGATGGAAATGGCGGGGTATTCGGCCGCTGGCCGGTGATGGCTATTTAACGTCTCCCTGTTAGACTCCGAGCACATCCTTTTGCGGTGTACTCGAGGCCCTTATGGGAAGAACGGGAGGAAAGGGACTTTCACTGGCCAGGAGGCTTTACACATCGCGAACCCTCGGGTTGGTCCTGGGGCTTCTATGCGTGAGCGTTGCGATGTACCCGCTCGATCCGCAGGCGTGGGTCTGGGCGCTGATGCTGTTCAACGGCCTGGTCTGGCCGCACCTCGCGTATCAATGGGCCCGACGGGCCAAGGTTCCGTACCACGCCGAACACCGCAACCTGCTGCTCGACGCCTTTCTCGGCGGCTTCTGGGTCGCCGCCATGCACTTCAATCCCTTGCCCAGTGCCACGACCATTTCGATGATGGCGATGAACAACGTCGCCATCGGTGGTCTGCGTTTTCTGCTGGCCGGGGCGGCGGCGCAGTTGCTTGGTGTAGGCGTCGGGCTGGTGGTGTTTGCCCCGGCCTTCATTCCCGCCACCTCGCCGGCGCAGCTCTATGCGTGCCTGCCGTTGTTGATGCTGTATCCGCTGGCGCTGGGCTGGATCTGCTTCCGCCAGGCCTACACCCTTGGCCTGCACAAACGCGAATTGTTGGCCCTGAGCCGCACCGACAGCTTGACCGGTCTGCTCAATCACGGCGCCTGGAAGGATCAACTGGATATCGAATTCGAACGCAGCAAACGCCAGCAGACAGGCGCGGCAATTGCGCTGATCGACATCGACCACTTCAAGGCAATCAACGACACCTACGGCCATGTGGCCGGCGATATTGTCCTGCGTCAGTTGAGCAAGATGCTCAAGCAGAATCTGCGGATGGCGGATGTGGCGGGGCGCTACGGCGGCGACGAGTTTTGCGTGATCCTGCCGGACTTGCCGCTGTTCAACGCGGCACAGGCGATGGAAGCGTTGCGTGAGCGCTTTTCCTTTCTGGTGTACGAACAGAACCCGGCGTTGAAAGTCAGCCTGAGCATTGGCCTGGCGGCGCTTGATCCGGCTCACGGCGATGCAACGCGCTGGCTCAATGACGCCGATGAAGCGCTCTACGAGGCCAAGGCGAGCGGGCGCAATCGGGTGATCTGCTGCAACGATGACAAGCCGCGGCGCGAGGTATTCGATTCGGTTTGAACGGATTGGGTGTCGCATCCGGGATAGAGCCTTGGGGCGATGTCAGGTACGGTTCAGTACCCGACACGAAACAAGGATTGATTCATGACGTTCAAATTCCCTCGTTCCCTGCTGGCCGCCGGTCTCGGCCTGACCCTCTCTTTCGCAGCTGCTGACGCCTTCGCCGAACCGCACAAACAGGTGCTGGCCGACGCCGAACAATACAAACCCGAAGCCCTGAAACTGCTCGAGCGTCTGGTCAATATCGATTCCGGTTCCGGCTATGAGCCAGGGCTCAAGCAAGTCAGCGACATCGCCATCGATGAGCTGAAAAAACTTGGCGCAACTATTGAGTTGGTGCCGAACACTCCCGAAAAAACCAACCACGTGCTCGCCACGCTCAAAGGCACCGGCAAGGCGAAAATCCTGCTGATGGCGCACATGGACACGGTGTTCAAGGAAGGCTCCGCCGCCGAGCGTCCGTTCCACATCAAGGATGGCCGTGCCTACGGGCCGGGGGTGATGGACGACAAGGGCGGGATCGTCGCCGGCATCTACGCGCTGAAAATCCTGAAGAACCTCGACTTCAAGGACTACGCGCAAATCACTTTCCTGCTCGACGCCAGCGAAGAAACCGGCTCGGAGGTCGCCACCGACCTGATCAAGAAAACCGCCAAGCTTCATGACGTGACGCTCAACCTCGAACCGGGCCGTCCGGCGGATGGTCTGGTGGTATGGCGCAAGGGCAGCGCCACCGCGCTGGTCGAGGTCAAGGGCAAGGCTGCTCACGCCGGCGTCGCGCCGGAACTGGGGCGCAACGCGGCGATGGAGGCGGCGCATCAGATCCTGCAACTGGGCAAGCTCGGCGACGAAGCGAAGAAAACCACCATCAACTTCACCGTGCTCAAGGCCGGCGACCGTACCAACGTGATCCCGGATCAGGCCACGGCCAAGGCTGACGTGCGGGCGGCGGTGCCGGAGGAGTTCGACCGGATCGAGAAGGATCTGGCGCGGGTGTCCCAGGAAAAACTGATTCCCGATACCGAAGTGAAGACCTCGCTGCAACGCGGCTTGCCACCGATGCCGCAGACGGCGGAGTCGGATCGTTTGATGGCGATGGCTCAGGGGATTTACGGCGAGATTGGCCGCAAGTTGACTGAAGAAGGCAGCGGCGGGGCGGCGGATGCGAGCCTGTCGGCCGGGGTGGGGACGCCGACGCTGGACGGGTTCGGGATTGTTGGCGGCAATATTCATACGCCGGAGGAATACGCGGAGGTGGAGAGCGTGGCGCCGCGGATTTATCTGTTGTCGCGGATGATTATGGAGTTGGCTAAGGGGCGGTGAGCAGTGGGTTCGGCGGGGTGTCAGGTTTCCCCCTCACCCCAGCCCTCCCGAAACGTCGGACCGCCCGGAGGGAGAGGGAGCCAACCGAGGCGTCTTGCGTAAGACATCGACCTGAAATACCGAGTCGATTATGGATTCAGCGCAAATCTTCCACGTCGGTGTATCTCACCAATATCCCCCAATCGGTTCCCTCTCCCTTTGGGAGAGGGCTAGGGTGAGGGGGCATTTGTAGGAAGTGAAGAAGGCGTGAGCGGCGCACAACTTTCCAAGACCTTTCCTACAACGTACCCTGTTGCCGCGTTTCGGTGCCGACCCCTATAGTCTGGGCTCGCGGAAAACTCCGCGAACGATCTTGGCCGGTCGGTAACCTGAAACGTAACAGCGCCATCGCTCAGAGCAGTTTCTGGGCAACGTGTTATGGCGGCTGTGCGCGGGACACCTTAGGGTGTGCCGGATCTTTCAGGTATCTGGTCGGCCAACCCGCTCACAGCTGCCACCTTTATTCGCTTGGCCGCGAACGGTGGTTGTCTCACCTGGAGTCACACCAATGTCAGAACAAGTAATCCCCCGCTACCTCCCCATCGACACCTACGACGCCGAATCCCCGGTGCTCTTCATCAATACTCAAAAAGAACTCAGCGACATGGCCGCGTGTGCAATGCACCGTTTTGTGGTCGTGCGCGATCTGGCGGACACCTTTTCCAGTCTCGACCTCAAGGGTATTTCCGATTGTGATCTGACGCGCATTACCGGCGCGGTGCATCTGCTGATGCGAGAGGGCTGCGCGATTCTGAACGTGATTCAGACGCGGGCATTACAGCGGGAGGAAGGCTTCAAGACAGCGGTCTAGCGGTTTCGCGGCGGGCGCCATGCGAGTGGACTCGTAATGGCGTCGGGCCGCTCTGCCTCTTTGTCGCGTGGTGCGGAGTTACTCTTTGACGCTCATGTATTCCTTGGCCCAGAGAATGTATTCCTCAGGCTGGGTGTAGGTGTGGGTCAGTTCGGTGGCGCTCAGGTCCGAGGCCTGGGTGAAGATCTGCCGCTGTTCGCGCAGGCTGTCGTAAGTGGCCTTGATCGCCGCGAAGTAAGCACCGTGGCCGTCGATGGTCACGCGCACACCCAGTTCGGCCAGGCGTTTGTCGTCGCGCAGCGCCGGGTTACCGTAGGTCACCAGCATCAGCGGGACGGTCAGGTGTTCGGCGATCTGCTCGAGCTGATCGAAGTCCTGGATGCCGACCATGCAGATGCCATCGGCACCGGCGGCCTGGTAATGCTTGGTGCGGCTGATGATTTCCTGGTTCGGCAGGATGCCGGCGTTGGTCCGGGCGATGATCGCCATTTCCGAGTCGACCCGGGCTTCCAGTGCCGCGCGGATCTTGCCGACGCCTTCGGCGACGGTGATCAGGTCGGTGGATTTACGGCCGAATTGGGCTGGCAGCAGGGTGTCTTCGATGGTCAGTGCGGCGACGCCGGCGCGTTCCAGTTCGACGATGGTGCGCATCACGTTGAGCGCGTTGCCGTAGCCGTGGTCGGCGTCAGCGATCACCGGCAACTGGGCGACGCGGCCGATGCGGGTGGCCTGCTCGGCGAATTCGCTGAGGGTGATCAGGGCAAAGTCCGGGGCTCCCAGCACCTGCAACGAGGCGACCGAGCCGCCGAGAATCCCTACTTCAAAACCCAGGTCAGCGGCGATGCGGGCGGACATCGGATCGAACACCGAGGCGGTGTGATAGCAGGTGTCGGAAGCCAGCAGCTGACGGAAGTTACGGCGCAAATCTTGATGAGAAAGCCTGGTCATACGAGTTCCACCAATACAAAGGAATGGAAAGGCTTGAGCAAAGGTGTCAACGCCGAAGGTGAAAAGGCTATCACGCCAATGGGTCAAGGATCATGACGAATTAACGAGGAAGTTAACCAGGAAAAACCTGTTCAGGCTTTCTTGCTGCAGGCAGAGGCGCTCAGGCCGCCACTGCCTGCTGCTGTTGATTGGGCAGCGGCACTGCCCGTACCGAGTTGCCCGGCTGCAATTGCAGCCGTTTGGCGGTGAGGCGGTCGACCACCAGACTGCTGCCGACCCGGCGGCCCGCAGCGACGGTGATGCGGCAGTTTTCCAGACGGCGGTTATGGATCAGCCACAGCGGCGCCTGTTCGTCCGGCGTGCCGATGCTTAGCGTCAGTTCCAGGCTGTCGCGCACGGTGCGGATGCTGCGGATCGGCGCCTCGATCACCGGGCCACCGTCAAAGATGTCGATGTAGCCTTTGTGCGCGAAACCCTCGGACTGAAGGATCTTCAGCGCCGGTTCGGTGTTGGGGTGGGCCTGGCCGATCACGGCCTGGGCCTGTTCGGTGAGCAGGCAGGTGTACAGCGGCTGGCGTGGCATCAGTTCGGCGATGAATGCCTTGTTGCCCAGCCCGGACAGGTGGTCGGCGTGGCTGAAGTCCATCTGGAAGAAGTGCCGGCCCAGACTGTCCCAGAACGGCGAACAGCCTTGCTCGTCGGCACTCCCTCGCAGTTCGGCGATCATCTTCTCGCCGAACAGATGCGGGAATTCGGCAACGAACAGCAAACGCCCCAGCGACAGCAGACGTCCATTGCTGCCGTGACGCTGGTCGTGGCGCAGGAACAGCGAGCACAGTTCCGATTGGCCGGTCAGTTCATTGTTGAGGAACAGGGTCGGGATCTGCCGCTGGATGCCCAGATCCGGTGCCGAACTGACGGTCAGCCCGACCCGGTAGTTGTACCAGGGCTCGCGCAGGCCGACGGCCCCGGCCAGGGCGCTGACGCCGACCACGCGCTGCTCATCATCCTCGAGCACAAACAGATAATCGGCATCGGCCCGCTCGACCTGTTCGGCGAATGCCCGTTGCGCCCAGCGTACCCGGTGGGCCAGGCGATCTTCGTTGGCGGGCAGGGTGGTGAACCCCGGCCCGGCCTGTTGCACCAGCGTCATCAACGCTGGCAGGTCGCTGACTTGGACCGGACGGACAATCATGCTGCAACTCCTTTTGCGCGCCTGCTCGGGCACTGTCGTTGGGTGAGGGCGCGATTCACAGGGCAATCACCCGGATCGTGTCGCCAGCGCTGACATTCAGCGCCGCACATATCGCCGGCGTAAGTGCCAGGGGTTTACCAGGCTGGTAATCCAGCTCGGCGACCACCGCCCTGAAGCCGTGCAGTGCATCGTTGCTCACGAGATAACGACCGCGGGCGTCGATCAGAGGTTCCTCTTGAACCGTTGCGATCTGGCTCTGCACGATCGAACGGATGTTGGCCGTGCGCGCGTACAAGGTCGGTCCGGCATCGAACAAATCGATGTAGCTGTTGGTTTCAAAACCTTCGCGCTCAAGGATGTCGAACGCTTCCTGACCGTCCGGGTGGATGCGGCCGATGCACTCCTGCGCCGCCAGCGGCAGCATCGGCACGTAGATCGGGTATTGCGGCATCAGTTCGGCGAGAAACGTACGGCTCTGCAAGCCGCACAGGCGCTCGGCCTCGACGTAGGGCAGGTCGAAGAAGTGTTTGCCCAGTGCATCCCAGAACGGCGAGTGGCCTTGAGCGTCGCTGTAGCCAACGATTTCGGTGATGACGGCTTCGGCAAATCGTTGTGCGTGGGCAGCGATGAACAGCAGGCGCGCCCGTGACAGCAACTCGGAAAACGGTGTGCGTACCAGTGCTGCGTCGATGTGAAAGCCGCGCAGCAGGGTGTGACCGCTGAGGTCGTGGCACAGCGACAGCGCCGGCACGCCGTGTTCGATGTTCAGTTCCCGCGAAGCGCTGGTGAAATGGCGATTGCGCAGGCTGTAGAACGGTTCGTTGAATCCGGCAGTGGCGAGAATCTCCGAGCAGCCGACCAGGCGACGGTTGTCCAGATCTTCCAGCACGAAGAAGTAATTCTCCGGGCCCTGAGCCGCGGCATCCGTGTCGAACGAGGCGCAGGACGCGGCGATCTTTTCGCCCAGGTGCTGGCTGTCATCCGGCAGGGACGTGACGCCCACCAGGCTGTCGCGAGCCAGTTGTTGCAATTGAGGCAGGTCGTTTGGCTCGACTGGACGTAAGACCAGCATGGATGCACTCCTGTATCAAAAGGTTCGGCACATTCGCCGAACCTGACTATCACTGTCGGTTTCCACGCGTTAAAGCGGCGGTCGCCTGAATTCTTGTCAGACGCCGCCCTTTTTCTTGTCAGCCATTGCTCGGGTCAGGCAGCGCGGTACTGGCGCCGAGCTTGTTCAGGAAGAACAGGTACACCAGACCCAGGGCGATCCAGATCAGGCCGAGTTTCTGTGCATCGACGCCCATGTTGTACATGATGGCCGCGACGATGCCGAAGCCGATCACCGGGCAGATCAGGTGACGGATCACCTGGCCGGACTTCTGCCGGCGCCAGTAGTAATTGATCACGGTCAGGTGCAGCAGCATGAAGCCGCTCAGGGCGCCGAAGTTGACCAGCGAGGTCAGGGTGTCCACCGAGTTGATGAACAGGTAGCAGATCACCAGCGACAACACGGCCACCAGATAAATGCTCAGGTACGGCGTGTTGTGTTTCGGGTGGACCTTGGCCAGCACTTTCGGCAGCTTGCCATCGCGGGCCATGCCGAACAGCAGGCGCGAGACCGCCGCTTGCGAAGTGATCGCCACCGCCACGCCCCAGGCCAGAGCCGTGGCCACGCCGGTCAGGGTCGCGAGCCAGCTGCCGGCGGCGATTTCGGCGATTTCATAGAACGCGGTGTCGGCGGACTTGAAGCCCATGCCGGCGGCCAGATCGGTGGCGATCCAGGTCTGTACGACGAAAATCGCACCCATCACCACCAGGGTGATCAACGCGGCTTTGCCGACGCTGCGGCCCGGATCGCCCTTGATCTCTTCGGCAAGCGTGGAGATCGCATCGAAGCCGAGGAATGACAGCACCGCAATCGACACCGCTTGCATCAGCAGGGCGAAATTGAAGGTTTCCGGGTGGTACAGCGGCGCCAGGGTCAACTGGCCGTTGCCGCCACCGTTGTGCAGGGCGTTCCAGGCGTAGAACAGGAAAATCCCCAACACAACGAGCTGCGCCAGCAGGAACAGGATGTTCATGCGGGCGGTGAAAGTAATGCCGCGCAGGTTGACGAAGGTCGCGCTGACCAGGAATGCCAGAATGAAGCCGACTTTCGGGATGTCCGGATACAAATGGTTGAGCGCCATCGCCGCATAGACGTAAAGCAGCGGCGGAATCAGCAGGTAGTCGAGCAGCATCAGCCAGCCGGCGAGGAAGCCGACGTGTTGATTCAGGCCCCGCTGTGCGTAGGAATAGACCGATCCGGCAATCGGAAAGGCCCGGGCCATGCTGCCGTAGCTTAGCGCGGTGAAAACCATTGCCACCATGCCGATGATGTATGCCAGAGGCACCATCCCTGGTGCCTCGGCGTTGACGTAGCCATACACGCCGAACGGGGCGATGGGGATCATGAAGATCATCCCGTACACCACCAGATCGGTCAGTGTCAGGCTACGTTTCAACTCCTGTTTGTAGCCGAACTCTTCTATTTCCATGAAGCGCAACTCCTTGTCAGCCAATCGGTCGTTTTAGTTGTTATATCGGTCCGTCGTTTACAGCGTCAGCAGTGTTTACAGCAATGTTCAAAGCAGTGGAGCCAGATAATTTGCCCAGCGGGAAACCGCTTCCGGGCTGCGCAGCAGGTCGTTGCGCACCTCGATCAATACCGATTCGAGGCCTCGGGCATCGCCGTGCACCGGCACGGTCATGTCGCCCAGCGGGTCGATTTTGTACGGCTGGTTGCCGGCGACTTTCAGCGGATGCTGACCGAGCCCGTCGAGCAGGCGCTGGGCGTATGCCTTGGCCTGACCGAACAGCACACCGGCTTCCAGCTCACGCGGCTGGCCGTAATAAACCGGGGTGAAACTGTGAATCCCCACCACCCGCACCGGCTGGCCTTCGGCCAGACGTTCGTCGATCAGTTGTTGCAGCCGTGTATGAAACGGCTTGAACAGGCAGTGGCGACGGTATTCGCGGGTGGCTTCGTCGAGCTCGCGATTGCCCGGCACCTGATAGATCTCGCTCTGCGCCGGGATGCTGTCCGGGGCGTGGCGGGGCCGGTTGAGGTCGATCAGCAGTCGCGAATAATTGGCGCTCAACAGCGTGGCGCCGATCTTTTCCGACAGTTGTTCGGCCAGCTCCAGCGCACCGATGTCCCAGGCGATGTGTTCCCGCGCAGCCGTGTCATCCAGGCCCAGATTGTTGAGGGCGTCGGGGATGTAGCGGCTGGCGTGTTCGCACACCAGAATCAGCGGGTGCGTCGAATCTTCACGGGTCAGGTTGTAGACCGGTCGGGTGTACAACCCAAGCTCGGCGGATTCAGTACAGGCGTGCATAGTGCTCACACAGGTCAGCGGGCGAGAGCTGTTCCGTCAGCGCCAGTTCCTCGGTTTTAAGGGCGAAATACGTGTCGAGCAACGGTGCCGGCAGCGCTGCCATCAGCGCTTCGCTGCGACGCAGGCAATCCAGTGCCTGAGCCAATGAGGCGGGCAGGGCAACGATCCCCCGCGCCTCGCGTTGTTCGTCGTTGAGTGCATCGGGGATTTCATCGGTGATTGCGTTCAGCGCCAGACGCTGTTCGATACCCAGGCGTCCGGCGATCAGCAGCGCAGCCATCGCCAGGTGCGGCGAGGCGGTGGCGTCCATGGCGCGGAATTCCAGGTTGTACTGCTTCGCCACAGGCTTGTTGCCCAGGCTTACGGTCGGGCAGATGCGCAGTGCGGCTTCGCGGTTCTGCTGGCCCAGACAGGCGTAGGACGCGCTCCAGTGGTGCGGCTGCAAACGCTCGTACGACACCGGCGTCGGCGCAGTGAACGCACACAGCGCCGGCAGGTAATGCAGCACGCCTGCCGCCCAGTGCTGGCCGAGGGTCGACAAGCCATTACTGGTGCCGGCGTCGTACAACATCGGCTGGCCGGCCAGATCGAGCAGGCTGACGTGCAGATGCACACCGTTACACACCGCATCGGCGGCGGTCTTCGGCGCGAAGCTCAAGTCCAGGCCCATCTGCCGGGCGATTTCGCGGGTGATCTCGCGCACGTTTACCGCGCGATCCGCCGCCGCTACGCCAAGGGTCGGACGACAGGTGATTTCGTATTGATGCTTGCCGTATTCGGGCAGGAACATTTCCGGCTCGACGCCGCCGGCGCGCAACGCGCTGAGCAGCCAGCCACCGAATTCCGCGCCCTGGCGCTGGGACTCGAGGGAGAAGGCAAGGTGTTCGGCAAACCCGGCGTGCAGGTTGAATTCGTGTTCGAACGCGGCGTTGACCTGCAACCCGAGCTGATCGCGATAGCGTTCGATTTCATCGCTCAGCAGTGTGCGCGGGCAGGCGCCCCATGGGCGGCCGTCGGTCTCGCGGATGTCGCCGTGGATGAAATCCAGCGCCGGGGCGGCGGCGTCCGGGCCGTTGCCGACGGTGACGCGGCTGGCCAGATCGGGGATCAGCCGCAGATCGCCATAGGCGCCCCACGGGTTGGTCGAGGCGATGATGTCCTGTGGCGTCAACGCGCTGTTGGCCGGCACCCAGCCGCAGCCGGCGGCCTGATAGTGCTCCAGCTCATCGCTGGGAAACGAGCGGCCCCGGGTGATGCCGATCAGGTCGGTGGTGACAATGGTGGTCATCGGCAGCGGCGACAGGCGTTCGCTCATGGCTGCATCTCCCGCAGACGACCGAGGACGGTGTCGGTGTCGGTGATCCAGCAATAGCCCTTGATCGCGTTCAGGCAGGCGTCGTGGCGTGCTTCGGTGTAGGTCGCGCAGGCGTCCGCCACCAGTGTCACCAGATAACCCCGGTCGGCGGCGTCGCGCACGGCCATGTCCACGCATTGGTCGGTGACGATGCCGGCGATGATCAGGTGACGGGTTTCAAGGTTACGCAACACGTAGTCGATGTTGGTCGAGTTGAAGACCCCGGAGGAGGTCTTGGGCAGCACGATTTCGTTTTCTGCCGGGGTCAGTTCGGCGATGACCTGTGCCTGCGGGCTGCCCTTGGGCAGGTGCATGTCCGACAGTTTGTGATCCAGCGAACGGTCGCGGCCGTCGGCGGTCAGGCTTTCGATCAGGGTGTGCAGCACGTTCTGCCGTGCATTGCGGAAGGCGTTGAGCAGACGCACCTGATTGGGCACCACTTGCAAGCGTGTGCGATTGAGGAAATACGCGGCGTCCGGGCCTTCGAGGTGCGGGTCGAACTGCGGTTCGAGCCAGGCACGCTGCATGTCCACCAGCAACAGCGCGGTGTGGTCGGTGACAAACGGCAGGTCCCGCGGCGAGCGGTGGGGAAGGCTGAACATCCTTATTTATCCTCCAGCAGGTGGGTGTCGAAGTCGTTGCGCAGGGCATCGATGCCTTCCAGGCGATCGGCCAGATCCGGGCTGCGCAGGGTCAGGCAAGCGATCAGCGCTTCAACCTGGGCCAGCGCCGGGACCATGGTGTCGAACGGCGAAGCCGATTCCACCGGGGCGCTGATGATCATGTCGGCCAGTTCGCGCAGCGGCGAGGCGTAAATGTCGGTGAACAGCACGACGCGCGCATTGTTGTTCTTGGCCGCAGTGGCCACGCGCAGGGCCTGGGTCTGGTAGCGGCGATAGTCGAACACCAGCACCACGTCCTGGCGTTGCAGGTCGAACAGGCGATCCGGCAGTTGCGCGTTGTCCTCCAGCGCAAAACAACCGGGGCGCAGCAGACGCAAATGATTGAGCAGGTAGGTGGCCATCAGGCTGCTGAAACGCCCGCCGAAGCAGTAGACCTGGTGGCGCGTATCGAGCAGCCATTGCGCGAGAATCCGCACGTCTTCGGGTTGGGTCAGGGCCTGGGTTTCGGCCAGCAGGTTGTGGCTATGGGCGAGATAGTGGCTCCAGGCATCGTCCTGGTTCAGGTTCGAGCGGGGTTGTAACAGCGTGCGTGGCGAGCGCAGGCGATGGTCCATGTCGCTGAGCAGGGCGTCCTGGAATTCGGCGTAACAGCCAAAACCGAGTTTTTTTACCAGACGCACGATGGTCGGATCGCTGACGCCGGCGTGCTCGGCCAGCCGCGCCATCGGGCCGAGGCCGTTGCGCGGGTACTGATCAAGCAAGGCCCGGACGACTTTGCGCTCTGACGGCGTAAGATCCAGGCCGGGATCAGTAATCAGGTCTCTGAGAGGGGGCATCCGGGCTCCTGCTGGATGGGTGTGTTGAATTCGTTTCACAATCCGTTAAAACAGTATTTATGTAACTGACGTTACATGTCTAGTGAATTTTCCGCAGCGTCCGTGAAGCCCCAAAATGGGGCGAGATGCCCGTGTAGCAAGGGCTACACGTCTGTCGATCGATCTTGTAGTCCATTGCCCATAGTTGCGTCAGACATTGCCGCTTTGTTGAGGGTGGTCAATTGAGCGGTGTTGCCCTGAACCCTCCGGTTTACGGCACAATTGCTGCCCTGTCGGCACTTCGCCGGGTGTTTTTTTACCTTCTGACCGAGTGACTCATTGTGCAAGCCACCCGTTTGACCTTGATTTGCCATGCCAGAACCGTCTCACAAAAATTGGCGCGTTTTCCTACGGATGAGCCTGTTGAAGAATGCGCCTTGGCGTCTGACTCGCTGGTCACTCGGTTCGCCATTCCGCGTCGTTTGATCTGCGGCCCGGAATGGCGTACGCGTCAGACTGCTCAATGGTTCGGTGATGACGCGCAGGTTGATGAGGCCTTGCGCGATTGCGACTGGGGCCGTTGGCACGGGCAGTCGATCAAGGACCTGCAGCGCAATGAGCCCGAAGCGCTGCAAGCCTGGCTCGAAGATCCCGCCGCCGTGCCCCATGGCGGAGAATCGGTGGCACAAATCGGCGAGCGGGTGGCCGCATGGCTGGCAACCCTGCAAACCACGCCGGGTCATGTCGTGGCCGTCACGCATCCGTTCATCATTCGGGCGGCGCTGATGCAGGTCATGCAAGGCCAGGCTTTTCACTGCATCGATGTCGAGCCATTGGCAGTGGTCGAGTTGAGTTTCTTCGGGCGCTGGCGGCTACGCTTGCCCGGAGTCGATCTTGAAGGAACCCGCACATGAAGCGATTGCTGGTCATCGGCATTGGCGCCGGCAACCCCGACTACATCACGATGCAGGCGGTGAAGGCGTTGAATCAGGTGGACGTGTTTTTCCTGATGGACAAGGGCCAGAGCAAGGACAAGCTGATCGACCTGCGTCGCGAAATCTGCGAGCGCTACGTCACTGATCGTACCTACCGTTTCGCTGAAGCCCACAGCCCGGAGCGCGAGCGCGGCGATGTGGACTACAGTGCCAGCGTCGATGATCTGAATCGCGCCAAGCAGCAAACCTTCGAACGCCTGATCAATGACGAATTGGCCGACGGGCAGTGCGGCGGTTTTCTGGTGTGGGGCGATCCGGCGTTGTACGACAGCACCATTCGCATCCTCCAGGCGATCTTGGCTTCGGGGCGATGTACGTTTGAATTCGACGTGATTCCTGGCATCACCAGTGTTCAGGCGCTGGCGGCGCAGCACAAGGTGCCGTTGAACACCATCGGCCACTCGATTGAAATCACCACCGGCCGACGCCTGGCGGCGGGGCAGGTGAGTGATACCGACAGCCTGGTGGTGATGCTCGACGCGGAAGATTCCTACCATCGGGTGGCAGATCAGGAGACAGAAATTTACTGGGGGGCCTACCTCGGCACGCCGGATGAAATCCTCATCAGTGGCAAGCTCAAGGATGTCGCCGATGAGATCGAACGGGTGCGCAAGGCGGCGCGAGCCGAGCATGGCTGGATCATGGACACTTATCTGTTGCGCAAGCCTTGACCTCGCGACCAAAGCGCTCGCGATACACCGATGGCGGCACCCCGACCACGCTGCGAAACGCCACGCGAAAGCTTTCCACCGAACGATAACCGCAGCGCTGGGCAATCTGCTCGGTGTTCTGCGGTGTGCTTTCCAGCAACTCCCGGGCCCGGGCCAGACGCTCGTGTTGCAGCCAGGCCTTGGGTGACTGGCCGCTGGCTTCGGTGAATTTGCGCAGGAAGGTGCGTTCGCTCATCGCCGCTTCGCTGGCCAGATCGCGCACTTCCAGCGGTTCGTGCAGGCGCTCGCGGGCCCACTGCATCACGCGCGACAAGTCGCTGCGCGGGGTCGGGCTGACCGGCGTCGGAATGAATTGCGCCTGACCGCCGGTGCGTTGCGGCGACATTACCAGCCGTCGTGCCACCGAGTTGGCGACCTGGGTGCCGAAGTCCCGCGCCACCAGATGCAGGCAAGCGTCGATCCCGGCCGCACTGCCAGCCGAAGTGATCAACTGGCCGGAATCGACGTAAAGCACATCCGGGTCGACATCGATGGCCGGGAAGCGCTCGGCCAGTTCTGATGTGTAGCGCCAGTGGGTGGTGGCGCCATGCCCGTCGAGCAGCCCGCTGGCGGCCAAAACAAAGACCCCCGAGCAGATCGACAGCAACCGGGCGCCGCGCGAGTGTGCATCACGCAATGCTTCAAGCAATGCCTCGGGCACCGGCGCATTTCGGTCGCGCCAGCCGGGAATGATGATGGTGCGCGCCTGCGCCAACAGCTCCAGACCGCCGTCCGCCAGCACCTGAATCCCGCCCATGGCGCGCATCGGGCCTTGATCGACGGCTGCGATGCAGTGCGCGTACCACGGGAAATCGAACTCCGGCCGGGCGAGGCCGAAGATCTCCACGGCGATGCCGAACTCGAAGGTACAGAGGCCGTCGTAGGCCAGAATCGCGACCAGTCCAGGTGAATCAGGCATTTGGCGGAAACTTCCCGGTGAGTGTCTTGTGCGCCACTGTAGCGGCAAGTGGTGACTCGATAAAGTCTGTTCATCCCTTCACAGACGTAGGAGCAACACAACATGCCCAGCCTGGTTCGCGAAATTCCTGCCGCCCCGTCGGCCATTGCCCTGATGCACTTCAGCAACCGTCTGACCTTCGAAACCGATTGTTCCGACGTCTTCAACAGCCAGGAAGCCGGCGAGATCGACTTCGTACTGGTGGACGTGCGCGGGCCGCTGGCCTTCGAGCGCGGCCATGTGCCAGGGGCGATCAATATTCCGGGGCGCCTGATGACGGCCGAAGTGCTGGCGGACTACCCGAGCTCCACGCTTTTCGTGGTCTACTGCGCCGGGCCTCACTGCAACGGCGCCAACAAGGCCGCAGTGAAACTGGCGGCGCTGGGTTACCCGGTCAAGGAGATGATCGGCGGGGTGACCGGCTGGCTCGATGAAGGCTTCGAATTGAGTGTCGCGGCACCGCAAGCCGCGACCTACGCGATTGCCTGCGATTGCTGATATTCAGTGCGTTGCCGCCCTGGGCGGCAACTTTTAATGGCTTTGTCCTACAACCCTTGCACCGCTCTGGCGCACACTTTTCCTACGTGATGGCACTCGCCGATTTTTTGTAAGTATTTGTCGCTTAAACACAATTTGCCCCGTGCGCGCCGCCATAGACTGCCGGCCACTTCGGTTTCTTTGCGCTCCATAGCCCAAGGCCGAACCTGACAATCGAAAGCTGCCAATAAAAGCCTCCGCACACGGGAGTAATAAATGAAAAAGCTGGTTATGTTCGGTGCCCTGGCACTGTCGATGTTGTCCCTGACCGCCGTGGCCGAAGACGCCAAGCCGATCCGTATCGGTATCGAAGCCGGTTACCCGCCATTCTCGATGAAAACCCCTGACGGCAAACTGGCCGGTTTCGACGTGGACATCGGCGATGCGCTGTGCGAGCAGATGAAAGTCAAATGCACCTGGGTCGAGCAAGAGTTCGACGGCCTGATCCCGGCGCTGAAAGTGAAGAAGATCGACGCGATCCTGTCCTCGATGACCATCACTGACGACCGCAAGAAAAACGTCGATTTCACCATCAAGTACTACCACACCCCGGCGCGCTTCGTGATGAAGGCAGGCTCCGGCGTGAAAGACCCGCTGGTCGAACTCAAAGGCAAGAAAGTCGGCGTGCTGCGCGCCAGTACCCACGACCGCTACGCCACCGAAGTGCTGGTACCGGCCGGGATCGAACTGGTGCGTTACGGCTCGCAGCAGGAAGCTAACCTGGACATGGTGTCCGGTCGTATCGACGCGATGCTGGCCGACTCGGTCAACCTGAGCGACGGTTTCCTGAAAACCGACGCCGGCAAAGGCTTCGAGTTCGTCGGCCCGACCTACGAAGACGCCAAATACTTCGGCGGCGGCGCCGGTATTGCCGTGCGTAAAGGCGATACCGAGCTGGCAGAGAAATTCAACACCGCCATCAACGAAATCCGCGCCAACGGCAAGTACAAGCAAGTGCAGGACAAGTACTTCGACTTTGACGTGTACGGCCATTAATACGCCGTAGAAAAAAGTGGCCCCGTTGACGCGGTGGCCACTTTTTTTTCGCCCGTGATTTATCCTGTCAGCACATTTTCAATGCAGTCGCTGCGTAGAGAGCGACTACAGAATTTCCGGAGTTCCCCATGCAACGCATCGATCTTGTTCTGCCCTGGAGCCACTTGGGCAGCGAACGTTCCCTCAGCGTCTTCCGTTACGGCGCCGGCCCGCGCAAGGTCTACATCCAGGCCAGCCTGCACGCCGATGAGCTGCCGGGGATGCGCACCGCGTGGGAGCTGAAAAAACGCCTGGCCGAGCTGGAAAGCAACGGTCAGTTGCAAGGCGTGATCGAACTGGTGCCGGTGGCCAACCCGATCGGTCTCGATCAACACCTGCAAGGCAGTCACATGGGCCGTTTCGAACTGGCGAGCGGCAAGAACTTCAACCGCTCCTTCGTCGAACTCAGCGCCCCGGTGGCCGCGCGCATCGGCAATCAGTTGGGTAACGACGCCGAGGCCAACATCCGCCTGATCCGCCAGACCATGGGCCAGGTACTTGACGAACTGCCGGCCCCGGCTTCACAACTGGAAGCGCTGCATCGCCTGTTGCTGCGCCACGCCTGCGAAGCCGATGTCACGCTTGACCTGCACTGCGATTTCGACGCGGCGATTCACATCTACGCATTGCCGCAACACTGGCCGCAGTGGCAATCCCTGGCCGCGCGCCTGAAGGCTGGCGTGGCGCTGTTGTGTGAAGACTCCGGCGGCAGTTCCTTCGACGAGTCGTGCTCCACGCCGTGGCTGCGTCTGGCGCGGATGTTCCCGGAGGCGGCGATTCCCCCGGCCAACCTCGCCACCACCCTGGAACTTGGCAGCATGGGCGACACCCGGGTCGATCAGGCCCAGGCCAATTGTGAGGCGATTCTGGGTTTCCTCGCCGAGCAGGGCTTCATCAGCGGCGAATGGCCGAAGGCGCCAGACGAATGCTGCGAAGGCATGCCGTTCGAAGGCACCGAATACCTGTTTGCCCCACACCATGGCGTGGTGAGTTTCCTGCGCGATGCCGGTGAATGGGTCGAGCGCGGTGATGCGCTGTTCGAAGTGGTCGATCCGCTGAAGGACCGCGTGACCACCATGCGCGCGGGCACCAGTGGCGTGCTGTTTGCCATCGACCGTGGACGCTACACCCAGCCGGGTACCTGGCAGGCGAAAGTGGCGGGGCGCGAGCCGATTCGCGCGGGCAAGCTGATCAACGACTGATACCCCCATCTTCCGGATCACAGTGTTAGGCTCTGCCCCGAACCCTGCACTGTGTGAAGGAAGGCTTATGTTGAAGGTGTTTGCTCTGTTGACCCTCCTGGCGTCCAGCGCCGTCCATGCTCAAACCTCGCTGCAAACCGATCTGCCACTGAACTACCTGGCCCAGGTTCACCCGGATGCCGAACAGCGTCCGCTGGTGGTGTTCCTGCACGGCTACGGCAGTAACGAAGCCGATCTGATCGGTATGAAATTTCAGTTGCCCAAGCAGTACAACTACCTGTCGGTGCAGGCGCCGATGGCGTTGGGGGAAGGGCGTTTCCAGTGGTTTCGCAAGAAGGGCGACGGTGCCTACAACGGCGAGACCGATGATCTGAAGGATGCCAGCCAGAAGCTGCGGGCCTTTATCGCTGCGGCGGCGCAGAAATATCACGCGCAACCGGACAAGGTTTACCTGATCGGTTTCAGCCAGGGCGCGATGATGACCTACGAGGTTGGCTTGCGGCAGCCGGCGGCGGTCGGTGGCATCGCCGCGTTGAGCGGGCGGGTGTTGCCGGTGCTCAAGGGTGAGCTGAAGTCAGCGCAACAGCATCCGCCGCTGGAGATCTTCATCGGCCATGGCACGGCGGATGACCGCGTGCCTTACAGTGGCGCTACGGCCGCCAAAGATCTGTTGGAGAAGCTGGATTACAAACCGCAATTTCATGCCTATCCCGGCGTCGGCCACAGCATCAGCGCGGCCGAGCTTCGGGATCTGAACGATTGGTTGCAGCGACTCAATCCCTGAGCATCACTTTTCCTTGAGGATGGTTTTCACCAGGGTATCGTGACCGCTCTTGTCGCTGGCCCGGGAAATCACCTGGACCAGCGCCATGTGCGTGCCGGAGCCTGCGATCAGCGTGGTGTTGAGGGTCTGGCCGCCACCCTGGGTCGCGGTGCTGTCCACCTGGCGCAGGCCGAGGCCGTTGCCTTTCTGGGTCAGGCTCTTTTCGCTGAGCTTGTTGAAGTCCGGCAGTGCCTTGCGCTGGGCGTCGATGAAATCGGACACGGTGCCGTCGAGGAACGCACTGTCGTTGTCCTTGACGTTGTTGCCTTCGGGAATCTGGTTTTCGGCGGTGATGACCACCGTCTTGGTGGCGTCGTTGGTGAACATCGTGCCCTTGGCACCGGTCGGGCCGGGCGGCAACGGGTCGCCGACAAAGCCTTTGGGCAGGACAAAACTGAATTTGCCGTCGAGCATCGAGACTTTCTCGGTGACAGCCTTCTCTTTGGCCTTGGCTGCCTGAGCATCGAGGGCGCCGAAACCGGCCACCGCCGCCAGCAACAGGACGACGGCTTTCTTGCTAAGCAATGACATTTGAATCTCCGAGGGATGGTCGCGCTTGGGCGGCGATCATCCCACGGAGCACACCCGGCACTCCAGAGCGGTTTGTCCGGGCAGGCTCAGTTTGTCGATGGCGCAGGCGCCGGTTTGGCCAGCAACTGCCGGGTGACGCCCAGCATCGCCACCGAAACGGCCACCGCCACTACGAAACCGCCGAAGCCCAGGTTTGGAACGGTCAGCGCCAGGACCAGACAAAACGCCGAAAACGAATACATCCCCGTCGCTGTCGCCCGCAACAACGCGGCGGTAAACGCCGGGCCACGGGTCTGCTGGGAAAACACCGCCATCACGCTGCCGAGCACCGGGAACACCGCGAGCAGACCGCTCCAGCGTTCGCCGACGGTGCTGGCCAGCATGGTCACCACCAGCGTCAACGCCGCGCCGGCAACCATCCGCCAGACCAGTTTGTCGGACTTCGGCGCCGGCCCACTGACCACCGGTTGCACCTTGGGAAAAAGGTACGGCGCGGCAAGGAGGGCGGTGGCAGCGGCGGCGATGGAGAAGGCTAACGACGCCGGAATCAGCGACAGAATCAGCGCCAGCACGGCCCAGACCGATAAAGAAACTACCAATGCCAGCGGCCAGTTCGCCCGCTGCGCCACCTGCGCGTACGTGACGCAAAACGCGATCATCGCAAACATGGCCGACAGCGCCGCGACCGCCGATTGCGCGGCAAACGCCGGGCCTTGCTCGATGGCGAGGAAAAACAGAATCGGCCCGACCACCACCGGCAACCCCGACAGCCATCCGGCGACGCTGGGGCCCCAACGCTTGCCGGCCAGGGAAATCAGCAGCAGGAAACCGGGAATCAGCAGCAGTTTGAGGATCAGCACGCAAGTGTCTCCATCGGGTCAATGAGAGCCACGTTAGCATTGTCGTGAATGGATTGCTGGAAATGCATGCAATAAATGTATACAAAGTACCGGGCGTGATCGCCGACTATGCTCTGACTATCAGGGTTTACCGGAGTCGATGCCGCGATGAGCAGAACACCGAAGGTGTTACGTGGATGCTGCGGAATCGGCTTGTGGGCGCTGCTGCTGACGCCGACCTGGGCCAGTTGGCAGGACGCAGTGCCCGGCGCGCAGATCATCGGCACCGGGGATTTCAGCGTGTTCGGTTTCGACGTTTACAACGCTCGGCTGTGGAGTGCTGCGCGTCCGCTGGCCGATGGTCAGCCCTTTGCCCTGGAATTGATCTACCGGCGCAACGTGTCGCGCGAAGATCTGGTGAAGGCCAGTGTCGATGAGATCAAACGCCTGGCCGGTTCGTCCATCAGCCCGGCGCAATTGGCGGTGTGGCAAGCGCAGATGCAGCAATCGTTTGTCGATGTGCAGGCCGGCACGCGGATTACCGGGGTGTATCTGCCGGGGCAGGGCGCGCGGTTCTTTGTCGGCCAACAGTTGCAGCACGAGATCGACGACCCGTTGTTCGCCCGGGCATTTTTCAACATCTGGCTGGATCCGCGCACGCGCAATCCCGAACTGCGCCAGCAATTGCTCGGCACCGCCAGACCCTGAGCGCAGCACGTCTGCTATTGGGCACGCCGACTGAAACGTCTAAGCTGCGCCTTTCGACTTGTTTCTGGATGTGTGCGTGAAATTCAGTTTGCCCAAAATCGCCACGGCGCCGTTCTGTCCGCCGGAGGTGGCCGGCAGTGTCCCGGTTGATCCGAATGCCTCGTTCTTCAAGCGCGTGCTGCGTTTTGCCGGCCCGGGTTTGCTGGTGTCGATCGGCTACATGGACCCGGGCAACTGGGCCACCGCCATCGAGGCCGGTTCGCGCTTCGGCTACAGCCTGTTGTTCGTGGTGCTGCTGGCGAGTCTGGCGGGCATGGTCGTGCAATGCCTGTGTTCGCGATTGGGCATTGCTACCGGGCGCGATCTGGCGCAGTTGTCCCGCGAACGCTACAGCACCCCGACGGCACGGTTGCAATGGGTGCTGGCGGAAATTTCGATCATTGCCACCGACCTTGCGGAAGTGCTCGGCTGCGCACTGGCGTTTCACCTGTTGCTGGGCTGTTCGCTGACATTTGGCATCGCCCTGACCGCATTCGATACGTTGCTGGTGCTGGCCTTGCAAAATCGCGGCTTTCGGCGGCTGGAAGCGATCATGCTGGTGCTGGTGGGTACCATCGGCGTGTGCTTCTTCGTCGAGTTATTGCTGATCAAACCGTTCTGGCCGGACGTCGCCCAAGGTTTCAAACCGTCGCTGTCGGCGATCAGTGATGCAGCGCCGCTGTATCTGGCCATCGGCATCCTTGGCGCCACGGTGATGCCGCATAACCTGTACCTGCACACCTCGATCGTACAAACGCGGCTGATCGGCCAGGATCTGGCGAGCAAACAGGACGCGGTGAATCTGGCGCGCATCGACACCATAGGCTCATTGGCACTGGCGTTGCTGGTCAACGCGGCGATCCTGATTCTCGCGGCGGCAGCCTTTCATCAAACCGGGCATTCCGACGTGGTGGACATCCAGGACGCCTACCACTTGCTCGATCCGCTGGTGGGCGGCGCGCTGGCCAGTGTGCTGTTCGGCGTGGCGCTGCTGGCGTCGGGGCAGAGTTCGACCTTCACCGGCACCATCGCCGGGCAGGTGATCATGGAAGGCTATCTGAACCTGCGGATTCCCTGCTGGCAGCGGCGCCTGATCACCCGTGGGCTGGCGTTGATCCCGGCGTTCATCGGCGTGTGGTTGATGGGCGACGGCGCGGTGGGCAAGTTGCTGGTGCTGAGCCAGGTGGTGTTGAGCCTGCAATTGCCGTTTGCCCTGTATCCGCTGATTCGCATGACCAACGACAAACAACTGATGGGGCCGTTTGTGAACCGGTTGCCGACCCGGGTGCTGGCTTGGGGATTGTTTGTGGTGATCAGCGGCGCCAATGCCTGGCTGATTCTGCAACTGGCCGCCTAACGGCCGAAGGCATCCACCACAAAGTCAATGAACACCCGGGTCTTGGCCGGCATCAATGTGCGACTCGGGTAGTACAGCGATATCGCCCCGGCATCGCACTGCCAGTCGGGCAACAGCCGCACCAGTTCACCGCGCTCGATCTGCACGCTGACATCGGGCAACACCAGCATCGTCACGCCGAGGCCCAGCAGCGCAGCCTTGCGCATGGCCATCGGATCGTTCAGCACAATATTCGAATTGAGCAGGGCGCTGGCCTGTTCGCCAGCGTCGTTGTGCATTTGCCATTGGCGGATGCGTCCTGTGCGCAGGCCACGCATGACAATGCCCTGATGATCGGCGAGGTCTGTCGGATGCCGGGGCAGGGTGCGTCCGGCCAGATAGGCCGGTGAGGCCACTGCCAGTATTTCAGCGGACGCCAGTCGCCGGGAAACCACGCCCGGCGTCAGCTCGAACCCGCCGCCAATCGCCACGTCATAGCCCTCGGCGATCAAATCCACCTGACGATTTTCGAAGTGCCATTCCGGGCGGATCAACGGATAGCGCGCCAGAAACTCCGGCAGCAGCGGCAGCATGTGATCGATGCCGAACGTCGGCGGCAGGCTGATCTTGAGCACACCCGCCGGCTCGCCGCGCTCGGTCGCCACCGTCGCAATCGCGGCCTGCAAGGCATCGAGGTTGCCGCCGATGCTCGCCAGAAAACCTTCACCGGCCTCGGTCAGCGACAGCTTGCGGGTCGAGCGCTGAAACAGCCGCACGCCGAGGTTGCGTTCAAGAATCGCCACGTTGCGGCTGACCGCCGCCGGGGTCAGTGCCAGCAACCGGGCGGCGGCGGAGAAGCTGCCGGTTTCGGCGCTGCGGACGAAGGATTCGAGATTGGCGAGGGTTTCCATGGGGGGCGACCTGATAGCGATGCTTGAAGATCATTCAAAGCATTACCGGCTAATCAAGTGGGAATGGCAAGCGCAAGATTCGTTTCGAGTCTTACCAAACCTTCTGGAGAACACCATGAGCACTATCGGAATCATCGGCGCTGGCGCCATCGGTTCAGCGTTTGCCAAAGCCTTGTCGCGTCAGGGCATCCCGTTGGTCATCGCCAATAGTCGCGGGCCGGAGACCTTGGCCGAGCTGGTCGCAGAACTCGGCCCGACCGCCCGCGCCGTCACCCGTGAAGAAGCCGCCGCCCAGGACATCGTGCTGGTCGCGGTCAACTGGTCGAAACTGCCGACGGCGCTGGCCGGGCTGCCGGACTTCGGCGGTCGGATCGTCATCGACGCCAACAACTCGATTGAAGCGCCGTCGTTCAAACCGGTGGATCTGCAGGGGCGGCCGTCCAGCGAAGTGTTCGCTGAGTGGGTGCCGGGTGCGCGGGTGGTCAAGGCGTTCAACCATTTGCTGGCGCGTTTGCTGGAAGCGGATCCGGCGTCGGAGGGCGGCAAGCGTGTGCTGTTCCTGTCCGGAGATGATGCGCAGGCCAAGGCTGAAGTCGGCGCGCTGATCGATCAGCTTGGCTTCTTCGGGATCGACCTGGGCGAGTTGAGCGTGGGTGCGCGACTGGTGCAGTTCCCTGGCGGGCCGTTGCCGGTGCTGAATCTGGTGAAGTTCGACTGACGCTCAGGCAAAAAAATACCCGGTGCGACGTGAGTCGTACCGGGTTTGTTGCCAACGGGCAGTGGATGTCGTGGATCCGCCGCCCGCTGTTGAACCTCTTTTGCGTTTAAACGCGTTCCAGCGCCAGGGCCACGCCTTGACCGCCGCCGATGCACAGGGTCGCCAGACCCTTTTTCGCATCACGCTTGATCATTTCGTGCAGCAGGGTCACCAGCACGCGGCAGCCCGATGCACCGATCGGGTGACCGAGGGCGATGGCGCCGCCGTTGACGTTGACCTTGTCCAGATCCCATTGCAGATCCTTGGCCACCGCCAGGGATTGCGCAGCGAAGGCTTCGTTGGCTTCGATCAGGTCCAGTTGGCCGATGTTCCAGCCGGCCTTGTCCAGGCAGCGGCGAGTGGCCGACACCGGGCCGATGCCCATGATCGCCGGGTCGACGCCGGCGTTGGCGTAGGCGGCGATTTTCGCCAGTACCGGCAGGCCCAGGGCCTTGGCTTTTTCCGCGCTCATCAGAATGACCGCGGCGGCACCGTCGTTCAGCGACGAAGCGTTGCCGGCGGTGACGCTGCCGTCCTTCTTGAAAGCCGGACGCAGTTTGGCCAGGGATTCGGCGGTGGTGTCGCCGCGCGGCTGCTCGTCGACCTTGAACGCTACTGGATCGCCTTTGCGCTGCGGAATCAGGATCGGGGTGATTTCATCGACAAAACGACCGGCCTCGATGGCAGCGGCGGCTTTCTGTTGCGACGCGGCAGCGAAGGCGTCCTGCTGCTCGCGGCTGATCTCGTACTTCTCGACCAGGTTCTCGGCGGTGATACCCATGTGGTAATCGTTGAACGCATCCCACAGGCCATCGCTGATCATGGTGTCGACGATTTGTGCGTGCCCCATGCGCAGACCGGTGCGCGCGCCCGGCATTACATAGTTGGTCAGGCTCATGTTTTCCTGGCCGCCGGCAATGATCACGTCCGCGTCGCCGCAACGGATCGCCTGGGCGCCGAGGTGCAGGGCCTTGAGGCCCGAGCCGCAGACCTTGTTCAGGGTCATGGCGGGTACGGCGTGGGGCAGGCCGGCCTTGATCGCCGACTGGCGCGCCGGGTTCTGACCGGCGCCGGCGGTCAGCACCTGGCCCATGATCACTTCATCGACCTGAGCACCGTCCAGGCCGGTCTGCTCAAGCAACTGGCGGATGACCGCTGCGCCCAGATCCACGGCGGAGACGGTGGCCAGCGAACCCTGGAAACTGCCGATCGCGGTACGCGTGGCGGCAACAATGACGACGTCTTGCATTTTCGAATTCCTCACTCGGCAGCGAACTGCATTTCCGGTACGTGATCCGGGACGATCAGTTTACCAGCGGTTTTGGCGACGATTTCCTCGACGCTGACGCCAGGTGCGCGTTCCTTGAGGACAAAAGCGCCATTTTCGATTTCCAGGTAGGCGAGGTCAGTCAGCACACGCTTGATGCAACCGGCGCCGGTCAGCGGCAGGCTGCACTGGCTCAGCAGTTTGGACTCACCGTCCTTGGACGCGTGGGTCATGATGACGATGATGTTGTCGGCGCCAGCCACCAGGTCCATCGCGCCGCCCATGCCCTTGACCAGTTTGCCGGGGATCATCCACGAGGCGATGTTGCCCTGTACGTCGACTTCGAAGGCCCCGAGCACGGTCAGGTCGACATGACCGCCACGGATCATCGCGAAGGACTCGGCAGAGTTGAAGATCGAAGCGCCGATGCGCGCGGTCACGGTTTGTTTGCCGGCGTTGATCATGTCGGCGTCGATGGTGTCTTCAGTCGGAAACGGGCCCATGCCGAGCAGGCCGTTTTCTGATTGCAGCATGACTTCCATGCCTTCGGGGATGTAGTTGGCGACCAGGGTCGGGATGCCGATGCCGAGGTTCACATAGAAGCCGTCCTGCATTTCGCGGGCGACGCGTTGAGCCATTTGTTCGCGGGTAAGTGCCATGTTCTTGTTCTCCGTCAGCCTGGATTATTTGCGGATGGTGCGTTGTTCGATGCGTTTTTCGAACGTGCCGCAAATGACCCGGTCGACGTAGATGCCGGGGGTGTGGATCTGCGACGGATCCAGTTCGCCGGGTTCGACGATTTCTTCCACTTCGACCACGGTGATCTTGCCGGCGGTGGCGGCCAGCGGGTTGAAGTTCTGGGCGGTGTGGCGGTAGATGACGTTGCCGAAGTGGTCGGCTTTCCAGCCTTTGACGATGGCGAAGTCGCCGGTGATGGATTCTTCCATCAGGTACTTGCGACCGTGGAATTCACGCACTTCCTTGCCTTCGGCAACCGGGGTGCCGACGCCGGTGGCGGTGAAGAAGGCCGGGATGCCGGCGCCGCCTGCGCGCATTTTTTCGGCGAGGGTGCCTTGGGGGGTCAGGACGACTTCGATGTCGCCCTTGAGCAGTTGCTCTTCGAACAGTTTGTTTTCGCCGACGTAGGAGGCGACCACCTTGCGGATCTGGCGGTCGGTCAGCAGCACGCCGAGGCCGAAGCCATCGACGCCGCAGTTGTTGGAGACGACGGTGAGGTCGCGGGTGCCCTTGCGTTTGATCTCGGCGATCAGGTTTTCCGGAATGCCGCACAGGCCGAAGCCGCCGGCGATCACGGTCATGCCGTTTTCAAGGCCCGCCATGGCTTCCTCATAGGAATACACGCGCTTGTCGAAACCTGCCATATGCACCTCTTTTATTGTTTGTCGGGCGGCTGGCTAGCCGAATGACTGGAGTGTCTCGCTGGTGAATATATTTGTTAAGTTGATTTTTAAGGTTGATTGATTGATAAAGCTCATCAAATAACCATCCTTTGTCTTGCAGCTTAACGCTTGAAGCTGGCAACTGGAGCAACGCGACCATGACCATCAAGCAGATCCGCGCCTTCCTCGCCGTGGCCCAGAGCCTGAGTTTCGCCGTGGCCTGCGAGCGCCTGCACCTGTCGCAATCGGCGCTGAGCCTGACCATCAAGGCGCTGGAAGAGGGACTGGGCGGCCGCCTGTTCAGCCGCAACACGCGCAACGTGGCACTGACCCCGGAAGGCGAATCCCTGCTGCCACTGGCCCGGCGCCTGATCGCCGACTGGGACAACGCCGAAGACGAAATGCGCCAGCGCTTCAGCCTGCAACGGGGGCGAGTGACGCTGGCGGCGATGCCGTCGTTTGCCGGCAACCTGCTGCCACCGATCCTCAAGACCTTCCGTGCGCGTTATCCGAACGTCAACGTGACGGTCAACGACGTGATCAACGAGCAGGTGCTGGAGATGGTCCGTGATCGGCAGGTCGAACTCGGCGTGGCGTTCGAACCGTTGCAGAACACTTCGCTGACCTTCACACCTCTTTATAAGGATCGCTTCGTCGCGGTAGTGCCACAGGATTCGCCGCTGGCCCAGCGCACCGACATCGACTGGCAGACCTTGCTGCAGGAACCGTTCATCACCCTGCAACGCCCGTCCACGGTGCGGGTGATGCTTGAGGAACACCTGCAGGCCCGGGGCATGAAATTGCCGGTGGAATTTGAAAGCCATCAACTGGCGACGGTCGGGCGGATGGTTGCCAGCGGGCTGGGGGTCAGTGCGGTGCCGGCGTTGTGTGCCGAGCAGATGCGCGAACTGGGGGCGCGGTGTCTGACGTTGCATGAGCCGGTGGTGGAGCGGGCGATTGGCGTGTTGACTGATTCCGGGAATGAATTGTCGGCGGCGGCGCAGGCGTTGTTCGACATCCTTAAGGCTGAGCATTGAGGCGTTGTGTCAGTAGCGGCAACAGCTGTTCGCAAGACGCCTCGATCTTCAAATCCAGCAACTCATCCGCCCGGGTCTTCCCCAGATTGATCGCAATCAGCGGCTTGCCTCGATCCGCAATCACCCGGCACAGGCGGAACGCCGAATACGCCATCAACGACGAACCGACCACCAGCATCCCGGCGGCATTCTCCGCCGCAGCCATGGCCCGGGCCGCCGTCGGTTGCGCCACGTTCTCGCCAAAAAACACTACGTCCGGCTTCATCCGTTCGCCTTCGCAATGCGGGCAATGCGGCACCTGAAATCGTGCTTCAAAAGCCGGGTCGAGCAGGGTATCGCCGTCCGGCGCCTGCACCGCATCGACACCTGCCAGATACGGGTTCTGCGTCTCCATCAATTGCTGAATCGAATCCCGCTCGCTTCGTCGGCCGCAATCCAGACACAACACCCGATGCAGGCTGCCGTGCAGTTCGATGACATCGTGACTGCCAGCCTGATCGTGCAAGGTGTCGACATTCTGGGTGATCAATCCGCTGATCCGGCCGTGGCTTTGCAGGCTGGCCAGTGCCTCGTGAGCTGCATTCGGCTGCGCCTGACGTACACGTGGCCAGCCGAGCATCGCCCGGGCCCAGTAGCGACGGCGTGACTCGGGCGCCGACAGAAATTCCTGATACATCATCGGCTGCCGGCCACGGCGCACGCCGTTGGTGTCGCGGTAATCGGGGATGCCCGATGGTGTGCTGATGCCGGCGCCGGTCAGCACCACGAAATCGCCGTCGGCCATGGCCTGTTGCAGGTAATCGAGATGTTCGTGAAGAGGGCGGTCGAGCATGGTCAGCGCTCCGCAGGCTGTGAGTGCCTTGCAGGTTAGCACTGCCGGGCGCCTCTTATGGAGGCGCCCGGTATCGACCTTTACTTGCGTGCTTCCAGAATCAGGTTGAACGGCGTCTGCGTCGCCCGCCGGAAATGCTTGAATCCGGCCTCGTTGAAAACCTTGCGCAAACGCATCTCGCCGGCTTGCGCACCGAGCCCGAGTCCCACCTCCTGAGACAGCGAGTTCGGCGTGCAGATGAACGTCGATGCTGCATAGAAAAGTCGTCCGACCGGGTTGATGTTGTCGTCCAGCGTGTCGTTGGCAAAGGGTTCGACCAACAGCACCGTGCCGTCGTCCTTCAGGCAATCGTAGGCATGCCGCGCCGCGCCGACCGGGTCGCCCATGTCGTGCAGGCAGTCGAAGTAGCAGATCAGGTCGTAGTCATCGCCGGGAAAGCTTTTCGCCGTGCCCTGGAAAAACCGCGCCCGGCTGCTCACTCCGCCTTCTTCGGCTCGCTGGGTAGCGACACTCACCGAGGGCGCGTGATAGTCGAATCCGACGAAACGCGAGTTGGGATAAGCCTGGGCCATGATCACCGTGGAGGCACCATGACCACAGCCGACGTCGGCGACCTTGGCGCCGTCTTCGAGTTTGGCCACCACGCCGTCCAGCGCCGGTAGCCATTCGGCGATCAGATGTCCTTTGTAGCCGGGGCGGAAGAACCGCTCGGTGCCGGTGAACATACACGGATGGTGATCGCCCCAGGGCAGGGCGCCGTTGCCGCGCATGGCTTTGACCAGCTTGTCCTTGTCGTGGAAAAACGACGCCACCACGCCGAGGCCGCCGGCGACATAGACCGGCGAATCTTCCTTGGCCAGGGCCATGGCCTGTTCTTCCGGCAGGCGGAATTTGCCGTCCAGGTGTTCCATGTAGCCGGACGCCGCATGGGCGCTGAGCCATTCGCGGACCAGTCGGGTATTGCAGGCGGTTTTTTCGGCGAGGGTTTCCGGGGCGATCGGCTGGCTATCGGCCATGGCTTTATACAAGCCAAGTTCTTCGCCGACGATGACATTGGCCAGCATCGCCGCGCCGCCCATGTCGTTGACCAGTTTGCCCATGAACTCGTTGAGTCTGGCCTCGTCCATGTCATGTGCTCCTGTCAAGGATCACAGTCCGGTGGTGATGGGGGTCGAGGCATTCACCACCGGGCGGTGGTCGTGGAAACGGGCAGGGCGACACTGCTGTCCTGCGTCCCCCTCGACTGGGTAATGTTTGAGTCTAGTCGGTGTTGGTGCCGGCGGGAGCGGGTTGCGTGGATTTCGAGGCTTGTATCGCGGTATATCGCGACGGTGCGCTCTCCCACTTTAGCGTGGGCTCCCGAATTTTCCGCCGACGGTTCCTGTCCTGTGCGAGACGATGCGACTTAGGGCGATTTTGCTTTTTGAGCCAAGACAGAGCACTGACCCATGCCCGCCAGAAGCAAACGACGGGCGAAAAAAAACCGCCTTGCGGGCGGTTTTTTAGCAAGCCTCAGATTGCGGCTGAGGCTTAGTGCGTCTCACCGGAAGCACTGGCGTGGGGGCATGTTATTGAGCTTTTCCTATCCTTGCAATGTAATTTTTACCCGCCATGAGTAGGTGTATTAGAGATCACTCGGCAGTGATTTCAGTACCTGATGTCGGAGAGTAATGCTGACAGAAATAACGCTTTACAAAAGATGCGCTTTTTTCATTTGAGAATCACTGGGCCGAAACTTACGACCTGCGATTACAGGTAACATGCTCGCGCTCACACCCTGGTGCAGCGGTAGGGTTCGGCTGGTGGCCTAACGGTTTTACGCCCTCTGACACGGTTTTGCATCCGTGCCGGAATGATGGTTCGGAGGGATTTCAACCGGCCGCCTCACCGGAAGTACTGGCGTGTTCTTCCAAAGGCACGCGTGGTCCGGTAAGTGCGCTGGAGGTTTGGCCCCCAACCTTGGAGGCCAAAACGTATGAAACTTTTGTTGCGTACGTTGAGCCTCGTATGGAGATTGTTGAAAGCGTTTCGCTTTTACGAGTTCCTGCGAGATCACTTTGACGACCTGAAGTAGCGGTCGTTGATGTGGGGAAAAACCCGTGTCAGTTTCGGCTGGTACGGTTTTTTTTGGTTTCTTTAATCTGTCAAAAATAATAATTCAATCAGCTGATTCTCTTGCGGAGGTAGGCTCTTTCGTCGGCATGTGTAGGTGTCATCCGGAAGCTCTGAGCTCTTCGGCCTGTCAGGAACCGGGGCGGGCTTTGAACGTCGCCTGTTTGGTAGTCGGCATGCCGTTCAGGAAGAGGGCAGCGGGTCTGTATCCCATTGTGTACAGGCTCGTCGCCGATACAAAACCCGCCACTTCCCGCACATTGCCCACACAGCAGCGATACACCCGCCGGTTTAACTGGGCCTCTCGGTCGCCACTGTCGGCGGCTCCTTTGCAGAGATCTTGCCCATGCAGATTCCCCACCCCACCTTACAGGCCAGCGTCGGGCTCGGCCTGCGTCGCGGCCTGATGAAAGATCTTCAAGCCGCCCGCACCGGCGATTTCGACTTTCTCGAAGTCGCCCCGGAAAACTGGATCGGTGTCGGCGGTGCCCACGGTGCCGCGCTGCGCGAACTGGCCGAGCGCTATCCGTTGTCCTGCCACGGCCTGTCGTTGTCGCTTGGCGGATCGGCGCCGCTGGATGTCGAATTTCTCCAGGAAGTCCGGGTGTTTCTCGATCATTACAACGTGCCGCTTTACAGCGAGCACTTGAGTTATTGCAGCGATGACGGTCACCTCTATGACCTGCTGCCGCTGCCGTTCACCGAAGAGGCGGTGCACCACGTCGCCGCGCGGATCCGTCAGGCCCAGGACATCCTTGGCCGGCGCCTGGCAGTGGAAAACGTTTCCTATTACGCCGCTCCCCGGCAGGACATGGACGAGGTGACCTTCACCAATGCCGTGCTGCGCGAGGCCGATTGCGACCTGCTGCTGGACGTCAACAACGTCTACGTCAACTCGATCAACCACGGCTTCGACCCGCAGGCGTTTCTGGCCGGGATCGAGTCGGGCCGGGTGGTCGGGATGCACGTGGCCGGGCATTTCGACGAGTCCGACACGCTGAAGATCGACACCCACGGTGCCTCGGTGAAACCGGTGGTCTGGTCGCTGCTGGCTGATGCCTACGCACGCTTTGGCGCACAGCCGACCTTGCTCGAACGCGACTTCAACTTCCCGGCCTTCGCCGAACTGGTGGCCGAGTTGCAGACCATTCGACGCTTGCAGAATCAGGGAGGCCAGCGTGGATAATCTTGAGCAGCAACAACGGGCCCTGACGCGCTACCTGCGCGACCCCGAGAACCAGACGCCACCGACCGAGATGGACGCGGCACGGGTCAACGTCTATCGCGATCTGGTGTTCAACAATGTCTCGCAACTGTTGGGCGGAACGTTTCCGGTGCTTATCCGGATCATCGGCCAGGAGCGCTGGCGCGCCCTGATTCGCGGCTTCCTGCGGGACTACCGGGCACAGACGCCGAAATTCGGTGAGATCGCCGAAGAGTTCGTCGGTTACCTCGCCTCGGAACCCGCCGTGTTGAGCACGGGAGAGTGGCCGGCGTTTCTGGTGGAGCTGGCGCATTACGAGTGGGTGGAGATGGTGTTGCAGCAGTCCGATGCCGAGCCGCTACCGACAAGTGATCCCGCGTCGCTGCTGGAGCGGCCATTGCAGATTTCGGCGCTGGCCTGGCCATTGGCGTACGCGTGGCCGGTGCTGATCCTCAGCCCTGAATATCAGCCGTCTGTGCCACCGGCCCAGCCAACGTTGTTGCTGGTGCGGCGCGCGGTGGATTTCAGTGTGAAGTTTTCCGAGCTGAGCCCGTTGGCGTGGCGGTTGCTGCAGCGGGTTGGAGAGTTTCCGTTGCTGAGCGGTCGTGAGCAACTGGAGGGACTGGCGATGGAGGCGGGTTTGCCGGGAACTGCGTCGTTCATGGACAGCGGGCTGGCGTTGTTGCAGCAGATGCATGAGGACGGTGTGATCGGAATCAATTGATCGCACCAACAAAAAGCCCCGGGGAGCACGATGGTTCCCCGGGGCTTTTTGTTTGTCTCAGGCCTGAAGCGGCAACTTGAGTTCAGCGCACAATCCGCCACCTTCACGGTTGCTCAGATTCAGCGAACCACCCAGCGCCATCGCCAGTTGCTGGGCAATCGCCAGACCCAGGCCGGTGCCGCCGGTGCTGCGGTTGCGCGAGTTTTCCACGCGATAGAACGGCTCCATCACCTGAGCCAGTTCCTCTTCGGCGATGCCCGGTCCGCGATCCATCACCTTGATCGACAGGCCGGTCTTGTCCCGTTGAATCAACAGCTCGGCAGCGCCGGCAAACTTCAACGCGTTGTCGGTCAGGTTGACCAGCACCCGGCGCAGGGCGTGGGGGCGGGTGTCGATCACCGCTTCGCTCTTGCCGCTCAACTGCACCTCCTTGCCCATGTCCTGGTAGTCGAACACCAGGCTGTCGAGGAACGAATCGAGGTTGGTGCGCCGGCTTTCTTCGGTCGAGCCGTGGATGCTGCGGGCATAAGCCACGCCTTCACGCACCAGATGCTCCATCTCGCCGAGGTCGTTCCACAGTTTGTCCTTTTCCGCCGAATCGTCCATGAACTCCGCCCGCAGTTTCATCCGGGTGATCGGTGTTTGCAGATCGTGGGAAATCGCGGCCAGCAATTGCATGCGTTCTTTCAGGTATGCGGCGATCCGCGCCTGCATGGTGTTGAACGCACGGGCGGCGTAGGCCACTTCGTTCGGGCCCTGTTCATCCAGATTGATCGGATGGGCGTTGGGATCAAGGGTTTCCACCGCATTGGCCAGACGGGTAAGGGGACGGATGGCGATGCGCACCGCCAGCCAGGTGCAGGCAATCATCAGCGCCAGTTGCCCGAGCAGCACCACCGGAAGCCATGGCGACAGCGGCACCATTGAAGGTCGCACGTCGATGGTCACCGGGCTGCCGTCGCTCAGGCGCAAGTGGCCCTGAAAGTGCTTTTTCGGCCCCGGAATGTCGGTGAAAGTCAGTGGATAGGCTTCGCCGATGGCGTCAGTGATCGAGGTGACCGCGATCGGTACTTCGCCTGCGCCGATCGGTGTACCCGGCTCGCCCTCGCTGAGCAGGTAGCCGTAGTTGGGCCGGGCCAGACGTTCGAGCCACATCGGACGCTCGTCGGCCGGCAGTCGGTCGAGGATCGCGATCGAGGTCGAGACGTCGGTTTCCAGGTTGCCGAGCATGGTGTTCTTCGCGCTTTCGTAGCGCTCGTAATACTGCGCGCCGAACGACAGGGCTTGAGCCAGGATCAGGCCGATCAGAAAAATCAGCGACAACCGCGAGGCGAGGGTGCGCGGCCAGTGCAGCGCAACCTTCATGCCGGGGCTCCGAGGATTTCCACCGGCAGCGAGAACACATAACCCTCGCTGCGCACGGTCTTGATGTAGGCCGGCTCGCGGGCGTCGTCGAGCAGACGCTGGCGCAGACGACTGACCAGCAGGTCGATGGAGCGGTCGAACAAATCGGCGTCACGGCCCTGGGTCAGGTTGAGCAGTTGATCGCGGCTCAGCACCCGCTGCGGATGATCGAGGAACACGCGCAGCAAGCGGTACTCCGCGCCGCTCAAGGCAACCATGGTGCCGTCGGTGTCCAGCAGATGCCGGGCCGAGGTGTCGAGCTGCCAGCGACCGAAGGCCAGCAAGCGACCGCTTTCGGTGACCACCAGATTGGGCGGCAGCATGCGCGTGCGGCGCAGCACGGCGTTGATTCGCGCCAGCAGCTCGCGGGCGGCAAAGGGTTTGGTCAGGTAGTCGTCGGCGCCCATTTCCAGGCCGATGATGCGGTCGGTCTCATCGTTGCGCGCGGTCAGCATCAAGACCGGCGTGGCCTTGTGTTTGCCGGCGCGCAGTTCGCGGCACAGCAGCAGGCCGTCATCGCCGGGCATCATGATGTCGAGCACGATCAGGTCGACGGTGTTGGCTTCCAGAAAACTGCGCATCTGCCGGCCATCGGCGACCACTGTGGTGCGCAGGCCGTTCTTTTTCAGGTAATTGCCAACCAGTTCGCGAATCTCGCGGTCGTCATCGACGATGAGAATGTGATCGACATGATCCATGGAGCCAAACCTCTATCAAGTGGGGGAATGTCTCGCAGTCTATAGAGCCCGCGCGGGCTCGCCTGCCTGCCTTTGTATTGCAGTGTATCTGCCGCAACGACGGATACATGTGGACGCAAAATCAGGATTTTTTCAGGGTTTTGTATCGCTGTGTATCCCCCGGCGGGCGAGATACGTAGCGATTTATACCGGCCGTTTTCCGACACAGACGGGATACCTCGCGAGCTTTAAATGAGCTCCATCGAGGCACACCACAGCGCCTCGGCTCAATCAACCGATCTACCCATTGAAGCCCTGAGGAAAACGCCATGACCAACAAATCCGTAATCGCCGCTTGCCTGTTCGCTGCCCTGAACATCTGCACCCTGTCGGCCCGCGCCGAAGCCGTTGCCCCGCAAACCTACACCTACGGCACCCATCTGGATATCCAGAAAGTGATCTCGATGAAAGAAGACAAATCGATGACCTGCGGCATCGTCGACGCCCGCATGACCTACCTCGATTCGGCCGGTCAGACCCGCGTGCTCGACTACAGCAAATTCGCCGACGGCTGCGACAACCAGAACTGATCCGCCACCCACTGACTGAAAGGAAGATTGCCATGAACAACGTATCGCGTTTCTTGACCGCCATTGCCTTCTCTTTTGCCGGTGTCGCGGCTCACGCCAACAGCGCCGTGGAGCAGAGCAGCTGCGCCGGCAGCACCTGCTTCCAGCTGAGCCCGGTAGCCAAGCAGGGCAGCGATGCCTTGATCGCCGCCGACGGCGCCAGCCACACGCCGCAGGGGCAGATGGTCGCGGCAGACGGCTCCAGCCATACGCCGCAAGGGCAGATGGTCGCCGAAAACGGCGCCAGCCGCACACCGCAAAGCCAATGGCTGGACAGCCAGAACGCCTGAGTCCCCGTGCGTGTCTGCCGGTGAACGGCAGACACCTCTTTTATCGGCAGACCGCCCATCCTTCAAGAGGTGAACCTCATGTTCCTTATCGCTTTCCTGGGCGGTCTGTTGACTGTCCTCAGCCCCTGCATCCTGCCGGTGGTGCCGTTTCTGTTTGCCGGTGCCGACCGCACGCGCTCTTCGATTCTGCTGACCCTCGGCGGCATGGCCCTGACTTTCGCCCTGATCTCCAGCCTCGCAGTGGTCAGCAGCGAGTGGGTGATCCAGGCCAACAACACCGGCCGACACATCGCGCTGATCGTGATGGTGCTGTTTGCGCTGTCGCTGATTTCCGCACGCATCGGGGACTGGCTGGCGCGGCCGTTCGTGCTGTTGGGTAATCGCCTGGATCCGGACACTCGCAAGAAGGCTGGCCCCATGGGTTCGGTGATGATCGGCGTGGCCACCGGTCTGTTGTGGGCGCCGTGCGCCGGCCCGATCCTCGGCGTGATCCTCACCGGCGCCATGCTGCAAGGCGCCAGCGCTCAGACCAGTCTGTTGCTGCTGGCCTACGGTGCGGGCAGTGCGCTGTCGCTGGGGACGCTGATTTTCGCCGGTCGCGGCCTGGTCAACCGGCTGAAACCGTCGATCCCGTTCACGGGCTGGTTCCGTCGTGGCGCGGGTGTCGCCGTGCTGGCGGCGGCGGTGGTGATTTCCACCGGTGCCGATCGAACCCTGCTGGCCGGTACATCGTCCGAGGGCGTCGCCAGTGTCGAGAAAAAC
Organism: Pseudomonas sp. MWU12-3088; assembly: GCF_023242405.1. NCBI lineage: Bacteria > Pseudomonadati > Pseudomonadota > Gammaproteobacteria > Pseudomonadales > Pseudomonadaceae > Pseudomonas > Pseudomonas sp. MWU12-3088. Next base: position 39,611 of record NZ_JALJEA010000007.1, read on the forward strand.
GTGTTGGAAAACGCGCCGAAAGTGATCGACTACTTCATCAGCAAAGTGCGGGCGGATTCAACTTCGGACGAGCAGAGTAAAGGCGCGATGCCGTCGCTGGCCGGCGCGGTGCAATGGCTGAACTCACCGGAACTGAGCGCCGAATCCCTGCGCGGCAAAGTGGTGCTGGTGGACTTCTGGACCTACGACTGCATCAACTGCCAGCACACCCTGCCATACGTGAAGGAATGGGAGAAAAAGTACGGCAAGGACGGCCTGGTGGTGATCGGCGTGCACACCCCGGAATACGGTTATGAGCGGATCATCGACAACGTCAAGGATCAGGTGAAGAAACTCGGCATCACCTACCCGGTGGCCATCGACAACAACTACGCGATCTGGCGCAACTTCGACAACCAGTACTGGCCGGCGCACTACCTGATCGATGCCAAGGGGCAGGTGCGTTACACCCACTTTGGTGAGGGCCGCTATGAAGCTCAGGAGCAGATGATTCAGCAGTTGCTCAAGGAGGCGAAAGCGCCTTCCGCATGAGCCTGATCGACGACGGCCCGGAGGTGAATGCTCCGGGTCGTTTTCGTTTGCACGGAATCTGTTTCGAGCGCTTTACAAAATCCCGCCACTCATCGGCGAAGTCCCGGTTTACGGGGCTCTCCAGACGATTGGCAAGGACGCCGCACAGTCTCGGGACGATAGTGAAAGAGCAGGGTTGTATCCGCCCTGTCACTGATAAAAAGAAAGCGAGGTTGCCATGCCGAAATTCGTGATTGAACGCGAGATTCCAGGGGCCGGAAACCTGTCGGAGCAAGAACTCAAGGCGGTATCGCAAACGTCCTGTCAGGTGTTGCGTGAACTCGGGCCGCAGGTGCAGTGGCTGCAGAGTTACGTCACCGCCGACAAGATCTACTGTGTGTACATCGCCCCTGATGAGGAGCTGGTGCGCGAGCATGCGCGGCTGGGCGGATTTCCGGCCAACAGCGTGTCCCGGGTGATGAGTGTCATCGACCCGACCACCGCCGAGTGACGCCTGATCAAGCCTGTCTTGGAGCACCTGTTGATGAGCACCCCCATCGATCTCAATGCCCTCAAGGAACGCCAGAAAGTCGCGTGGGCCAGCGGCGACTATGCCGTGATCGGTACCACCTTGCAGATCGTCGGTGAAAACCTCGCCGAAGCCTGCGATTTGCGCTGCGACGAAGAAGTGCTGGATGTTGCCGCCGGCAATGGCAATGCCACGCTGGCGGCGGCGCGTCGGGGCTGTCGGGTGTTGTCCACCGATTATGTCGCGGCGTTGCTTGAGCGCGGCCAGGATCGGGCGCGGGCCGAACATCTGGACGTGACTTTTCAAGTGGCCGATGCCGAAGCGCTGCCGTTTGCCGACGCCAGTTTTGATGCAGTGCTGTCGACCTTCGGGGTGATGTTCGCCCCGGATCAGGCCAAGGCTGCGCAGGAACTGGCCCGGGTCTGTCGCCGTGGCGGGCGGATCGGCCTGGCCAACTGGACGCCGGAAGGCTTCGTCGGCCAGATGTTCAAGACCCTTGGCCGTCATCTGCCACCCCCGGCCGGCGCGCAACCGCCGTCGAACTGGGGCGCGGAAGCCTGGCTGCATTCGCACTTCGATGAACGCCGGTTCCTGATGCAAGTGACTCGCCGCCACTTCAATTTCCGTTATCGCTCGGCGGCACACTTCATCGACATCTTCCGCCACTGGTACGGGCCGGTGCACAAGGCGTTCGCGGCGCTGCCGCCAGAGAGCGGGCAGGCACTGGAAGGGGATCTGACGCAACTGATTGACGGGCTGAACCGGGCGGGGCCGGAGTCGATGGTGGTGCCCAGTGAGTATCTGGAGGTGGTCATAACCAAGCGTTGAGCGCAAATCCATGTGGGAGCGAGTTTGCTCGCTCCCACGGGGTTTCTATTTCAAGTGCGAAGCATCAAACCACTCCAGCGCCGTGCGCCAGATGCAGATGCCGAGGAAATACGCCGACGCCAGCAACCACAAACCCATCACCAGCGGGTTGATGACCGGGTGGTTGAGCACCAGCGACAGGCTGCACAACAGCCATATCGCCGTCACCGCGATGTTGATCGGCATGAAGCGGCGCACGCGGAACGGGTGCAGGAATTTCATCCGGGTGATGGTCAGCAGCGCCAGACCGATCACGGTCAGGAAGGTGATCCACGGCCCCGGAGCGATGATGTACAGGCACAGCGCGACCACGTTCCACGCGGCGGGGAAACCGACGAAGTAGTTGTCCTTGCTCTTCATGTTGACGTTGCAGAAGCAGAACAGCGACGACACCAGAATCAGCGACACGGTCAGCAGCAGGGTGTAGTCGGGCAGGGGAATGTAGCGATAGATGAACAGCGCCGGAATGAACACGTAGGTCAGGTAATCGATCACCAGATCGAGGATCGATCCGTCGAAACTCGGCAGCACCGACTGCACGTTGACCTTGCGCGCCAGCGCTCCGTCGAGGCCGTCGACGATCAGCGCCACGCCCAGCCACATCAGGCAGTGGGTCGGCTGGTTTTCCAGCAGGGCGAGGGTGGCGAGGAAGGCGGTGACCACGCCGGTCGCGGTGAAACCATGGGCGCCCCAGGCCTTGAGCCTGGCAATGTGGACGGTCGATATCACAGGGGCGTTCTCCAGAAAGTGAAGCAAGCCGGGAATCACACTTGAGCAACAAGGGTGGCGGCCAACCGGGTCGGGTTTGCAGCTATCGACCGGTCGGGCCGGGATAAGGTTCATCCTTCATGAATCTTAGCTGGCCGGGAAAATTTTTCGACGCCGAAATCGCTTCCCCGCAGCAGCGTCAGCCAAACGGTGCTGGCACAACCCGTGCGCAGGTCTATCGTTGCCTGACGCCGTTACGCTTTTGCCTGAGGATGACGTCATGAACACCAGTGATCTGCTCGAACAACTGCTGCGAGGCCAGGCCTCGACGGGACAACAAAGTGGCGCCTCGGCCGGCGATGGCCTGGGCGGGCTCGGTGGTTTGCTGGGTGGCCTGCTCGGTGGCGGTGGCACCAGCGGCGGCGGTGCGCCTGCCGGCGGACTGGGTGGCCTGCTCGGAGGATTGCTCGGCGGTGGCGGCTTGGGGGGCGGGGCGCTTGGCGGTGGTACGCAAAATCGCTCCGGCGGTACCAACTACGCAGCCCTGGCCTCGCTGGGCATGATGGCGTTCCAGGCCTATCAGGCCTGGCAACGCAGTCAGGCGTCGGCCGCGCCGCAGCAGACACCGCAGACCGCGGACCTGCTGGCCGGCCCGCAAGTCGAGGAGCACAGCCACGCGGTATTGCGCGCACTGATTGCGGCGGCCAAGGCCGACGGGCGGATCGACGACTCGGAGAAGCAGTTGATCAGCAGCGAAATCGGCCGCCACACCGACGACCCCAACCTGCAGCAATGGCTGGACGCTGAAGTCGCCAAACCCCTCGATGCCCGGGAAGTCGCGCAGGCGGCGAACAACGATCCGGCCGTGGCCGCCGAAATGTATATCGCCAGCGTGATGCTGGTGGACGACCAGCAGGACGCCGAGCGCAATTACCTCGATGAACTGGCGGCGGCCTTGCAGATCGATCCCGAGTTGCAGGTGCATCTGGAGCAGCAGGCCAAAGGCACCGCCTGAGACACGTCAACACCCGGGCCCCGGACGTTTCCATCCGTCCGGGGCTTTTTTACGTCGATTGAATTTTTCCGGTCAGGCGTCGCTCTTCTGCATAACAGCACCAGACTGCAGCCGGAGCCGCCATGAACAGGAACCTCGACGACTACAACCGCATGCGCGACTTCTCGGCGACCTCGGAACCGGCAGCGGTCAAGCGCCGAAGCAAAAAGACTGGCGCCGATCACGCGCTGCAGTTCTGCATTCAGAAGCATGACGCCTCGCACCTGCATTACGACTTTCGCCTGGAACTGGACGGCGCGCTCAAAAGCTGGGCGGTACCCAAGGGGCCGTCGCTGGATCCCAAGGTCAAGCGCCTGGCAGTACATGTCGAGGATCACCCGCTGGATTACGCCACCTTCGAAGGCCACATACCCGAGGGGCATTACGGCGCAGGAGATGTGATCGTCTGGGATCGCGGCGTGTGGATTCCGCTGGAGGATCCGCAGAAGGCCTACACCAAGGGCAAGCTCAAGTTCGAGTTGCAGGGCGAGAAGCTCGGCGGGGTGTGGAATCTGGTGCGCACCCACATGCCGGGCAAGCAGGAACAATGGTTTCTGATCAAGCACCAGGACAGCGCCGCCCGGCCGCAAAGCGATTACGACGTGCTGGTCGCCGAGCCGGACAGCGTGCTCAGCGAACGCACCCTCGTCGACAAACCGAAGCTCGACGCCAGGCAAGTCAAACCACTGAAACAGCCCGCGCGCAAACCCGCCTCGGGCAAGCTTGTCGGTGCGCACAAGGCGCGAATCCCCGCACAGCTGAAACCGCAATTGGCGACGCTGGTAGACAGCGCTCCGGCCGGTGACTGGAGCTACGAAATCAAATTCGATGGCTACCGGATCATGGCGCGCATCGATCATGACGACGTGCAGTTATTCACCCGTAACGGCCATGACTGGACGCACAAACTGCCGGAGCAGGCCCAGGCACTTGCAGCGCTGGGGCTGGAGTCGGCGTGGCTTGACGGTGAAGTGGTGGTTGCCGACGAAAACGGCATTCCGGACTTTCAGGCGCTGCAGAACGCCTTCGACGACAGTCGCAGCAGCGACATCCTTTACTACCTGTTCGACCTGCCATACCTCAACGGTGTCGACCTGCGCGAAGTCCCGGTGGAAGAACGGCGCGCGGCGCTGGCCACGATATTGAAGGCGCACAAGAGTCCGTTGCTGCGTTTCTCTGAAGCGTTTGACGAAACCCCGGAGGCCTTGCTCAACAGCGCCTGCCAGATGCAAATGGAAGGCTTGATCGGCAAACGTCTCGGCTCGCCCTATGTGTCACGGCGCAGCAGCGACTGGATCAAACTCAAGTGCAAACATCGCCAGGAATTCGTGATCGTCGGTTACACCGATCCGAAGGGTTCGCGCAGTGCCTTTGGTGCTTTGTTGCTGGGTCTGCACGATCGCGACAGCGGTGAATTGCGATATGCCGGCAAGGTCGGCACCGGCTTCAACGAGGCCACCCTGAAAACAGTGCTAGCCCGGCTCAAACCGTTGCGGGCGAAAAAGTCTGCGCTGGCCAACCCGCCCAGTGGTTTCGAGGCCAAGGGGGTGCACTGGCTTAAACCGAGTTTGCTGGCCGAGGTGGCGTTTGCCGAAATGACCCGCGAGGGTTCGGTGCGCCATGCCGTGTTCCATGGTCTGCGTGATGACAAACCGGCCAAGGACATCACCGAGGAGCGCGCCAAACCCATGAAGACCTCAAAGGCTCAATCTACCTCGCCGTCCCAAGCCGGCCTGGCCGACGGCAAGGTGCGCATCACCCACCCCGACCGCGTGATCGACGCCAGCAGCGGCACCACCAAGATGCAACTGGCCGAGTATTACGCCAGCGTCTCCGAGTGGATCCTGCCGCAGCTCAAGGATCGGCCCGTGGCGCTGGTGCGGGCCCCGGACGGCATCGCTGGCGAACTGTTCTTCCAGAAGAACGCCGAACACCTGGCGATCCCCGGCATCCGCACGCTGGACAAGGAACTGACCGGCCAACCGATGATGCTGATCAACAACGCCGAAGCGCTGATCGGTGCGGTGCAGATGAGTACCGTCGAACTGCACACCTGGAACGCCACCACGGTGGATCTGGAAAAACCCGACCGCTTCGTTCTCGACCTCGACCCGGATCCGGCGTTGCCCTGGAAAAGCATGGTCGAAGCCACCGCCCTGACCCTGACCGTGCTGGATGAACTGGGTTTGCGGGCATTCCTCAAGACCAGCGGTGGCAAGGGCATTCATCTGGTGGTGCCGCTGATTCGCAAGCACGGTTGGGACGAGGTCAAGGATTTCAGCCATGCGATCGTCAGTCACATGGCCAAACAATTGCCGGAGCGGTTTTCGGCGGTGTCCGGACCGAAGAACCGCGTGGGGCGGATCTTCATCGATTACCTGCGCAACGGGCTCGGCGCCACCACGATTTGTGCTTACGCCGCGCGGACCCGCGAAGGGCTGCCGGTGTCGGTGCCGTTGTTTGTCGATGAAGTGAAGGCGATCAAGGGCGGCAATCAGTGGAATATTCATAACGTCCACGAACGGCTGGCGGACGTCGGCGATGAACCCTGGGCGGACATGAAGAAAACCCGCCAGAGCATTACCGCCGAGATGCGCAAACGGGTCGGCCTGAAAATGTGATCAGGCGTCGCGCAGCAAGTCGTGGGCGTTGAGCAGTTCGAAGGCGATCTCGGGGTGTTTCTCCAGCCCGCGGCGAATGGCGGCCGGGATCGCCTGACGGGTCTTGCGGCACATCCCCGGCAGCTCATCGATTTCGATGGCGATGCCGCGCATGGTCCGCACTTCGTTGAAGCCCGGGGCGATGGCCATGCGAATCCCCAACTGTTCGAACATCCGCTGTTGCAGGCGTTCGAGGTCAGCCAGGCTTTGCAGGTTTTCCAGGCGTTCGAGCAGGCGCTTTTCCTCCTGCCGCGTGAGCAAGAGAATGCGCAAATCCGCACCGGGCATTTCCAGCAACGGATCGCGCCCGCAGATGCAGGCGCCGGGCGGGCAGGGGGAGCGGAGCGGGGCAGCAATCGTCATGGCCTCCATCATAGAGGCCGTTCGACGGTTTTGCCCATGGTCGCCCGGCTGCCGTCCATCGGCAGAACGCAGAGGTGGCAAATCCGTCAGCCACCGTCGTCGAGCGTGCGGCTGTTACTGCGACAGGCCTTCGTAGTGGACCAGGATCGCATTGGCCAGCTCTTCATCGCTGGCGTTCAAGCCCGGGTTTTCCTGACGAACCTGTTGCAGCGCCGATTCCAGATACGCGCCACGGATGGCACCGCCGCTGGCGACGAATGCGGACAGGTCGTCACGGGCCGGAATCACCATTTTGTGATCCTTGAAGGTGGAATACAGCGACGCGGAAACACCGGCCGAAGTGGCGACATCCCCCGCATCCACGCGAGCGAAGGCCGAGCCAAAAGGCAGGCAGAGCACAAGAGACGAAACGAGTAATAAACGACGCATGACGGTGTTCCTCCAGCAGCGTAAAGCGAAAAGGAAGTACCACATAATGTGAGAGGTGCGGCGTGGCTCGGGAGTTCCATGCGCCGGAACAAGTTCTCGGGGCTGCAAACCGATAACTGCCGCACAGTATTCTTCTTTACCGGATGTGACGACATACCTTGAGACGCTCTAACCCGGCGGGTTCGCGGAAATAGGCTTAACTGAAGCGTTGAAAGCGCTGTGCGGCGCGACCAGGGAGGAAATCACGTGTCGATCAAACTGCGTTTGGTGCTGCTGATTGCGACCAGCCTGCTGACGGCGTTGATCGTGAGCCTGGTCAGTTATGTCGGAAACCAGCGCATGGCTTCGGCAGTCAGTGCCAATGCGGTGAGCATGAGCGCACTGCGCAATCACATGGAAGCCGACATGATGCACGACGCCCTGCGCGCCGATGTCTACTCGGCCATGCTGGTGGGGCTGGGCAAAAGCACCGGCACGGCGGACGAAGTGCGCAGTTCGGTCGAGGAACACGCCGGGCATTTTCGCGAGGTGCTGGGCGAAAATCTGAAACTGCCGCTCGACGCCACGATCCGGGCCGCGCTGGAGCAGATCAAGCCAAGCCTCGACACTTACATCAACGCGGGCGAGCGGATTGTCGGGCTGGCGCTGGACAATCCCGACACGGCGCAACAGGAAATCGGCACCTTCAGCGCTGCGTTCAGCCAGCTCGAAGAGCAGATGGCGTCTCTGAGTGAGCTGATCGAAACCAACACCCGGCAGACCAGCCAGGGCACCGAAACGGCGATCCGCAACGCCAACATCGCCCTCGGCATCGTGCTGATCGCCAGCCTGTTGCTGCTGTTGGTTCAGGGGCGCTGGGTGATCCTGAGCATCACCGGCCCGCTGAAAACCGCCAGCCGCATCGCTGAAAGCATTGCCCATGGCAACCTCGGCGAGCCGATCGCCGAGCCTTCCGGCAAAGACGAAGCCAGCACGTTGATCCGCACCCTGGCGACCATGCAGCGAGACCTGCGGGACATGATCGACGTGGTGCGGCGCAATGCCCACGGCGTCAGTGGCATGAGCGAACAACTGAGCCACGGCTGCCATCGGGTGGCCGATAGCAGCCAGCAACAAAGCACCGCTGCCGGCACCATGGCCGCTGCAGCGAGCCAGATGACCGCCAGCATCGAGGAAATCACCCGCCACGCCGAGCGGGCCCTGAGCATGGCGAATCAGGCCGAGTCATTGGCCAAGAACGGCGGACAGGTGATCCATCAAGTGGTCAGCGACATGGATGACATCGCCCGCTCCGCCCAGCAGTCGGCACAGGTGATCCGCACCCTGGACCATGAGTCCGAAGGCATCTTCAATATCATCCAGGTGATCAAGAGCATCGCCGACCAGACCAATCTGCTGGCGCTCAATGCGGCCATCGAAGCGGCCCGGGCCGGTGAGCAGGGCAGAGGGTTTGCGGTGGTTGCCGATGAGGTGCGCAGCCTGGCAGCCCGCACCAGCGCCTCGACCCAGGAAATCGCCGCGATGGTCGCGCGCATCCAGAACAGCACCCGCGAAGTGGTCAGCAGCATGGAGGCGGGCGTGGCCCAGGTCGACAAGGGCATGGCCGTCACCGCCGATGTCGAACGCGCCATTCGCGAAATCCTCGACGCCACCCTGAACACCACGCAACTGGTCAACGACATTACCCGTACCATCGGCGAACAGAGCCAGGCCAGCAACGAAATCGCCCATCAGGTGGAGATGATCGCCGGCATGTCGGAAGGCAACAGCAAGGTGATCGGCGAGACGGCGAATACGACGGACGAGTTGTCGAATCTGGCGGGGCGGCTGGCGCAGTCGGTGGATCGGTTCCGGTTGTGAGGCGGGTGCCGTCAACCTCATTTGTAACAACTGCAAGGCTGCAGACGAGCGGGGAAAGGACGGTCAAATCGCTGAAAGGCTTCAGCCAGAGGCCTCGCCGGGGTCATGTTCGGCGGACGTCAGCCGATAAGTCATCAGGCGGATAAAGACCATCAAGTCGGGAACAGACGCGCGGGTTTGCCCTGACGTGATATTCTTCGCGCCACTTGGTTTGACCTAATTCAGTCTGGCGCGCTTTTTGGCGGGCCGACCGAACCCCTGTCGCTCAAGTAGCTGAAGCCAATAATGATAAAAAGTCAGTTCAGAAGGGACATATAACTGAGGTCGACGCAGCCTGTCGGCCTTGTGTGCCCACCCGTCAAAATTGAAGTGTGCCGGAACCCGCGACGCTGGCCTGAGTGTCGCGAAAAAAGGGGAACGCATACGCACAACAGCGGCGGGCGGAAGGCGTTTTATCATAGGTGCAACAGATGTTTAAAAAAGTGAACACAGCCTTGCTGGGGCTGGCTTTGGCGATGGGGATGTCTTCCGCCAATGCCGCAGAAGCAAAGAAAGTCGACGTCCTGCTGATCGGCGGCGGCATCATGAGCACCACCCTGGGTGTGTGGATCAATGAGCTGGAACCGAGCTGGTCGATGGAAATGGTCGAGCGCCTCGACGGCGTCGCCCTGGAAAGCTCCAACGGCTGGAACAACGCCGGTACCGGTCACTCCGCACTGGCCGAGCTGAACTACACCCCGGAAGACGACAAAGGCAACGTAACGATCCCGAAAGCCGTCGAGATCAACGAAGCGTTCCAGGTTTCCCGTCAGTTCTGGGCCTGGCAGGTTCAGCAAGGCGTTCTGAAGAACCCTCGCTCGTTCATCAACACCACTCCGCACATGAGCTTCGTGTGGGGCGATGACAACATCAAGTTCCTGAAAAAGCGCTACGAAGCCCTGCAGGCGAGCCCGCTGTTCGCCGGCATGCAGTACTCCGAAGACCCGGCCGTGATCAAGAAGTGGGTTCCGCTGATGATGGAAGGGCGTGACCCGAACCAGAAAATCGCGGCCACCTGGAGCCCGCTGGGAACCGACATGAACTTCGGCGAAATCACCCGCCAGTTCGCCGGTTACCTGCAGACCAAGCCTAACTTCGATCTGAAACTGTCGAGCGAAGTACAGGACATCACCAAGAACGCCGACGGCACCTGGCGCGTCAGCTACAAGAACCTGAAAGACGGCACCAAGACTGAAACCGACGCCAAGTTCGTGTTCATCGGCGCCGGCGGCGGTGCCCTGCACCTGCTGCAGAAGTCCGGTATCGAAGAAGCCAAGGAATACGCTGGCTTCCCGGTAGGCGGCTCGTTCCTGGTGACCGATAACCCGGCCATCGCCGAGCAGCACCTGGCCAAGGCCTACGGTAAAGCGTCGGTTGGCGCGCCTCCGATGTCCGTTCCGCACCTGGACACCCGTGTCCTGGACGGCAAGCGCGTCATTCTGTTTGGCCCGTTCGCGACTTTCAGCACCAAGTTCCTGAAAGAAGGTTCGTACCTGGACCTGCTGACCAGCACCACCACCCACAACATCTGGCCTATGACCAAGGTCGGCATCAAGGAATACCCGCTGGTCGAGTACCTGGCCGGTCAACTGATGCTGTCGGATGAAGACCGCATGAACGCGCTGAAGGAATACTTCCCGAACGCGAAAGCCGAAGACTGGCGCCTGTGGCAAGCCGGCCAGCGCGTGCAGATCATCAAGCGTGATGAAGCCGCTGGCGGCGTGCTGAAACTGGGCACCGAAATCGTTGCTTCGAAAGACGGCTCCATCGCCGGTCTGCTGGGCGCATCCCCAGGCGCATCGACCGCTGCACCGATCATGCTGAGCGTGCTGCAGAAAGTCTTCAAGGACAAGGTCGCTACCCCTGAGTGGCAAGCCAAGCTGCACCAGATCGTTCCAAGCTACGGCACCCAGCTGAACAACGATCCGGCCAAAGTGGCCGAAGAGTGGGCCTACACCGCCAAGATCCTGCAACTGCCAACCCCACCGGTGATTGGCCAGGCTGCACCTGCGGCGGCACCTGCTTCGGCTGAAAAGCCACAGGCTCCGAAAGAAAACGCTGCACGTGACATGGCTCTGTAATTCACCTTCCCCGCTGATAGTCGGGGTTAATGAATTATTTGTCTTGTAGTGAAAAAAGCCCACTGAGCCGTTAAGGCTCAGTGGGCTTTTTCATACCTGGATGGCCAGTGTCTGGAGGCGTCGCTATTTTTGTATGAAGGTGAAGGAGGGAAACCTGGCAATAAGGGCTTTTTTAGTCCTGTCCGATACGGCGGATCCAACAATGAAAACCGGTTTTCCATTCGGTTGTATCGCCGAGAGGCTAGAGCTGAGTTCGTTTACATCGGAACGACAGAAGTGCATCGGCAGCAAAATATATAATGCTCCGCATTTTTCGTGAATGCTCAACGAATCAACGGTCTTCTCATCATCGTATTCATTAAGCTCAATGACACAAGGTAAGGTTGCAGCAAGTTCGCTGAAGTCATGAACCTGATGAATTGTCACGCGATTTTCGCCGTCGAAAACATAGTTGACTACGATATCGTCCCTGTAATCTTCAATGATTTCCGTCAGTGTATCCGCGCCACCATCAGCCTTCTCATGTGACAGAAGGTTGAAAATGTTGAATTCATCGCCGTCGTATTGTACTTCGATTTTTTTGGCTGAGATTTTCATCTCGTATCGGGTAGCGTTCCCGTGTTTGAAGGCGTTTCTGTAAAGCTCGATCAACAAGTCTCTCGTGATGACTGATTGCTTCTGCCCCCAGATATTCGGGAGACAGCTGTCAAGAATCGAGTTGCCGATCAGGTTGTTTGTGTTTGAAGTCCTATCAAGGCTCAAGTCAATGTCTGCCAGGTTATTCACCGGGAAGTAGCTATCGTTGTCGAAATGCTTCCAGCCGTGGGTCTTGGCATAATCGGCTTTTGCTTCTGCAATTTCTTTCCAGTGTTGCAGTACGTTTACGGTATAACGTGCGGCGTCTCGATCTATCTCGACAGAGTGGGATGAACACATCCATATACCGTTGGAAATGGAGGCTCGCACCTCCTCACTCATGTCTTTATCAAATCTTTTTCCACCTTCTGCCGCTGCGGTGATGTGGCAGGCAACACCTGTCCGGGCAACGGCGATGTCGGACTCCTCACTCGGTCCGACTGTCGCCTTGGAGCAGCCAAGATAGGAGCATCTAAAGCCGCTTCGTTCAGCAAGCGCCCTTTTGACAGGGCTCAGGAATTCATCCCTTTTTGACATGTTTCATCTCTTTACGTGGAGCGGTGATCAGAAAGTCAGGTAGGCGATAATAGTCACATGGTATCCCGAGGCAGGTATTAGGATCAGTTGGTCTTGGTGGCCAGATAGGCCCCCAACCGCCGCCCCATTTCCTCCCCCAACGCCTGCAACCCGCTCAACGGCCGCACCATCACCTCGAATTCAACAATCTTCCCCTGTTCATCGAAGCGGATCATGTCGATGCCTTTCAGCTCTTTCGCCCCGACCTTCGCGCTGAATTCCAGCACCACGTTCAAGCCATCCGCCGTTGCCAGCTCACGGTGGTATTTGAAGTCTTCGAATACGTTGAACACGGTGTTGAGGATCATCGAGACCACCGGTGCGCCGGGGTAAGGCGTGTGGGCCATCGGCGAGCGGAACACGGCTTGCGGATCGAGCAAGTCGGGCAGGGCCTTCAGGTCGCCGGTACGGATCATGTCGTGCCAGCGGTTCAGGGATTCGGCGGCGTTCGGATGCAGGTTCAGTTCGGACATGGTTTCACTCCTGTATTTTTTGTTGTTCTTGGCGCGGCGCCCATGACTCTAGATCAAAGCGGCGCAATGGAAACCCTCTGTACCGGTCTGAATATCGACACATGCGCGGGCCGAATCCATCTGATCCGCTTTTTCCGGTTGAATCTGCATCTGTAACCGTCTCAGCCATAGGCCCAAAATACCCTTGCCGTTCGGCCATACGCGACGCGCTTCATTCCGAAGCACCCGGTGCGCCGGACATTCAGTATTCAGGAGGCCTTCATGGCTAAGATGGCGTTTTTCCTCGGCGGCTTTCTCGTGTTGACCATCATGATCGGCGTTCTGGCGACGATTTCTCCGGTCTGACGATCAGCAGTTGAGTACCGGTATGTAACGCTCTTCATGCTTTTTGAAATGGATCGGCGCTGTCGGGATTTTCTCTCCGTTCAGGAAGAGCTCCGGCAGCTTCAGGATGAAATCGTCCATTTCGCCGCTGCCCAGGGGTGTTCCGGGGGAATATAGATCCAGCCCTTTTTCACGCGGGTCGAAACCGGTTTTCAAGCGTTCGATGCTGACCTGGTAGGACTTGCCATTGGCCAGTTGCACGGTGGCCATTGGCGAAGCCGCGCTGATCCACAGGGCCGGTTCGGGCGTGCTGTAGGCGGTTTTCCACTGTTCCGGTGTATTCAGGTTACGCATGTACGGGGGCGTATAAAGATACGCGTACATGCGCACTTCAGTATCGGTGCTGTGATGATAATCAGGTCTGGTCGGCGTCCCCGGCAGCGCTGCATAGACCAACAGATGCACCCAATCGAGCTCTTCTGACTTGGTCGTGTAGCTCATTGCCTGGTGAGGGCCGGGGCACGTTCTGATCAGCAACGCGTTCTGACCGACAGTCGATTGCGGATTCAGGTAAGGGCCCGTGCTACAGGCCGAGAGCAGGGGCAGAAGCAGATAGCAGGCTAGACGTTTCAAATAATCGACTCCGTGATTGGCTGTATTCCCTTTCAAACCACCGCAGATTACCTGAAGCAGCGCCTCTGGGGCGTGTGATCTAATGCCGGGCCTTTCATCCTGCAAACGGACCTCACCCCATGGCTGAGCAGCGTATTCGCGCACTTGCACTGTGTGTCTTTCAGCACAACGGCAAGATTCTGGTTAACCGCTTCCACGACTCGGTCGCAGACCAGACCTTCTACCGGCCCATCGGCGGTGGCATCGAGTTTGGCGAAACCAGCCGCGAGGCCATCGTGCGCGAGGTGCAGGAGGAACTGGGTCTTTCCATGAAGGATCTGCGGCTGCTCGGGACGCTTGAAAGCCTCTTCGTCTACAACGGTAAACCGGGGCATGAAATGGTTCAGGTGTATGACGCCCGTTTCGAAGACGCGCAGGTGTACGAGCAATTGCAGATCGTCGGTCACGAAAGTGACGGCTCTCCGTTCACTGCAACCTGGCAGGGCAGTTTGAGTTTCACTGAGCAATCACCGCTGGTGCCCGTCGGTTTGCAGGCGTTGCTCAAGGACGCCGGTATCCTCGGCTGAGCACGCAGTCACACGAGCATCCAGACAAAACCGCATTCGGTATTAGACTCCACCCAGGATCTGATACCGGAAGCCTTGCCATGTCGAACCCTCCATGGACTCACTGATCAACGCCGCCGGCCGCGCCCTGGCGGCGGGTGACCCTTTGGCGGCGCTGAATTTCGTGGCTCTGCGTGAAGACCCTCCCGCCCTGGCCTTACGCGGAATCGCCATGGCCCAGCTCGGCGACATGGCGCGGGCCAAGGCATTGCTGCAACGGGCGGTAAAAGCGTTCGGCACCAACGAGCCCTTGTCCCGGGCGCGCTGCGTGGTGGCCGAGGCGGAAGTGGCGCTGGCGGCGCGGGATCTGGGCTGGCCGGTGAAGGCGCTGGAGGCGGCGCGGCAGGTCTTGCAGGATCACGGTGACCGGCTCAATGCGGCACACGCGCGCTATCTGCAGATTCGTCGGTTGTTGTTGATCGGGCAGCTGAATGAGGCTGACGCGCTGCTCGATGAACAGGACCCAGCACCGTTACCCCCGGCCTTGCGCGCCGCCCATGAACTGATGTCAGCCGGGATCGCGCTGCGGCGAGTGCAGGCGCACAAGGCGCAATCGGCGCTGGAGCGTGCGCAACGGGCGGCGCAGTTGGCCGACATTCCGGCGCTGCTGGCGGAGATCGAACACGCCCGGCAAACCCTCGACGCTCCCGCCGCCCGTTTGCGCATTGCCGGTGACGTGAAAACGGTCACGCTCGCACAGGTCGAAGCCTTGTTTGCGTCTGCGACGCTGGTGGTGGATGCCTGTCGCTACAGCGTGCGCGGTGCCGGCAGGACGGTGGCGCTGGCAACCCGACCGGTGTTGTTCAATCTGCTACAACTGCTCGCTGAAGCCTGGCCCGGGGATGTTCCCCGAGAGACGCTGATCGCCAAGGCCTTTCGTTTGAAACTCGATGATGAATCCCACCGCGTCCGTTTGCGGGTCGAGATCGGCCGGCTGCGCGCCGCACTGCAACCGTTGGCCGGAATCACTGCAACTTCCCGTGGCTATGCGCTGGTCGCGCAAGACGTGGCGCTGCTGACGTTACCCCTCGAAGACAAGCACGCGGCACTGCTGGCCCTGCTCGCCGACGGCGAGGCATGGTCGAGTTCGGCACTGGCGCTTGCGCTGGGCAGTAGTCAGCGCCAGATACAACGGGTGCTGGAAACCCTGGCCGCGCAAGGCAAGGCCCAGGCATTCGGTGTCGGCCGTGCGCGACGCTGGCTGACTCCGCCGGTGCCGGGTTTCGCGACGATCTTGTTACTCCCGGTGTCGTTGGGCAATGGCTAGGCTGGACTCACCACTCAACGAGGCAACCGAAATGAAACAGGCAAACGCAGAAATCCTTCGTGAATACGGCCCGTTCGAAGGCATCCACGGCGTCCATGGTGTGACCTTCGACGGCCAACAGGTATGGTTCGCCAGCGACGGCCAGCTCAATGCGCTGGACCCGGCCAGCGGCGAAACCGTGCGCACGATCAAGACCGGAGCCGATGGCGGCACGGCATTCGACGGCAAGCATCTGTATCAGATTGCCGACCGCCGTATCCACAAGATCGATCCGGCCACCGGCAAAGTGCTCCACACCATCGCGGCTCCTGGCGGTGGTGGCGATTCGGGCATGGCCTGGGCCGAGGGCACGTTGTGGGTCGGACAGTATCGCGAGCGCAAGATCCATCAGATCGACCCGGAAACCGGCAAGATCCTCCGCACGCTGGAGTCAAACCGCTTTGTCACCGGCGTGACCTGGGTTGACGGTGCGCTGTGGCATGGGACGTGGGAGGGCGATGAAAGCGAGATCCGGCGTGTCGATCCGGGCAACGGCGAAGTTCTCGAAAGCCTCGCGTTGCCCAGCGGCATCGGCGTCTCGGGACTGGAGGCCGATGGCGGTGAACGCTTCTACTGTGGCGGCGGGGATACCAGCAGCGTACGGGCGGTGCGCCGGCCGAAGTGAGGCGTCAAGGCGCGCCGAACAGCATCGTCCAGTACACACCGTTGTCACTGCGGGCATCACTGGCAAAACCGGCGCCGACCTGGGTGAACATCGGGTTCATCAGGTTGGCGCAGTGCCCGGGGCTGGCGAGCCAGCCGGCCATCGCGCTGCCGGGAGAACTTTGCCCGGCGGCGATGTTCTCGCCGATCTGCCGGCCACGGTAGCCGGCGGATCGGGCACGGTCGGCCGGCATGTCACCGTCCGGGTCCTGGTGAGCGAAGTAGTTGCCGTAAGCCATGGCCTTGCTGTGGCCCTGGGCGGCGGCGCTGAGGGACGGGTTCCAGCTCAGGGGCCGGGCGGCGGCGAAACGCTGGCGTCCGCACATCCGGGGCCGGGCGCGGGCGGCGTTGACTTGCGCCAGCAGGGCCTTGCCGACGCTGCGGTTGTCGCCCATGCGACTGTCGATCACCGGCCGCGCCAACACTACTTGCCATTCACTGCGAGCGCGGCTGATGCCGATGTCGGCGTACTGCGCGTCGATCAGTGCGCTGCAATGTTCGTCCTGCAATTGATCAAACGCCTCTTCGGCATCCTCGGCCCCGACAATGCGGATGCTGCGCACGGCCACCGCCGCATAACCGGACGATTTCAACTGCTCGCGCAACCCGCCGCCGTAGCCATAGCCGATGGGCAACGCAATGTTCTGCTTGAGCGCCAGCGGCGCCAGGCGTTGTCCCGCACGCCGGTCACAGCGTTGCGGATGGGCGCGCAGGTCATTGATGGCGGCCGCCAGTTGTCGTTCCGCGCCGGCATGGGCGGAGGGGGCGAGCAGAGGAGAGAGGATCAACAGGCACAGCGATACGAAGCGAGACGAACGAACGGCGTGGCGCATGGGACGCAGGACTCTGAAAAAAGACAGCGCTGACAGGGAGTTAACCGCGAATGCGGCGCGAGTAGGACTGGCCTTTCTGCACTTGGTTCACGGGGCGCCCGTGGCTTTGTCCGGACGCCGACGAACTGCGCAGTGGCCGCTCACCGGTTCAACACTTCCTTCATCCATTGCAGGTATTGCGGGCGTTCGGAAATCGAATTGTGCGTCGCCTCCGGCACCACTTTCAGTATCGCCACGCCATTCGGGAAATTGCGCAGCAGGCGTTCGCTGCTGTCCCGTGGCACCACCTCGTCATCGCTCGCCGCCATCAGCAGGGTCGGCGCGCGGATATGCTCGGCGTATTTGCCGGATTCGTAACGCTCCTTGAGCAGCCATTTCACCGGCACCCACGGGTAATGCCGGACGGCGAGTTCCTGGAGGCTGTTGTAGGGTGTGACCAGAATCAGCCGGGTCACCGGCCGCTGACTGGCCAGCCGCACCGCGACGCCGGAGCCGAGGCTGCGCCCGATCAGGGCAATCTGCGGATGCCTGGAAAACACCTGATCGAACAACCCCAGGGCGTCCCGGGCAATCGCCTCTTCGGACGGCGAACCGCCGCTGCCGCCAAAACCGCGATAGTGCAGCAGGTAGATCGCGTAGTCGGGAAAGGCTTCGGCAAACGCCGGCAGATTGCGAGAAACGTCCTCGGCATTGCCACCGAAATAGATCAACGCCCGTGCCCCGGAATGCTCGCGGACACTGACGCGAATGTCCGCATCGGCCATGGTCAGGGTCATCCGCGATTCCGCCGAATCCACTGAGCCCGCCTGCGGAAAATAGATCAGCGAGCGCTGGAACACGAACAGCGCTGCACACAGGATCAGGTACAGGGCCAGCAGCAAAGCGACGAGTGACATCAGGATTCTGGACATTCGACTAACTTTAACGGGGCGTGAGGGCTTGCCCATGCAGTGTAGTTGAGCCTTCCCCGGTGACCGCCGCTGCACACAAGGTGCAACAGATCCACCCGACAGAGAAGCCAGCATGAGCCACACTGAGGGCTATTCCCGCCGCCGTCTGCTCGAACTGGCGGCGGGGGTAACGACCGTTTTCACGTTTGACCGGGCGTTGGCTGCCGCCACGTCGTCGAGTGCCCCAGGAGGCCAGACCATGCAGACCCGCGCCATCCCTTCCAGCTCCGAGCTGCTGCCGCTGGTAGGGCTGGGCACCTATCGCGGCTTCGACGTCGCGCCCGGTGAACCGGCCTATAAACAATTGCCGGCGGTGCTCGATGAGTTGTTCAGGAAGGGCGGCACGCTGATCGACAGCTCACCGATGTATTGCCGCGCCGAAGAAACCACCGGCGAGCTGTTGTCGATTCACGAACCGCGTTCCCCGGCGTTTCTGGCGACCAAGGTGTGGACCCGCGGGCGCGAGGAGGGCATCGCGCAGATGGAAAACTCCTTTCGCCTGCTGCGCACCGACCGCATCGACCTGATGCAGATCCACAACCTGCTGGACTGGCAAACTCATCTGCCGACCCTGCGCGAATGGAAGGAACAAGGGCGCATCCGCTACATCGGCATCACCCATTACACGCCCTCGGCCTACGAGGAAGTGGAAGCGGTGTTGAAGGCCGAATCGCTCGACTTCCTGCAAATCAATTACGCCCTCGATGACCGTGGCGTGGAAAAACGCATCCTGCCGTTGTGTCGTGAACGGGGTGTGGCGGTGATCTGCAATCGGCCGTTTGGCGGTGGCGGGCTGTTGGCCCGACTCAAGGGCAAACCCCTGCCGGGCTGGGTGTCGGACGTGCAGGTCAACAGCTGGCCGCAACTGGCGCTGAAGTTTTTGCTCTCGAACACGGCGGTGACTTGCGTAATCCCCGGCACCGGCAATCCGCGTTACATGGCCGACAACGCCGGCGCCGGGTTCGGGCCGATGCTGACCGATGCGCAGCGGCAGCAGTTGATTGCCTTGGTGAGTTAACCGTCTCCAGGTCATTTGCAGTGGTTCTTACGGGACAGACCGGACGATGAACGGTCGTCGGTGTTCAGTGAATCATCGTTCTTTTCCCCGGTCGTATCAGTGGCTGCGCGCACTGCGCTGACCACTTCCGTCGTCAAGACCTTGGTTTTAGGGAAATTCTGAATGATGCGTGCAACAAGCCTGTTGCTGACAGTTTCTGCCGCCGTACTGCTGGGCGGTTGTGTGGCGGACTTTGATGATGACTACCGCCATGGCCGGCATTACGACCGTGATCATGGCCGTTATTACGACCATGACCGGCGCTGGGATGATCGCGACTATGACCGTCGCGACGGGCGTCGCTATCATCGCGGCGATAACGACGACCAGTAATGAGCAAAAAGGGGCGTTCCCTCACGGGAACGCCCCTTGGCATTAAAAATGAGCGTTCGCCCGGACGCTGGATCGCGCAGGCACGGAGGCCTCGATGTCCAGCAAATGGGTGGCGAGTATGTCGCTCAGAAAACGGAACTGATCGTTGAGGCCCACCACTTCATTGCTGAAGTGATTGCTCGCAGCGGGCATCAGCAGATCTTCGAAATCTTCGTTGAACACCAGCGGCTGTGTCTTCAGCGACACCGGATGCTGGTCGTAATAGTTGTTGCCGAAGACCGGGAAGCTCACGGCGAGGGTGACGGTATGACTCATGATGTGAACTCCTCGTGGTGTGTGTCTCGGATGGGTGAATCCTGCGCCGGACGCGTCTGATGCGGAAGGCAATCGTCGTAATGGTGATCATCGACGTCAGTGATGGTTGGAACAAAAGCTGAAATCCCGCGCCCGGATCGAGGATCGATACAACCGGACAAACGGCTGAAACCCGCACCTATACTCAAGTCGTTACCTCCAGATCTGACCCACCAAAGGACACCGCCACCGTGAACCTGCGTGCGCTGCTCGTCGCCGCACTGATGTTGCTGGCCGGTTGCGCGACTTCGGCGCGGGGCCCGGCGAGCGCGCCGGCGGTGGTGGTTTCGCCGGCCACCTGGCAGCAGATCGACCGGGATATCGTTGTGGCTTCCCGGCAGTCCACCGAACAGGTCAAGGCTTTTGCCCGCGGTTCGATGGAACATTGGCGCATTCGCGTCTATGAGCAAACTGAAGAAAAATTCATCCCGTGGTTCAGCAGTTACTGGACCCAGGAATGGCTGTCGATGAAAGTCAGCTGGTACACCCTCAGCGCCGGGGGCGAGCAGGATGCTTCGTCCAAGCGCCTGGCTGCCTATTTGCTGGAGCAATATCAGGAGCGGGTGCTGGTGCCCGTGGCTCAGGAGATCGATCCGGACGCGATCCTCGCCCAGTCCACTGCGTTCTACGCGCAACTGATGGCGCAGCAGATGCCGGTCATCGCCCAGCGCTACGGCGTGCCCGTTGCCCAGCTCAACGGGCACTTGCAGAAAATCCCCGCCATTGCCCTCGGCCCGCCGCCGGCCCGGGATGCCTCGCTGTATCAGGTCGTCAGCACCGAGCCGTTGAACACCTTACCGGCCTATGCCGCGCTGATCGACAAGATCCACACCGAAGGCGGGGCCAAGGGCATCGCCTCGACCGATGCCGGCATGGCCCCGGTGGCCAAGCGTGCCAGCCAGCGCATGGAGGCGGAGATGGCGCCCCGGGGCGCGGCCAGTGCGGTGGCGGCGGCGGCCGGCAAACTTGTCGGCGGGGTGATCTCGGTCGGCGTGGCGGGCATCCGCGCCATCCTTCAGGCCAATGATCGCCCGGACAGCGAAGCGCTGATCCGCAGCAGCCTGGGCAACACGTTCGACAAGGCCTGGCTGAAACTGGTGCAGAACCCGACGACCGGCGTGATGGCCGGTACCTTGCACATGGCGGCGCAGGTCGAGGGCAATCTGGGCGGGGGAGAGCAACCGTCGGTCGGATTGGGCGCCACACCTGTCGAATGGCATCCGCCCGAGTCGACTACTCAGCAGATCGATCCCTAAACCCGCAGGAGCACGACCATGGCTTACATCGATGTTTTTGTCGCACCCGTTCCGAACGCCAATCGCGAACAGTACAAAAAACACTGCGAAATCGCCGAGAAACTGTTCAAGGAATACGGCGCCCTGGAGGTGGTTCAAGGCTGGGGCGATGACGTGCCGGACGGCAAGGTCACCTCATTCCCGATGGCGGTGAAACTCAAGGAGGGCGAAACCGTATCGGCCGGTTGGCTGGTCTGGCCGGACAAGGCCACCCGCGACGCCGGCATGGGCAAAATGATGGAAGATCCGCGCATGCAGCCGGACGTCAATCCGATGCCATTCGATGGGATGCGGATGATCTTCGGTGGCTTCAAGAACATTCTCGAGTCTTGAGGCAGAACAGCCGGATCACTCCGCCGACGGGGTGATCCGGCAGCCTTTGCGGTTGCGAATCTGCTCGTCCGTCGGCCGCTCGCGCACGAATTCGAAACGCGGTTCTCCCTCGCTGTAGTGCACCAGCCAGCCCCATTCCAGTTCGCTCTCATCCTGTCCGGGATTCGGTGGCCGAGCCCACCAGGGTTCTTTGCTGAGGATTGCGCGCATGACGTCCTCCGGTTGATGGCAATCGTTGAACTATAAACCCCATGCCGGGAGTCGCCAGAAACGGGCGTGTAGAATCCAGGGATCTCGACGAACGAAGGAGGGTGGCCATGACGGACGAAACACGCGGCGATCAACCGTACAAGCGGCTGTTCTTTGCCCTCGACTGCCCGCCGGCGCAGCGCAAGGCGATTGCCCAGTGGCGCAGCGAACTGGGTTTGCGTACCGGCAAACCGGTGCCGGCGGACAATTTTCATCTGACGTTGCTGTTTCTCGGCGCGGTGCCGTTGGCGCAGATTGGTGAGGTCTGTGAGGCGGCAGCGAAAGTGCGCACGCCGGGCGAGGCGCTGAAAATTTCGCTGGATCGTTTGCAGGTCTGGCATCGTGCCGGGGTGTTGTCGCTGGCGCCGGAGCAGGCACCTGCGGGATTGTTGCGACTGGTTTACGGACTGGAGCAGGCGATGCTGCCGTTCGGTTTTGAAGAGGCGACGCGTGAGTATCGTCCGCACCTGACGCTGGCCCGGGACTATCGCGCGCCGGAGCCGGAATCCGCCACGCCACCGGAGTTCTTCCTGCGGGCTGAACGCTTTGCGCTGTTCGAATCCCACAAGGGCCGTTATCGAATTGTTCAGGATTGGCCGCTGACCTGAGCCCACAAAAAAAAGGCGCCCGAGGGCGCCTGAATTCACCTGAACCGAGGGAGGCCAGGTGAGGCCGTTCAGAGCGAGGGTGCAGCGGTGGTAAGGCGCTGCGTGAACGGGAAATCGATGTGTGTTTACTTGCCGAGTTTCACCCGGGTCCAGCCCCGGGTCATGATCCGTTGCGTGGCAATCGGTTGATCCGGCACCGCGTACAGCGTGGCCATCACTTCCTGCGACGGGTACGAGCCCGGGTCGTTGCGGATCGCTTCGTCCACCAGTGGCGTGGCGGCTGCGTTGGCGTTGCTGTAGCCGTTGCTGTTGGTGATCTCGGCGATGATGTCCGGACGCATCAGGAAGTCCATGAACAGGTAAGCGTTCTCGACGTTCGCCGCATCGCGGGGGATGGCGACCATGTCGTAGAAGCTGCCGGCACCTTCTTTGGGAATGCTGTAGTCGATCACCACGTTGTTGCCCGATTCCACCGCGCGGGCCTTGGCCTGCAGCACGTCACCGGAGTAACCGACCGCCACGCAGATGTTGCCGTTGGCCAGGTCCGAGATGTATTTCGACGAGTGGAAGTACGCCACGTTCGGGCGAATCTTCATGAACAGCGCTTCGGCTTCCTTGATGTGCGCGGTGTCCTTGTCGTTCACCGGATAACCCAGATAGTGCAGGGCGGCCGGGATCATTTCGGTCGGCGAGTCGAGGAAGCTGATGCCGCAAGCCTTGAGCTTCTCGGCGTTCTCCGGTTTGAACAGCAGGTCCCAGGAGTTGGTCGGCGCATTTTTGCCGAGCACTTCCTTGACCTTGGCCGGGTTGAAACCGATGCCGATCGAGCCCCACATGTACGGGAACGCGTGAGCGTTGCCCGGATCACTGGCGGAGGCGTTTTTCAGCAGCACCGGGTTGAGATTCTTCCAGTTTGGCAGCTTCGATTTGTCCAGGGTCTGGTAGACCCCGGCCTTGATCTGCTTGGCCAGGAAACTGTTGGACGGCACCACGATGTCGTAGCCGGACTTGCCCGCGAGCAGGCGTGCCTCGAGGGTTTCGTTGCTGTCGAACACATCGTAGGTCACGCGGATGCCGGTCTCGTCTTCGAACTTCTTGACGGTGTCCGGGGCGATGTAGTCCGACCAGTTGTAAACGCGCAGCACCTTGTCGTTGGCCTGGGCGCCCGTGGCGATTGCGCCCAATAAGGACAGTGTCAGCAGAGTCCTGCCAAACATTTTCATCGGTACAACTCCATTCTTTTTATTCAAAAGCTTCATTCAAAACACAAAGCGGAATTTCAGTGAATCGGTGGCGAGGGAGAGCCTCCCTCGCCACCCGGTACTCAGGCTGTCGCTGCCACTCGTTGAGGTTGCGGTTGCTGCCACGATTCGTTGGCGGTCTGATCCATCGCTTCCTGAATCGCCCGCTTGCGGTTGGCTTCTGCCTTGCGGCCGAAGTACCAGACCAGGAAGGTCACCAGCGACACCGCCAGCAGAATCAGGCTGGCCACGGCGTTGATCTCGGGCTTCACACCCAGACGCACGGCGGAGAACACTTCCATCGGCAGGGTGGTGGACCCCGGCCCCGATACGAAGCTCGCCAGCACCAGATCGTCCAGCGACAGGGCGAACGACATCATGCCGCCCGCTGCCAGCGACGGCGCGATCATCGGAATGGTGATCAGGAAAAACACCTTGAACGGTTTCGCGCCCAGATCCATCGCCGCTTCTTCGATCGACAGGTCCAGCTCACGCAAGCGGGCGGAGACTACCACCGCCACATAAGCGGCACAAAACGTGGTGTGGGCGATCCAGATCGTGACGATGCCACGCTCCTGGGGCCAGCCGATCAGTTGCGCCATCGCCACGAACAGCAGCAACAGCGACAGACCGGTAATCACCTCAGGCATCACCAGCGGCGCGGTCACCAGACCACCGAACAATGTACGACCCTTGAAGCGCGTCACGCGGGTCAGCACGAACGCGGCGAGGGTGCCCAGTGCCACTGCCGCGACAGCGGTGTAGCAGGCGATTTCCAGCGAGCGCACCACCGAGCCCATCAACTGAGTGTTGTCGAGCAGGCCGACGTACCACTTCACCGACCAGCCACCCCAGACCGTCACCAGTTTCGAGGCGTTGAACGAGTAGATCACCAGAATCAGCATCGGCAGATAGATGAACATCAGGCCGAAGATCAGCATGAACTTTGAAAATCCGAAGCGTTTCATCCCCGTCCCTCCATCTCTTTGGCCTGGCTGCGGTTGAACAGCAGGATCGGCACAATCAGGATCAACAGCATCACCACCGCCAGGGCGGACGCCACCGGCCAGTCGCGGTTATTGAAGAACTCTTGCCACAGCACGCGACCGATCATCAGGGTCTCCGGGCCACCCAGCAGTTCCGGAATCACGAACTCGCCCACCACCGGAATGAACACCAGCATGCAGCCGGCGATGATGCCGTTCTTGGCCAGTGGCACGGTGATTTTCCAGAAGTTGTTGAAGTTGCTCGAACCCAGATCCTGCGCGGCTTCCAGCAGGCTGCCGTCGTGCTTCACCAGGTTGGCGTAGAGCGGCAGCACCATGAATGGCAGATAGGCGTAAACCACGCCGATATACACGGCCGTGTTGGTGTTGAGAATCTCGATCGGGTGATCGGTGAGCCCGGTCCACACCAGGAACGCGTTGAGCAGACCGTTGTTGCTGAGAATGCCCATCCACGCGTAAACGCGGATCAGGATCGCGGTCCAGGTCGGCATCATGATCAACAGCAGCAGGACGTTTTGCGCTTCTTTGCTGGCCTTGGTGATCGCGTAGGCCATCGGGAAACCGATCACCAGGCACATCATCGTGCTCAGAGCCGCGACCTTCAGCGAACCGAGGTAGGCCGACAGGTACAGCTCGTCTTCGCCGAGCATGGTGTAGTTGCCGATGTTCAGGAACAACTGGAATTTCTGTTCGGCGTAGGTGTAGATCTCCGAGTACGGCGGGATCGACAACGCGGCTTCCGAGAAGCTGATCTTCATCACCAGGAAAAACGGCAGCATGAAGAACAGGAACAGCCAGATGAACGGGATGCCGATGACGAACTTTCGCCCGCTGGGCACCAGGCGCAGGAATTGCTGATTGAAGGTTCTCATGAGCGCAGTACCACGCCGCTGTCGTCTTCCCACCAGACGTAGACCTTGTCGTCCCAGGTCGGACGCGCGCCACGGCGTTCGGCGTTGGCCATGAACGACTGGACGATCTTGCCGCTCGGCAATTCGACGTAGAACACCGAATGGCCGCCGAGGTAGGCGATGTCATGCACCTTGCCTTCGGACCAGTTGTAGCGGGTCTCCGGCTTGATCGTGCTGACCAGCATTTTTTCCGGGCGGATCGCGTAGGTGATCGACTTGTCCTGCACCGAGGTGCTGACGCCATGACCGACGTAGATCTTTTGCTGCAAGTCCGGGCTGTGAATGATCGCGTGACCTTCGAGGTCCTCGACCACGGTGCCGTCGAAGGCGTTCACGTTGCCGATGAATTCGCAGACCATGCGGCTGACCGGTGCTTCATAGATGTCGACCGGGCTGCCGATCTGGGCGATCCAGCCCAGGTGCATGATCGCGATGCGCTCGGCCATGGTCATGGCCTCTTCCTGGTCGTGGGTCACCATCACGCAGGTCACGCCGACGCGCTCGATGATTTCCACCAGCTCCAGCTGCATCTGCGAACGCAGCTTTTTATCCAGTGCGCCCATCGGTTCGTCGAGCAGCAACAGCTTCGGACGCTTGGCCAGGGAGCGGGCGAGGGCGACGCGCTGACGCTGGCCGCCGGACAATTGATGCGGGCGGCGCTTGGCGTATTGGGTCATGTGGACGAGGCGCAGCATCTCTTCGACGCGGGCGTCGATTTCGCTGGCCGGCAAACGGTCCTGCTTGAGGCCGAAGGCGATGTTCTGCGCAACAGTCATGTGCGGGAACAGGGCGTAGGACTGGAACATCATATTGATCGGCCGCTCGTATGGCGGCATGTCGGTGATGTCGACACCGTCGAGCAGAATGCGTCCTTCAGTCGGCCGTTCGAAACCGGCGAGCATGCGCAGCAGGGTCGATTTGCCCGAGCCGGAGCCGCCGAGCAGGGCGAAGATTTCGCCCTGATGGATCTCCAGGGACACATCGTCCACTGCGGTGGTTTCGTCGAACTTCTTGGTGACTCGATCGACTTTCACCAGAACCTTTTTCGGTTGCTGATGACCTTCAAGAGCCTTCCTGTAAGTGCTGGAGGCGTTTGCCATGTGAAACTCCCAACAGGTTTCAGTCGCCGGGCCAACGCGGCCTGGCTTAAGAGTGGATTGCAGACCCGCACCGTGCGGGTTGTTCGGCGCCGCCGTCCTGGCTGCCGGGTGGTGCTTTTTGTTTTCGCGGTGTGTTGCTGATCGCGGATGACGGATGCGCAAGCGCGCAGCCGCCGACCCCGCGGGGGCAGTAAATGGTTTTGCAATCGTTGGGTGGCGTCAGCGCTGGTTGCGTCGCGCCGCACGCTGGCGGCAGGCCTCGCCGAACGCCTGGAAAATCCGCAGGTAGTTCGGGTTGTCCAGCACCTGCCATTCCGGGTGCCATTGCACGCCGAGGGCGAAGGTCGGGCTGTGCTCCACCGAGACCGCCTCGATCAGGCCGTCCGGCGCCACGGCTTCGGCACGCAGGCCGGGAGCGAGGCGGTCGATGCCCTGACTATGAATCGAGTTGACCTGGAATTCACCCGGCAGCTCCAGCGCTTCGAACACGCCACCGGGCAGTACCGACACGGCGTGGGCCGGGGCGTATTGCACGGCGACATCCGGGCTGTCGGCTTCGCGGTGATCGAGCATGCCCGGCAGCTCATGCACCTTCTGGTGCAGGCTGCCGCCGAACGCCACGTTCATTTCCTGGAAACCCCGGCAGATGCCGAGTACCGGAACGCCCGCCGCGATGGCTGCACGCAATAGAGGAAGGGTGGTGGCATCCCGCGCCGGATCGTGATCGGTGCCGGGAGCGCTGTCCGGGCCCTGATAGTGGAAGGGTTCCACGTTGGACGGCGAGCCGGTCAGCAACAGACCGTCGAGCTGACCCAGCAGGTCTTCGATTTCAGTCAGTTTGCCAAGGGAAGGAATGACGACGGGCAACCCCAGCGCCGCAACGCTGACAGCGCGAACGTACTTGTCGCCGCTGATGTGGTAGGGGTGCAGGCCAATCTGTTTGACGCACGCAGTAACGCCGATCAATGGCTTGAATGCCATTTTTATTCACCTCGAAGTTTGACACTTGAACGAGCTTTTCCGGAGCTTAGCCTCGTTGATTTTAATTAACAACTCCCATGTAAAAAATTCTAAACGCCGTTCATCAAATCTTCATCAAGACCGGGGCTCTGGCACCTGCGTTGGCACGAGAGTGTTAAAAAAAGCCCGAAAAATAAACGCTGAACGGCCATGTGTTCGCTATTGACTTCACTTTGCCGTTCGGGTTGACTGGCTCCGCGAAACAGCAGTGAACATAATAATTAACAGCTAAATAGGTGCATCATGTCGGTCCCTCTGCGTGCCGTTCAACTCAACGAAGCAAACGCATTCCTTAAGAAACATCCTGAGGTTTTGTACGTCGACCTTCTGATTGCAGACATGAACGGTGTGGTGCGCGGCAAGCGCATCGAGCGCACCAGTCTTCATAAGGTGTACGAAAAAGGCATCAACCTGCCGGCCTCGCTTTTCGCCCTCGACATCAATGGCTCCACGGTGGAAAGCACCGGCCTGGGCCTGGACATCGGCGACGCCGACCGTATCTGCTACCCGATCCCGGGCACCCTGAGCATCGAGCCCTGGCAGAAGCGTCCGACCGCTCAACTGCTGATGACCATGCACGAACTGGAAGGCGAGCCATTCTTCGCCGACCCGCGTGAAGTGCTGGCCAACGTGGTGCGCAAATTCGACGAACTGGGCCTGACCATCTGCGCCGCGTTCGAACTCGAGTTCTACCTGATCGACCAGGACAACGTGAACGGCCGTCCGCAATCGCCGCGTTCGCCGGTGTCGGGCAAGCGTCCGGTATCGACTCAGGTTTATCTGATCGACGACCTCGACGAATACGTCGACTGCCTGCAAGACATCCTCGAAGGCGCGAAAGAGCAGGGCATTCCTGCTGACGCCATCGTCAAGGAAAGCGCCCCGGCGCAGTTCGAAGTCAACCTGCACCATGTTTCCGATCCTGTTAAAGCGTGCGACTACGCCGTCCTGCTCAAGCGTCTGGTGAAGAACATCGCCTACGACCACGAGATGGACACCACCTTCATGGCCAAGCCGTATCCGGGTCAGGCGGGCAACGGTCTGCACGTGCACATTTCGATTCTGGACAAAGAAGGCAACAACATCTTTGCCAGCGAGGATCCCGAGCAGAACGCCGCGCTGCGCCACGCGATCGGCGGTGTGCTGGAGACCCTGCCTGCGCAAATGGCGTTCCTGTGCCCGAACGTCAACTCGTACCGTCGTTTCGGCGCACAGTTCTACGTGCCGAACTCGCCGAGCTGGGGCATCGACAACCGCACCGTGGCTGTCCGCGTACCGACCGGCTCGGCAGACGCCGTGCGCATCGAGCACCGTGTCGCCGGTGCCGACGCCAACCCGTACCTGCTGATGGCTTCGGTGCTGGCCGGTATTCACCACGGCCTGACCAACCAGATCGAACCGGGCGCCCCGGTCGAAGGCAACAGCTACGAGCAGAACGAACAGAGCCTGCCGAACAACCTGCGCGACGCCCTGCGTGAGCTGGACGACAGCGAAGTCATGGCCCGCTACATCGACCCGATGTACATCGACGTGTTCGTCGCGTGCAAGGAAAGCGAGCTGGCCGAGTTCGAAAACTCGATCTCTGACCTTGAGTACAACTGGTATCTGCATACCGTCTGACGCTCAAGCGTTTACCTCGCAAGCACCGCCGCTCCCATGTGAGCGGCGGTCACCTCTTTCACTGTGTGAGTCACCCCCATGACCATGACCCGCAACGACTGGGAACAACGCTTCCAGTCCCTGACCCTCGAATCCCGCGCCTTCATCAATGGCGAATACCGCCCGGCCATCAGCGGCGACACCTTCGAATGCCTGAGCCCCGTCGACGGCCGTTTCCTGGCCTCCGTCGCCAGCACCGATGAAGCCGACGCCAACCTCGCCGTCGAAGTCGCACGCCAGTCCTTCAACTCCGGCGTGTGGGCGAACAAGGCCCCGGCCGAGCGCAAGCGCATCCTGATCCGCTTCGCCGACCTGATCCTGCAGCACCAGGAAGAACTGGCGCTGCTCGAAACCCTCGACATGGGCAAACCGATCAGCGACTCGATGAGCATCGACATCCCGGCGACCGCCAACGCGATTCGCTGGAGCGCCGAGGCCATCGACAAGATCTACGACGAAGTCGCCGCCACTCCGCACGACCAGCTCGGCCTGGTGACTCGCGAACCAGCAGGTGTCGTCGCGGCCATTGTGCCGTGGAACTTCCCGCTGATCATGGCCAGCTGGAAATTCGCCCCGGCGCTGGCGGCGGGTAACTCGTTCATCCTCAAGCCTTCGGAAAAATCCCCGCTGACCGCGATCCGCATTGCGCAGCTCGCACTGGACGCCGGTATTCCGAAAGGCGTGTTCAACGTCCTGCCAGGCTTCGGCCACACCGTCGGCAAGGCGCTGGCGCTGCACATGGATGTCGACGTGCTGGCCTTTACCGGCTCCACGGCGATTGCCAAGCAACTGATGATTTATGCCGGCCAAAGCAACATGAAACGCGTCTGGCTCGAAGCAGGGGGCAAGAGCCCGAACGTGGTGTTTGCCGACGCACCGGACTTGCGCGCGGCAGCACAAGCGGCGGCCGGCGCCATTGCGTTCAACCAGGGCGAAGTCTGCACCGCCGGCTCGCGCCTGCTGGTGGAGCGTTCGATCCGCGAGCAATTCATCCCGCTGCTGGTGGAAGCGCTGCAAGCGTGGAAACCGGGTCACGCCCTCGATCCGGCGACCACCGTCGGTGCTGTGGTCGATCAGCGTCAACTGGACAACGTGCTGCGTTACATCAGCATCGGCCGGGAGCAGGGCGCCGAACTGATCGCCGGCGGCCGCCGCACTCTCGAAGAAACCGGCGGCACCTACATCGAACCGACGATTTTCGACGGCGTGACCAACGCCATGACCATCGCCAAAGAAGAAATCTTCGGCCCGGTGCTCTCGCTGATCACCTTCGACACCGCTGAAGAAGCGCTGCAGATCGCCAACGACAGCATCTTTGGCCTCGCCGCCGGGGTCTGGACCAGCAACTTGAGCAAGGCCCACACCTTCGCCCGTGGCCTGCGCGCCGGCAGCGTGTGGGTCAACCAGTACGACGGCGGCGACATGACCGCGCCGTTCGGTGGTTTCAAACAGTCGGGCAACGGTCGCGACAAATCGCTGCACGCGTTCGACAAGTACACCGAGCTGAAAGCGACCTGGATCAAGCTCTGACTCTTTTACAGCGGTGGTTGCCTGCAACCGGCGACCCTCGGAGAATAAAAAAATGAAACAACAACACGTGAACAGCTACTACGCCGCCACCCGCAACGAAGTGATCGATTTCCCGGTCCTCGAAGAATCGGTGGAGTGCGATGTCTGCATCATCGGCGCCGGCTACACCGGCCTGTCCTCGGCACTGTTCCTGAGCGAAGCCGGCTACAAGGTGACGGTGCTGGAAGCGGCGAAAGTCGGCTACGGCGCCAGCGGTCGCAACGGCGGTCAACTGGTCAACTCCTACAGCCGCGACGTCGACGTGATCGAAGAGCGCTACGGCGACAAGACCGCGGAAATCCTCGGCAGCATGATCTTCGAAGGCGCCGACATCATCCGTTCGCGCATCAAGGAGTACGACATCAAGTGCGACTACCGCCCGGGCGGCATTTTCGCAGCGATGAACAACAAGCAGCTCAAGGGGCTCGCCGAACAAAAACGTAGCTGGGAACGTTACGGCAATAAAAACCTGAAGATGCTCGATGCTGCGGACATCCGTCGCGAAGTCGGCTCCGACGCCTACGTCGGCGGCCTGCTGGACATGCAGGGCGGTCACATCCACCCGCTGAACCTGGCCCTCGGTGAAGCTGCTGCCATCGTGCGCCTGGGTGGCAAGATCTACGAGCAATCCGCCGCCGTTGAAATCAAATACGGCGAGCCCAACGTCGTGCGCACCGCCAAAGGCCAGGTCCGCGCCAAGTACCTGCTGATCGCCGGCAACGCCTACCTGCCGCAAGGCCTCGACAACCGCGTGACCGCCAAGAGCATGCCGTGCGGCTCGCAGATCTGCGTCACCGAACCGCTGACCGAAAAGCAGGCCCGCAGCCTGATCACCAACAACTATTGCGTCGAAGACTGCAACTACTTGCTCGACTACTACCGCCTGACCGCCGACAACCGTCTGCTCTACGGCGGCGGCGTGGTCTACGGCGCCCGTGAACCGGACGACATCGAAACCCTGATCCGCCCGAAGATCCTCAAGACCTTCCCGCAGCTCAAGGACGTGAAAATCGACTACCGCTGGACCGGCAACTTCCTGCTGACCATGTCGCGCATGCCGCAATTCGGCCGCATCGAGAAAAACGCCTACTACATGCAGGGCTACAGCGGCCACGGCGTCACCTGCTCGCACCTGGCCGGCAAACTGATCTCGGAAATGATCCGTGGCGACGCCGAACGCTTCGACGCCTTCGCTTCGCTGCCACACATGCCGATGATCGGCGGCCGTACCTTCTCGGCCCCGCTGACCGCCCTCGGCGCGGTGTATTACTCGCTGCGCGACCGTTTCGGCATCTGATTTACCTCGCCGGCGGCGCCCCCGAAAAGGGCGCTGCCGGCTTTTTCATGTGCCGTCCATCGAACCTGCTGAGCAACACCGACAAACGTGATTTAATAGCCGCCTTTCACGGTTCCGGGACACGGGAGCAACGTGATCCGCGCGCCTTGCGCGGCACCCGCCACCCACCCCCATTACCCTTAAGTCGTTCTCACATAAGGCTGTCATGGATACGGGTTCTCGACTCAAACTAGTACGCGAAAGCTACAAACTCTCCCAGCGCGAGCTGGCCCGGCGTAGCGGCGTGACCAATGCCACCATCTCCCTGATCGAACAGAATCGTGTCAGTCCTTCCGTCAGCTCACTGAAAAAGCTGCTCGAAGGCATCCCGATGTCCCTGGCCGACTTCTTCACCTTCGACCAGCCGCCCCGCGAACACCAATACGTCTTCCGCGCCAACGAACAACCCGACCTCGGCCGCCACGGCCTGCGCCTGCTTCTCATCGGCGCCTCGGTCCCCAGCCGCCAGATGCGCCTGCTGCGCGAGCAATACGCGCCGGGCGCGAGTTCGGGGGAAGAGCCGATTGTGCACGCGGAAGGTGAAGAGTGTGGATTGGTGACGCGCGGCACCGTGGAGTTGACGGTGGACGGGCAGGTGAGCGTGTTGAGTGCGGGGGACGGGTATTACTTCCCGACGACGCTGCCGCACAAGTTCCGGAATATCGGGGCGGATGAGGCGGAGATTATCAGTGCGAATACGCCGGCGAATTTTTGAGTCTGATTTTTCGTAGCGCTTTCGAGTGAACTATAAAAAACCGCAGAAGTGCGGTTTTTTTGTGCCTGATTTTCAGTACCCCGTTTCGGTTCATGTGATAAATTTGGCGATGTCCATATGCCATCATTTAGGGCGAGAGCGAAGATAATCGCTAAGGCTCGCGATAAAGGCGCGTGATTTATTGCCCTCGTTGCTGCGGCTTCCACGTGTAAGGTCTTGAGAAAGTGGACGTGGTGATCGATTGGAATGAAAGCGACGAAAAGCTTCTTCACGGGTTTTCGGATTGTTGAGTCAGTGGGTTTTGATTGAATTTGTAATTGGGGTGAGTCTTGCTTGGGAAAATTGCTGGTTTGTTAGGGATCGTGAGTAAAGACAGATCAACTCCAGCTGTCATACTTAATACAAGGCGACTCAATCGTTTCTCGAAAGGTTTGTTGTGTTTTTCTTTTTTTCTGACGTTGATGGCCTATTTACTCTGGATTTATCCAGTATTTGAAGAAGTCGATATCACAAACTCGGCAGTGGTGGGTGTTGTGACTTCGAAGGAGTATCAATCGATCACCAATGGGCAGTTTGAAAAGCTCGCTTCTTATAATGAAGGGTCTTTAAGTGAAAATGATTTTGTAAGATATGACCTTCATGGGGTTCAGAGTTTTAAAGGTGTGGTTGTAAAGTTTGACCTTAATCTTGTTCCTGTGTCGGAAGAAAGGTCTGGAGGAGGGCATAAATACAAGTATGAGAGTGTTTACAGGTTGAGTTTGAACTTCGTTCACCTCGTTGTGTTTTTGATCATTGAAGCCTGTATTTTGTTGTTTGGCTGGTATTTTCTTCTTTGGAAGCCGCCTGCGGCGCAGATTGAGTTTGAAGAAGATGTGTTAAGGAACTTCTTTGCTTTTGAAACGGGTGAAAACGCCTCCAGCAACTTGAGCGTGGAAGATCGTGTAGAGTTGCTTCTTCGGAAATTTCATCGTTTCGCGAAAGACTTGAGTGTACGCAAGCAAAAACGTCCGGCACTTTTGGTGGAGGATGAGTATGATGTTCAGTATTTAGTTTTTGCGTTGTTGAGAATGTATTTTTCAAATGTTAAATCAGAGGAGGTAGCTCCTAGTGTCTTGGGAGGTGGGTCAAGGATGGACTTCTTGGTACCAGAAGAGGAGTTGGTAGTAGAGGCCAAAATGGCACGGGCGGGTATGAGTGATCGAACCCTTGGTGATGAGTTGATTCGTGATGTTGCAAGGTATCATTCGCACCCGGCTTGCAAAACGATTATCTTCTTTGTGTATGACCCAAATGGTCGCATAAGAAATCCGACTGCCTTGAAAGAGGAGTTTCGGGCGGCTTCGGATAAGTTGAAGGTTATCGTTGTGTTTGCTCCTGAATACTAAATATATTTTGTAAGGGTGACTGTTTTGTCACCTTTACACGCTATTTATTTCGGATATTCATCATCAGATTTATTTGTGTGATGCTTTTTACGGGATTTACCGAAAGTGAAAGGATCTCATGGGGTACTCTGGTAGCAGGCAATTCAGAAATTACTTTGTTCAGCGCTGTTTTGAAGGTTTTTAGTTGTCAAGTTGTTAGTTTTGCATACATTACGCAGGATAACGCAAAGACTGCGCCGCAAATTTGCAAAATTAGATTGAGCGTGCTGGCTGTCGCGGTTACAGAGTCTTTCGCTATCGCACGGAGTGCAATTTCTTCTGGTTGCTCTGGGATTACGCCTAGTCTTACTAGATTTTTTGCTAATAAAAGTGTTTCTTTTATGATGAGGTCTCCAAGCGCTGATTGAAGTTTGTTGAAGCCTTCCAAGCCAATGTAAGATATAAATGAAGCAACTATGATGAACAATAAGATTGCCGCGTTGTAGGAGACCCCGTAAGTCGATAGTTCTGATTTGAAATGTGCGCTGTTGATGGAGGTGTCAAGTGTGTATGTTACTAGTATGGTTAAAATTGAAACTCCCGGCATGATGTAAGGGTTTAGTTTTTGCTTTATCGTCTCGTCATGCTCAAATGTATTGCCTATTAGGGCGACTAGGAAAGAGGCAAATAGTAATGGTGGTATTAGGAAATTAAATGATTCTGGTATTATGTTTAAAGTAATGAGTAGTAAGAAAAATATAATGCTAGTCCAAAATGACACTGTTTTTTTTACTGTGTGGCTTTCTAGTCTCTTTATTTTCGGCCAGTTTTTTTTGAAGTATGTGTGAATTTTTAATCTGAATTTATACTCGGAGAGGAAATCTTCGGTTAGGTTTACTGAGTCTTGTTTGTCAAGTAGCGTGCTTAATGATTTTGTTTGGTTAATGAACCATGTCAGTGCTGCAAAGAATATACAGGATGTGGCAGAAATAATTGCTATAAGCATGAGTCGTCTATATGGGAAAAATAAAAGTTGGAAAAAGAGAAAAGGTGACAGATTTATTTGTGTGGTGTTTTGTAGATCTGTCACCTTTAAGTTTCGTACTTTAACTACCATGTAAGGTTTTTGTTCTTGGCTTCAAAATTTTTCTTATACATCATCCATATGGTGCTGTAATTACACATGTCAATTTTCTCGCAGTAGTCATGAATTACTGCGTTCATTATTTTTCGATCAGTGGCTTTAGTCGCTTCTTTGAAGGAGTCAAGATTCTTCTTTTCCATCATGCGAAGAGTGCTTTCCTGACACATGTCGATTTTTTCGCAGTAGTCCTTCCTCACCGTTGCGGTGATGGAATCAATGACCTGTTGTTTCTGTGCTTCTGAACCGTCGAAATCCATCGGATTGAGAATTGTCGCGGCGGTGCAAGAAAATGAGCTGAAGAGTGTGAGAATGAAGAGCGATTTTTTCATGGAGATGTCCTTTCCTCGTCTACTGTTGCCGTGATTGTCGCTGATCAGGATCGAAGATCCTCAGTACACCGATCAATTGCCGGATGTCAGAGTGCCACTAAGTTTTTGTCAGTGGAAGACGTTGAGACCAAAGTCGCTAGCCGGCGGAGCCTCAGCCGATTTTGCGACTGAGTTTTTACTCCGACCCATCCAAGGGACTAAAAAACCGCGATATCGCGGTTTTTTATGGTTTCAAAGGAAAACAGAGCAGGTGGGTCAGGATTCTATTGCTCGTTGCCCAATTACCCGAAATACATCCCTCACGTCCTGCACCAGGATTCTCGCGATCGTGGTGATGGTGCTGATGTCGTGTTCGGAATGGTCGGGGAGGCTGGTGCACGCCATGAGATCTAAATACTTGAGGACTGCCTCGAGGCGTTCGGATGCGCAGGCATGTAGGTCACTCAAGGGGGCTTCGGCATTAATCAGCAGGACAGGGTGATCCGAAGCCGGATAGGACATGTCAACGCAGTGGTAGAGCAATTTTTTGTTCGTCATGGTGCTAATCCTTTTAATGAGAAGAATTGCCACCGTCCTGCTGCGAAACAAAATGGGTGGCAGCTATGCGCGGGTTCGCAGACCGGAGGATTAACACCAAGACCCGGCAGACCCGAAGGTCTCCCACGCACAACCGCCATAAAATTTGCGCAGCCGGGAGTCGGCCGTGCCAGACGGAACAGGGTGTCAATCTTAAGGGCTGCGAAACCCTATCGCCAATTTCGTTCGGCGACAGGCTCACTCTAGGCATCGATCCCCACCGTCGCAATCAGCCTGTAGGACGCGAAATAGCCGCGACTGGCCAGCGATTTTGCTCTAGTTCGGCTGCTCAGCAGGCGTAAATCAAGGGCTACAGAGTGTCAGAGGAAAATGACTTTCCGGGTTTAGGCCTGCTTCGCAGCCCAGCGGGAGCAAGCTCCCTCGCCACGGGTGGTGATTTCCTACGGGGTTTTCAGATTTCGATTTTCAAGCGCTCTTTTTCGTCTTGGAACTTTCCCCAAA
Organism: Pseudomonas sp. MWU12-3088; assembly: GCF_023242405.1. Classification (NCBI taxonomy): domain Bacteria; kingdom Pseudomonadati; phylum Pseudomonadota; class Gammaproteobacteria; order Pseudomonadales; family Pseudomonadaceae; genus Pseudomonas; species Pseudomonas sp. MWU12-3088. The sequence goes on from NZ_JALJEA010000007.1 coordinate 76,372, forward strand.
ACCGATGTCAATTTGATGGCGTGTCGCGACGCTCATTCATCGGCTAAAGCAGTGCCAGGCTGGTTCCTGGTCAACCATGGAAGTGTGTGATGAGACTATTTCTCGCAATGTTGTTGATGTTCAGCGGCTACAGCTTTGCCAGTTGCGGCAACATTGATGACCATGATCAACGTGCCTATTGCAATGCAAGAGAGAGCGGCAGCAGTTGCGGCAACATCGATAATCACGATTTGCGGGCGGCCTGTAACGCGGAGATGGGCGGCAGTTCCTGCGGCAACATTGACGACCATGACCAGCGCGCCTATTGCAACGCCAAAAAGAGCGGCAGCAGTTGCGGCAACATCGATGATCATGACCTGCGTGCGCGGTGCAATGCGGAGCAGGGTGGCAGTTCCTGCGGCAATATCGATGACCACGACCAGCGTGCCTACTGCAATGCCACGACGGGCGGCAGCAGCTGCGGGAATATCGACAACCACGATTTGCGCGCGCGGTGTGAGGCGATGAAACGCTGATTCACCGACCTGATTCCAAACGCAAAAAGGGACACCCAACGGTGTCCCTTTTTCGTAGGCGCCTGAAACGGAATCCCCGGACCACTCAGTCAATCTTTTCACTTGCCACAACCCGGCTCATCGCCAAAGGTTTCCCCCATCCGCACCACGTCGTAGACTGCGAAACAAGTTGTAACGCCTCTCCCACGGACGGAACCGCGCATGATTCAGATCGGCCATCGCAACAACGCCCCCACGCCGCAGCACAAGACCCAGGACATCTACATCTTCAGCATCGACCTGTCCCGACCGGCGACGCCGTTCTGTTTCGAGCAATCGATTGGCGGCGGGCATGTCGAGCAGGGTGGTGCGCGGTGGCTGGCGCTGGATGAGCTGGATGGCTGGCCCGGGGAGTGGCGCGAGCATTTGAAGAAGGCCAATTGCGCCTGGGTGGCGGAGTTGCTGGATGCGCATCCAGGCAAGAGGCAGGAGGAACTGGTCTCGCTGATCCTCCAGCGCTACGCCGAGCCCGCGCAGCCGACCGGGCGTTTGCAGGCGATCGGGCGCTGGTTCAAGCGTCATTTCTATATTGGCGGCCGGTACGGCGTCTGACCCGAGGAAACGCCATGACTCAGACTCTGGAACGCGCCATCGCCATTGCCGCCACGGCCCACGCAGGGCAGGTAGACAAGGGCGGGGCGCCGTACATTTTGCATCCGCTGAAAGTCATGCTACGCATGAGCAGCCTGGAAGAACGCATCGTCGCGGTGCTGCACGATGTGGTCGAGGATTGCGGCATCAGCCTCGAAGATTTGCGCAAGGAAGGCTTCAGCGAAGCCGTTTTGTCGGCTATCGAATCTGTGACCAAAGTGCCGGGCGAATCCTACGAGGACTTCGTCGAGCGCGCGGCGCAGAACCCGATCGGGCGGGTGGTGAAACTGGCGGATCTGGAAGAGAACAGCGACCTGTCACGGATTGCCTCGCCGAGTTGGGAGGATCTGGAGCGGATCGAAAAGTATCGGCGGGCGATTGGACGGTTGCGCGCTTAACGTCATTTGAATAGCCAGGAAGGCGACCATGAAATCCATTCTGTGTCTGTTGATCGCTGCCGGATTCGGCGCGCTGTTGCAGTTCGAGGGCGTGCCCCACGGGTTGCTGTTGGGCTCGATCCTGGTTACGGCACTCGCTGCCACTAAGTTCGGTTTTGCACCCAAAACCCCCTATGGCCTGGGTTACATCCAGGTCACCCTGGGCATCGCCACCGGGCTGATGTTCGAGGCCTGGGACAGTGCGACCGTCTCGACAATGTTGCCAAGCCTCGGCCTGTTGCTGCTGTGCCTGACAGTGCAAGTGGCGCTGTCCGCCTGGTGGCTGGCGCGCGGGGCAGGGTGGAATCGCACAGACGCCTTGCTGGCGGTGTATCCGGGGGCGTTGGCGGCGGTGTTTGATTTGCTGGAATCGCATCAGGCGTCGAGCAAAGTCATCATCGTGCACCTGATGCGTTTGCTGCTGATCACGGTGCTGGTGAGTTTGCTGATTCCCGGTCAGGCAGCGGTCGCGGTGGCCGAAGTCGATCCGTTGTCCACGGGCATGGCGTTGACCGTGTTCTCGCTGATCATTTCGAGCGTGGTGGTCGGGCGATTGCTGCTGGCGATTGGTGTACCGGCGCCGTTCATGTTGACGGCGATTATCCTGACCGCCGTGTTCCTGAAATCGGGATGGCTGCACGGTTTTCACATGCCGGACTGGAGCCTGAATCTGGCGGCGTTGATTCTCGGTGTGCGGATCGGCTCACGCGTCCAGGGCCTTGGGCTCGCGGAACTGGGACGTCATGGGCGCACGGCACTGGTCTCGGTGGGTTTGATGATCCTGATCGCGGCGGGGTTTGCCGAAGTGGCGGCGCGGTTGCTGGGCAGTGATGCGTTGTCGCTGTGGCTGGCCTACATGCCGGGAGCAATCGAGACCATTGCCATCGTGGCGTTTGGTGGCGGGTTGAACGTGGTGTTTATCCTGACTCACCATCTGGTGCGGATGGTGCTGCTGCACTTTGCGCCGGCGTTGCTGGTGCAGGTGCGTAGAGCGCGGGAAGAGGTTTGATCCGTTTGTGCTCCCGAACCTGCTGTGCGGGAGCGTGCCACTGAATCACGCGTGTCCGAGGGCAATCGCAAACGACACGACGATCATGCACGCAAACGCAAAATTGAGATTCATGAGCTGTTCATCCTGAGCCTTATTAAAGTGGGGCCATTGTGAACAGGCCGGATGCAAAGAAAAAATTCGGCTTCATGATTTCAAAGATCGAAACAATTGATATCAGCCGGTTTGTGTTTGGCAGATGCATTGGTTAGGCTCGCCAAACCTGCAATTACAAGCACAAACAGGCAAAACCATGCACGATCATTCCGCTTCCGAGCTTCCCTCCCTGCGTCGGCAGAAAATCCTGCTGATCCTCGAACGTGACGGCAAGGTCATGGCGTCCGAGTTAAGCCAGCACTTTGCGGTGTCCGAAGACACCATCCGCCGCGATCTCGCCGAGCTGGACAACGCCGGGCTGGTGCAGCGGGTGCATGGTGGGGCGCTGCCACGGCCGAAGGACACCGGCAAGGATTACTTCACGCGGATCAGTGAAACCGACGAGGTAAAGACCAGCCTTGCGCAGCTCGCGGCGGGGCGAGTGAAGGACGGGCAGATCGTGCTGTTCGATTCCGGAACCACCACGTTGCAGATCGCCCGTTCGTTACCCTCGGATATTTCGATCACTGCCGTGACCACCTCACCGATGACGGCGATCACCCTGGCCGAATACAAGGGAGTCAAAGTGATTCTGGCGGGCGGGCAGTTGAATCTGGCGACGATGTCGGTCAGTGGCCACGAGACAGTGCGACTGCTGCAAAGTATCAAGGCTGACTTGTTGTTTACCGGGGTTTGCGCGATTCATCCGGAGGTGGGGTTGAGTTCGCTGTATTTCGATGAAGTGCCGGTGAAGCAGGCGTTGTTCGACAGTGCGGCGCAGGTGATTGCCGTGACCACGGCGGACAAGCTCGGGGCGGTGGAGCCGTTTGTGGTGGCGCCTTGCAGTCGGGTGCATACGTTGATTACCGAGCGGCATCTGGCGTCGGGGAATGCCGAGGATTATCGACGGTTGGGGATTGAGGTCGAACAGTTGCAGGACTGACCTTTTGCAGCGAAAAAAAGACCCCATCGCCAGCGATGGGGCCCGTTCAATCAGCGCAATTTTTCCAGCATCTGGTAGTACCACATGCCGGCCACGAGCATCGGATTCCCCAGCAGATCCCCCATCGGCACACGAATGTGCGAGCACGCGGCGAACGTGTCGAACTGCTGCATCTGCCCGGTGATCGCCCGGCTCATGATTTCGCCCATGATGTGGGTCGTGGCGATGCCATGGCCGGAGTAGCCCTGGCAATACCAGACGTTGTCCGAGAGCTTGCCCAGTTGCGGGATGCGGTTGATGACGATGCCCATCGCGCAGCTCCACTGGTAATCGATCTTCACCCCTTTGAGCGCCGGGAAGGTCTGTTCGATGCACGGCCGCAGTTCTCCGGCGATGTCCCGTGAGTCCTTGCCGCTGTAATTGGCGCCGCCGCCGAACAGCAGGCGGCCGTCGGCGGTGAGGCGGTAGTAGTCGAGGACGAAGCGGCAGTCGTATACCGCGAGGTCTTCAGGATTGATCTGTTTGGCCAGGTCCCCCAGGGGCTCGGTGGTGACGATGCCGCCCATGGCCGGGAAGATCTTGCCCTTGAGCTGGCCCGGTTCGAGTTTGTGATAGACATCGCCGGCCAGCAGCACCTGATTGGCGTCGATCCGGCCGTGAGCGGTGCGAACACCCGGGTTGTCGCCGTGAATGATCTCCAGCACTTCGCTGTTTTCGAAGATCAGCGCGCCGAGGCTTTCCGCCGCCCGCGCCTCGCCGATGCACAGATTGAGCGGGTGCAGATGCATGTTGCGGGTGTTCTTGATTGCGCCGTGATAGAGGTCGCTTTGCAGCAGATCGCGCACTTGGCTACGGTCGAGCAGGCTGACGTCATCGCCCATGCCGCGACGTACGGCTTCGTCGTAGTCGCTGCGCAAACCGGCCATGTGGCTTGGCTTGTACGCCGCATGCAAATGGCCGTGTTTGAGGTCGCAATCGATTCCGTATTTCTCGACACGTTGTTTGATGATTTCGTGGCCGCGCCAGCGCAGGTGCCAGATGAAGTCGTCGACGTCATCGCCCAATGTGTTGCGCATCTGTTTGCGCATCGCGCCGTCTCCGGACAGGCTGCCGGTGACTTGGCCGCCATTGCGCCCGGTGGCGCCCCAGCCGATCTTGTGGCTTTCGACGATGGCGACTTTCAAGCCTTTTTCGGCCAGTTCGACAGCGGTGGCGACGCCGGTGAAACCGCCGCCGATGATCACCACATCGACCTTGTGCCGGCCTTGCAGGGGCGGGTAGTCGGTGTCGCGGTTGAGGGTCGCGGTGTAGTAGGAATTGCTGCGTTCAGTCATGTCGGTATCCAAGGCAAAAAGAGGAAAAAAGGATCAGGCTTCGGTCAGGTACCAGCGCCAGTCCTGCTCACCCACTTCGGCCATGAACTGCCGGTATTCCGCACGCTTCACTGCCAGATACACCCCGAGAAATTCCTGCCCCAGCGCATCCCTTGCCCACGCTGATTTTTCCAGTGCCGTGAGCGAAGTCAGCCAGTCGGTCGGCAGCAATTCCTTCGCCTGCGCATAGCCATTGCCTTGCACCGGTTCGCCCGGATCGATGTCTTCTTTTATGCCGCGATGAATGCCCGCGAGGATTGCCGCCGCCGCCAGATACGGGTTGGCATCGGCGCCGCAGATGCGGTGTTCGATGTGCCGGGTGTTGGCCGGGCCGCCGGGCACGCGCAGGCTGACGGTGCGGTTGTCGACGCCCCAGGTCGGCGCCAGTGGCGCGTAGCTGTTGGCCTGGAAGCGACGGTAGGAGTTGGCGTTGGGGCAAAACAGCAGCAGCGAATCGAGCAACGAGGCGAGCATCCCGCCAATCGCGGTGCGCAGCAGCGGGGTGCCGGCCGGATCCTCGGAGGCAAACAGATTGCGCCCCTCGGCATCGGCGAGGCTGACGTGCATATGCATGCCGGTGCCCGCCAGATCATCGAAGGGTTTGGCCATGAACGTTGCCTGCATGCCGTGCTTGTGCGCCACGGCTTTGACCAACCGTTTGTAGCGCACGGCCTGGTCCATCGCCTCCAGCGCATCGCCGTGTTCGAGGGTGATTTCCACCTGGCCCGGCGCGTATTCCGAGATCGCCGTGCGCGCCGGAATGCCGTGCAGTTTGCAGGCGCTGTAGAGGTCGGCGAGGAACGGCTCGATCTGCTCCAGCTCACGCAAACCGTAGACCTGGGTGTGCCTCGGTCGACCGCCGTCGGCATCCAGCGCCGGTTGCGGGCGGCCATTGTGATCGCGTTTCGCGTCGAGCAGATAGAACTCCAGCTCGCAGGCCATCACCGGGTGGTAACCCTCGGCCTTGAGGGCGTCGATGACCTTGATCAGCAGGTGACGCGGATCGGCAATGCTCGCCGGCATGCCTTGTTCCGGGTGCATGCTGACCTGCACCGCAGCGGTGGGAATCTGCCGCCATGGCAGGCGTACCAGACTGCCTTCCAGCGGGTAGGCGCGGCAGTCGATGTCGCCGACGTCCCACACCAGACCGGAGTTTTCCACGTCCTCGCCGTGCACGGTCAGGCCGAGGATGGTGCTCGGCAGTGGGCGACCGCTTTCGTACACGGCGAGCAGTTCTTCACGGTGCAACAGCTTGCCGCGCGGCACGCCGTTGGCGTCGAGGATGAACAGCTCGATCATGCCGATGTCGGGGTTCTGATCCAGAAAATTGCGTGCGTCTTCAATGGCTGCGAATTTCATAATCAATCACTCACGATGGCGCCGCACAGGCGCGCATATTCGGGCCGGACGCAGCTCGGCAAAAGGCGCGGGCGTCCTGGCAGGGATATCGAAAAAAGAGGGGGAGCTGTCGCGATTTTTAACGGCGCGATCAGACGGACAGGCAGATATCCGGCGGGCGTGCGGAGTGACGCAGCTTGGAACGGCTCAGGGCCATGGGGAGATTGACGATGCGATTCATGCGCGGCCCCTGTGAAGGAGGGCGCACAGTGCAGAGACGTTCAACGATTCTGATTGTTGTAGTGACGTGCTCATGACGCGTGTTTCCGTTGGCGGAAAACGTCGGCGGCGGGAGTGTCCCGCCATGCCGGTGTGGCTGGATAGTAAGGGGGAAGTCCGGGATAAGTAAACGCCTGATTCCGATGCGCGCGGCAAGCCAGCGGCTCAGCGCAACAGATGAAACCCCAGCCCGACGAGGGCGCAAACGATCAACACCTCGATCACCCCGCGCTTGAAAATAAACAGCCCGAGGGTGGCGGCGAGGGCGAGCAACAGCGCAAAAAAATCAGGCTGTGCGGCAAAACCCTTGGGCCAGAACACGTGGTAAGCAAAGAAACACGCCAGATTGAGGATCACCCCGACCACGGCTGCGGTGATCGCCGTCAGCGGTGCGGTGAACTTCAATTCGTTGTGGGTCGACTCCACCAGCGGCCCGCCGGCAAGGATGAACAGGAACGAAGGCAGGAAGGTGAACCAGGTCACCAGCGTCGCGGCCAGCGCACCGGCGGCGAACGCATGTTCCGGGCCGAACGTCGGTTGCACATAAGCCCCGACGAACCCGACGAACGCCACCACCATGATCAGCGGCCCCGGCGTGGTTTCGCCCAAGGCCAGTCCGTCGATCATCTGCGTCGGCGTCAGCCAGCCGTAATGCCCGACCGCTCCCTGATACACGTAGGGCAGCACCGCATAAGCGCCGCCGAACGTCAGCAATGCCGCTTTGGTGAAGAACCAGCCCATCTGGGTGAAGGTGCCTTCCCAGCCGAACAATGCTGTCAGCAGCGCCATCGGCAGACACCACAGCAACGCGCCGATCAACACCAGACGCAACAGCCTCGGGAGACTGAATCGCGCATGTTCGGGTGGTGGGGTGTCGTCATCGATCAGCGCCGGGCCGAAGGACTTTTCGCTGCTTCGATGACCGCCATTGTTGAACCGCTGCGGCGCCCAGCGTCCGCCGAAATACCCGATCAATGCTGCACCGAGCACGATCAGCGGGAATGGCACGTTGAAGGCGAAGATCGCCACGAACGCCGCTCCGGCAATTGCCCACAACCAGCCATTTTTCAAGGCCCGCGAGCCGATGCGATGAGCCGCGTGCAACACAATCGCGGTCACCGCCGGTTTGATTCCGTAAAACACCCCGGCCACCACCGGCACGTCGCCGAACGCGATGTACACCCAGGACAGGGCAATCAGGATCAGCAGCGAAGGCAGCACAAACAATGCGCCTGCCAACACACCGCCACGGGTTCGGTGCAGCAGCCAGCCGATATAGGTCGCCAGTTGCTGGGCCTCCGGGCCGGGCAGCAACATGCAGTAGTTGAGCGCATGCAGAAAGCGCCGTTCAGAAATCCAGCGCCGGCGCTCCACCAGTTCCTGGTGCATGATCGCGATCTGCCCGGCGGGACCGCCGAAGCCGATGCAGCCGAGTTTGAGCCAGAAGGGCCAGGCCTGACGCAGGCTGACAGGCTGGGGGCGAGGCAAGTCCTCGGGGGGCGTCGTGCTCAAGTGCGGCTCCACGGTCCAATCGGTGCGAGCCGCTATCTAATCAGGCTTTTGTTGCAGCCGACAGTGCTCTGTCAGGCATGCGCCAGACTCCAGCGAACCGCCGCATTCTGATCACTCTCGCGCGCCTCGACCCAATGCGCCCCCTCAGGCGTGGTCTCCCGCTTCCAGAACGGCGCTCGTGTCTTCAGCACATCCATGATGAACGCACAGGCCTCGAACGCCGCATGCCGATGCTTGCTGCTGACGCCAACAAACACGATCGGCTCGGTCACCGACAGCGCGCCGACCCGATGCACGATCTCTACCGCCAGCAGCGGCCAACGCTCGCGGGCCTGTTCGGCGATCTGCTCCAGAGCCTTCTCGGTCATGCCCGGATAGTGTTCCAGAAACAGCTCCGTCACCGACTGCCCGACGTTCAGATCCCGAACGTAACCAATGAAATTCACCACCGCGCCGACCCGTGGATTGCGCGCATGCAGATCCGCAATCAACTGACCGGCATCGAAGCCTTTACGCTGGACTCGAACGCCCATGGTTCAACCTCCCGTGACCGGCGGGAAAAACGCGATCTCGTCGAAATCCTCGATGGCCTGATCCGGCTGGCAAAGCTCCTGATTCACCGCGCACATCAGGTTGCTGGCGCCGAGCACTTCGCGCCACAAGTCGCCACGCTGCATCAACATTTGCCGCACGTCCTCGACACACGCGAGGGTGCTGCTGGCCGGAATTTTTTCACCGCCCAGATTGAGCCGGTCACGGTAGCTGGCGAAGTAGTTGATCAGAATCATTGCGGGTTCTCCCATTGAAAGTGCCCTGAGCGGCCGCCCTGTTTGCTGAGCAAGCGGATCTCGCCGATGACCATCGCCCGGTCCACCGCTTTGCACATGTCGTAGATCGTCAGCGCGGCGACGCTGGCGGCGGTCAGGGCTTCGAGTTCGACGCCGGTCTGGCCGGTGAGGCGGCAGGTGCTGGTGATCTGCACGCGGTCCGGTTCGCAGGCCTTGAGTTCGACGTGGATCGAACTGAGCAGCAGCGCATGACACAGGGGAATCAACTCATGGGTGCGCTTGGCCGCCTGAATCCCGGCGATCCGCGCCACGGCGAACACGTCGCCCTTGGGGTGGCCGTTGGACTGGATCATTTGCAGGGTTTCAGGACGCATCTGCACCCAGGCTTGCGCGGTGGCTTCACGGCGGGTCGCAGCTTTGTCACTGACGTCGACCATGTTGGCGCGGCCCTGATCGTCGAGGTGGGTGAGGGTTTCGCTCATTCGGTTGGTTCCTGGATCGGGCTGTAGATTCGGGGGGCGTTGCGGTGCGGGATGTGGATCAGGTTCAAGCGGTGCTTGAGGGCCCAGCGCACGGTCAACGCGGTGGGCGCGGACAGGCTGACGAGGGTGCCGAGGCGGGCACGCACGGCTTTGTGGATCAGTTCAAGACTGCAGCGGCTGGTGACCACGACGAAGCCCTGACGTGCATCGAGGCCTTCGAATTGCAGGGCGCCGATCAGCTTGTCGAGGGCGTTGTGGCGGCCGATGTCTTCGCGGCACAGCAGCGCTTCGCCGTCGGCGTCGAAGTACAACGCCGCGTGCAGGGCGCCGCTGCTGCGGGCCAGTTGCTGGGCCTGTTCGATGCGCTGGCGGATGCCGTCGAAATGCGCGGCCGGTGGCAGCGGCGTCGGCGTCAGGATTTCCAGTTGCGGCAGCGCCTGCTCAAGGGCCTCCACGCCGCAGAGCCCGCAACCGCTGGTGCCGGCCATCTGCCGGCGATGTTCTTTCAGGGCCCAGAACGCGCGGCTGGAAATCTGCACATCGGCCTGGCAGGCCTGGTCGAAATGGGTCAGGCGGATGTCGTGGATATCGTCGAGGCTGTCGACGATGGCGTTGCTCAGGCTGAAGCCGCGCATGAAGTCTTCGATGTTGCCGGGCGAGACCATCATCACGGCCTGGTTCAGGCCGTTGTAGCTGATCGCTAATGCAATTTCCGCCGCCAATGCCGCGTGGGACACCGGCGCGTCGTCGAGGTACTCGCGGTACGGCACTTGCGCCGGTTGTGGCGCGGGGGCGTTGGCGTCGCCCGGTTCGATGGTTGATTCAACCTGACACAGCATCCTGAAAATCCCCGAAGCGCTGAAGTGGGTTCAGGCTACGGGGCAGGGAAAAGTGCGTCCAATCGCTTGTTCCGATGCAGTGATTGGATTGGTCGATCACTGAAGGCGTTAAACGGCAGGCGCCTCAATCCCGAACATCTTCCGCGCCTCGGCAAAACACTTCTCGGCAATCGCCGAACGCGGTTCAGTCTTGCGCATCACCAGCCCCAACGGCGCGAGCACACTGGCATCCGGCAAGTTGATGAAAGCCAGATGTTCGATCGGTTCTTCCAGACCGCTGTCCAGCGGCATGATCGAGCAGCAGAAACCCTGGTGAATCGCCTGCAGCAATTGATAGGTCGAATCGCTTTCCATGATCGGCTGCGGATTCAGCCCGCGACTGCGGAAACTCAGGTCGATGGATTTTCGGTAATGCATGCCGGTGGTGATCATCCCCAGCGGCAGTTCGGCGGCGTCTTCCCAGCTCATCTCCGGGCCTTCGAAATGGAAGTGGCGGGTGTCGTAAAGCAGGCCGACGCGGGTCTCGCCGATCTCGAAAAACTCGAAATAATTCGGGTTGACGTGGTCCAGATAGCACACGCCCAGGTCCAGCTGATTGTTGCCCAGGCCTTCGATGATCTCGTCCGAGCTCAGGGACGACAGGCTGTATTTCAGCTCGGGAAATATCCCGGACAACCCCTGAATGTAATTGACCGGATTGAAGTTGCTCAGCGGCACCAGCCCCAGACGCAGGCTGCCGACCAGTTGCCCGCGGCAGGCAGCAGCTTCGGCGAACAACCCGTCGTGGGCGGCCAGCAGGGTGCGGGCCCAGGCCAGTACGCGCTCGCCGGCCTGGGTGAAACCCTCGAAGCGCTGGCCGCGATTGACCAGCACCAGATCCAGCTCGTCTTCCAGATTGCGCAGGCGCATCGACAGGGTCGGCTGGGTGATGTGGCAGCGCGCGGCGGCCTGGCCGAAGTGGCGGGTTTCGTCCAGCGCGATCAGGAACTTGAGTTGTTTGATGTCCACGATGGCACCTGCTCGAAGGGAAATTTGGATTGAGTATTGACGCAGATGCGTACGGCGCACGAAAAGCGCAGGTGGCGACGATCCCACTGATCGCGTTTTACGTCCAATCGGAAGCGTTGAAGAGGCTATCGAGGGATTCAATCATGGCCGGTTTCATTGGCTGGATCAGTGAGCGCCGCCCGATAAAAAACAGCCGATAGAGCGGCTCGATAATGTGGTTGGTTAGAGTGATTAGACAGTCTTGATAAGTGGCACTTAGGCTCTGGCCCAATTGAATTGGCGAAGGCCGGAGAGTGCCATGAGTGTTAAAGCGGATGCCCTGTTTGTTCCCTTGAATATTGCCGTGCTGACGGTCAGCGATACCCGCGATTACGCCAGCGATACCTCCGGCCAGTTGCTGGTCAGCCGCTTGCTCGAAGCCGGCCACACCTTGAGTGAACGCAACCTGCTCAAGGACGATCTGTACAAGATCCGCGCTCAGGTCGCGCAGTGGATCGCCGACGACAACATCCAAGTGGTACTGATCACCGGCGGCACCGGTTTCACTGGCCGCGACAGCACCCCTGAAGCCGTGGCTTGCCTGCTGGACAAGCAGATCGACGGCTTTGGCGAGCTGTTCCGCGCCATCTCGATTCTCGACATCGGCACCTCCACCGTCCAAAGCCGCGCGCTGGCAGGCCTGTCCAACGGCACGCTGGTGTGCTGCCTGCCGGGTTCCACCGGCGCGTGCCGCACGGCGTGGGAAGGCATCCTCGCCGAGCAACTGGATAACCGTCATCGCCCGTGCAACTTCGTCCCGCACCTCAAACCGGTGCAAGCCTGCGGGCCACGGGGATGAGCAAGCCCGGATTGATGCCGGTCGAGGACGCACTCGACCAGTTGCTGGCAATGGCCAACGAACAACGTCTGCCGGACAGCGAACCGGTGCCGCTCAATGAGGCGCGCGGTCGAGTATTGGCCAGCGATCTGGTCGCCACCCTCGACCTGCCGCCATGGCCGAACAGCGCCATGGACGGCTACGCATTGAACCTCGCCGATCTGCACCGCCAGCCATTGAGCGTCTCGCAACGGGTCTACGCCGGATTGGCGCCGGATGCCTTGCTGCCCGGCACCTGTGCACGGATCTTCACTGGTGCGCCATTGCCCAATGGCGCCAATTGCGTGGAAATGCAGGAAAACACCGAGGTGCTGGAGGACGGTCGCATACGTTTCCTGCAACCGCTGAAAGTCGGCCAGAACATCCGCGCCCAGGGCCAGGAGAACCGCGTCGGCGACACTCTGCTGCGCGCCGGCAAGCGCCTCGGCCCGTTCGAACTGGCGGTGGCGGCGGGGCAGGGCATGACCCATCTGCCGGTGGTGCGCCGCCCGCGAGTGGCATTGCTCTCTACCGGTGACGAACTGGTCGAACCGGGCCAGCCATTGCGCCCCGGCAGCATCTACAACAGCAATCGCACCTTGCTCGATCACTGGTTGCGCGAACTCGGTTGCGAGGTGATCGACGCCGGGATTCTTCCTGATCGCCCGGCGCAGACCCGGCTCAAGCTTGAGCAACTACAAGTGGCGGCCGACCTGATTCTGACCACGGGCGGCGTGTCTGCCGGCGATGCCGATTGCCTCGGCCAGGTGCTGCGCGACAACGGCAAACCGCTGCTGTGGAAGCTCGCGATCAAACCCGGCAAACCGCTGACGGTCGGGCATTTCGGCACGGTGCCGGTGATCGGCCTGCCGGGTAATCCAACCTCGGCGCTGGTGACCTTCGGCCTGCTGGCGCGCCCGTATCTGCTGCGCATTCAGGGCGTGGAAGAGGTGATGCCGTTGAGCTTCACCGTCAACGCCGGGTTCGACTGGCCGAAACCCGGCAGCCGTCGCGAGTACCTGCGGGTGCGTCTGGAGGGCGGGCAGGCGGCGCTGTATCCGAATCAGAGTTCCGGCGTTCTCCTCGGCGCGACCTGGGCGGACGGGCTGGTGGAAATCCCGGAGAACAGTACGTTGCGAATGGGCGATCCACTGCGCTTCATTCCGTTCAGCGAGCTGTTTTAAGCCTGTTCAAAAGGTGTAGATCATTTGTCCGGCGAGGGACGTTTGCAGCCGACGCTCGACAATCGGGCTGTCGGCCGCTTCGTGATTCAGGTACTGCACCGCCAGAACGGTCGAGACACTCCACTGTTTGTCCAGCGGCAATGACCACGTCAGATCCGCGCCACGGCTGATCAACCCGGCCCGGGCCTTGTACGCGCGGAACTGGCTGCGCGAAGCCTGGGCATCGCTGACGCCGTACCAGGTGCGCATGTAGTTGCTGTCGCCGAACTGGCTGTTGAGTCCGCCGGAAACCTTGCCGAACCGTCCTTCATAGAGCGGCGCGCTGATGCTCAGCTTGAGGCGGTTCCAGGCCGAGCCGGTGTCGTGGTCATCGTCGTCCTTTTCCAGGGCATGCTCGAAACTCGCGCCGAGAATGAGCGGGCCCAGGTGATACGTCCCGTCGAGCCCGATCACCGGGCGTGACTTGATCGAGCCCATGCCGTTGAGTTCGTCCGAGCCCTTGTAACCGGTCTTGCGATCCTTGCGCACGTCGCTGGCGCCGATGTAGACGCTGAGGCCGAAATCCTCTTCATCGAAACCCCAGCCCAGACCTCGACTGCTGTCGAGGAACACGCCGTAGGGACTGATAATTTCAACACCCACCAACGGCGCAACCGTCCGCTCGCCGCTGCCGCTGTAACGCGGCGCACTGACGGCGCCGGCGCGCAGCGTGGTGTGCCAGTCTTCGGCGCGCAGTGAGTCGCCGGGCAGCAGCAGGCAAAGGGAGGTCAGGGACAGCGAGAGCGTACGCAACGAAACCGGCATGGGGCACCCGATGGGGAATGTGGATGCGCCATGCTAGGCGGGTGCCCACCGGCAATCTTTGGCAGCTTTGTCGGGAAACTGTCAAAGACTGTGAAGGCGGCTACCGGGTCAATCCCAGCCGTTCGTGCCATTGGGCGATGGATTCTTCGGGGTAGACCTCGAATTGCCGGTCCTTCGCGCTCGCCTGCACTTCGACCCACGGCGCTTTCGAGCCGAGCATCAGGTGGGTGTGCTCCGGCGGCACCGGCAACGGTGTGTCGATGGCCGAGGCGAACGGGTGGATCAGTTCCGGCCATTCCGGGCTGAACAGCCACAGTCCGCTGCCGCACAACGAGCAGAAATGCCGCTCGGCGGTGCTGCGATGGGCGCGTTTGTCGCCATCGTCTTTCATCTTCGCGTGGTAGATCGTGATGTTTTTGCGACCGCGCACCTTGAGGCTGGCCGCGTCGCCGCCGAGGTTGATCGCATAGCCGCCACCGCCCTGGGTCTTGCGGCAGATCGAGCAATAGCAGCGTTGATAAGGGTAGGGGTGGGCACTGTCGAGGGTGAATGAAACCGCGCCGCAGTGGCAGGAGCCTTCGAGGTGCATGGTGGCCTCCGGTTTGGCGTTGTCGATGCGGTTCAGCCTAGAAGAGATGTCGCGCCTGTGCCGCCGCTATCGCGAGCAAGCTCGCTCCCACAGGATTTGCGGTGTGCCCTCTATCTTTCAAACTCTGAATATCCCTGTGGGAGCGAGCTTGCTCGCGATGAACGATAACGCGGTAAAACTGGACGCCCACGAATCCGAAGGTCAGCATGTCCGCAAAAAAAGGGACTCAACCCATGCGCCGACTACCTTCCCTGGCCGCCCTGCGAACCTTCGAGTGCGCCGCCCGCCACGCGCATTTCGGCCGGGCCGCCGCCGAGCTGTGCGTCACCGACAGCGCCGTCAGCCACCAGATCCGCCAGCTCGAAGAGCAACTGGGCGTGCCGCTGTTCATCCGCGAGGGCCGGCAGATTCGCCCGACCATCGCCGCCGGGCGCCTGATGCAGAGCTTGCAACAGGCCTTCGAACTGATCGGCGACGCTTGCGATGAATTACGCGATCCATCCTCGCTCGCCGTGTTGCGGCTGGCGGTCACGGCGGAACTGGCGCAGAAGTGGCTGATGAACCGCCTCACCGATTTCTATGCGCGCTATCCGCACATCACCTTGCACCTCTACGAACAGCCGATCGACGCCACCGCGCCCGGCGAAGACATCGATCTGGCGATCACCTACGGCACAGGCCCGGTGGACAGCAGCGCGTATTTCGTCCGCCCGTTGCCGGCGTTGCAGTTCTTCCCGGTGTGCAGCCCGGGCCTGTTCAACCAGGGCAACCTGAAAACCCCGAAGGACCTGGCCCGCCATTGCCTGCTGCACGACGATCAGGACGGCAAGACCTGGACCGCGTGGCTGACCAGCCATGCCGGCGACTTGCGCCCGGAACGCCAGTTGTATTTCGCCCACGCCGGGCTGGCGCTGGAAGCTGCGGCGCAAGGGCAGGGCGTGGCGATGGGCGACAACCTCACGGCGCAGGAAGACTTGCAGAACGGGCGTCTGGTGCGACCGTTCACTTCCAGCATGACCGCGCTGGGTCAATACGCGCTGGTCTGCGAGCGGGTGCGCCTGGAGCGTCCGGCGGTGGCGCAGATGCTCGAATGGTTCAACGATCAACTGGCGGATTGATGAGTTGAATTCAACTGTTCCGAAATAATCATCGTTGGCGGGCCGACCGCCCGCGACCGTAGCCTGAGGTCATTCCCATCCCGATGACGAGGTTTGACCATGGCACGTTTGCTCGACTCCACCCCGAAACAGGACGGCTTCCGTCTGCCCGGCGAATTCGAAGCCAAGTCCGGTTGCTGGCTCGGCTGGCCGGAGCGCACCGACGTCTGGCGCAACGGTGCCAAGCCTGCGCAGAAAGTCTGGGTGCAGATCGTCACCGCGATCTCCCACAGCGAACCGGTGACGGTCTGCGCTTCGGCGGCCCAGTTCGCCACCGCCCGCCGCCAGTTGCCGCCGCAAGTGCGGGTGGTGGAGATGACCTGCAACGACACCTGGTTCCGCGACAGCGGCCCGTGCTTCGTGGTCAACGACCAGAGCGGTGAAGTGCGTGGCGTCGACTTCGAATTCAACGCCTACGGCGGCCTCGATGGCGGGCTCTACTACCCGTGGGACAAGGACGACCAGATCGCCAGCAAGATCCTCGAAATCGAACGCTTCGACCGTTATCGCGCGCCATTGATTGCAGAACTCGGCGGCATCCAGAGCGACGGCCAGGGCAGCATCCTCACCACCGAGCAGTGCCTGCTCAACCGCAATCGCAACCAGCACCTGGGCAAGGACGAAGTGACCCGCCGGCTCACCGACTATCTCGGCGCCGAGCAAGTGATCTGGCTGCCGCGCGGTTGCAAGTTCGACGAAACCGACGGTCATGTCGATGACCTCGCGTGTTTCGTACGCCCAGGCGAAGTGGTGCTGCAATGGACCGACAACCGTGACGATCCGCAGTGGGAAATCTATCAGGAGGCCTACGACATCCTGCGCAGCACCCGCGACAGCCGTGGCCGCGAACTGATCGTGCACAAATTGCCGCAACCGGACGTACTGGAGTGGACCGCCGAAGAAGCCGAAGGCCTCGATCAGCAGGACAGCACCCACACCCGTCAGGCCGGCACCAAAATCTGCGCGTCGTACATCAACTACTACGCCGGCAACAGCTCGATCGTGGTGCCGCTGTTCGGTGATCGCAACGACCAGGTGGCGCTGGCGACCCTCGCCGAACTGTTCCCGCAGCACAAGATCGTCGGCATCGAAAACTCCCGGGAAATCCTGCTCGGTGGCGGCAACGTCGCGTGCATCACCATGCCGCAATACGCCGGCCAGAAAAAAGGAGCCTGAGCATGGGCCTGCACAAACTGAGTAAAGCGTTATTGCTGGTGCTTGCACCCCTGTGTGTGCAGGCCGCCGAGCCGGCGAAACCGGTGGTCAATCTGTATATCTGGGGCGAGTACCTGGCCCCGGACACCCTGAAGAATTTCGAGGCGAAAACCGGGATTCAGGTGGTCGCCGATCACTTTGATTCGCTGGAAACCGTCGAGACCAAACTGCTCACCGGCCGCAGCGGCTACGACCTGGTGCTGACGGCCGGCCAGCACCTGTCGCGGGCCATCGAGAGCGGCGCGATCCAGACCCTGAACAAGCAGCAACTCCCGCACTTTGCCGGAGTTGGCGAGGAGTTCCGTCAGCACATGGCGGTGTTCGATCCGGGCAACCGCTACGCCGGGATCTACGCCTGGGGCACCACCGGCGTCGGCTATCAGGAGGAAGCCGTGAAACAGCGGCTGCCTGAGGCGCCACGGGACAGCTGGGCGATGCTGTTCGATCCGGCCGTGGTGTCGAAATTCGCCGATTGCGGGGTGAGCCTGCTCAACGATCCGAACGAAGTGTTCGCGGCGGTCATGAAGTACATGGGCCTGGACATCAACCGCCAGAGCCTCGATGACCTGAAACTCGCCGAGCAGCAACTGGCGAAGATCCGCCCCTACATCCGCTACTTCGACAACGACCTGAACATCAGCGACCTGGCCAACGGCAACACCTGCGTGGCGATGTCGTGGAACGGCAACGTTGCCATTGCGGCGGGCCAGGCAGAGGCGGCGAAAAAGCCGTTCAAGTTGAATTACCGGATTCCAAAGGAGGGCACGCTGATCTGGTTCGATGCGATGGTCATTCCCAAGGATGCACCGCATCCCGAGGCCGGCCTGGCATTGATGGATTATTTGATGACGCCAGAGGTGATCGCGCCGATCACCGATACGATTCACTACGCCAATGCGATCACGGCGGCGGACGGGTTGATTGATCCGGCGATTCGTAATGATCCGGGGACGTATCCGCCGGAGGCGGTGAGGGCTTCGTTGTACAGCAAGAACGACAACGGCAAGGCGTTCAACCGGGCGTTGGTGAGGGCGTTCAGTCGGTTGAAGTCGGGCCTTTGAAAGCCGCCCTCACTTACGGTGAGGGCGCTTTTGGCACCCGCCACAAATACCACGCCGCCACCGTCCGAAACGGCTTCCAATCCAACCCGATCTCGATCATCTGCTTGCGCGTCGGCTGCACCTCCAGCCCCTTCAATCGCCGATACCCCTCGCGCACACCAAAGTCATCCGCCGGCAGAATATCCGGCCGTTCCAGGCTATAAATCAGCAACATCTCCACCGTCCAGCGCCCAACCCCGCGCAGGCTGACCAACCGCTCGATCAGCGCTTCATCCTCCATCGCCAGCGCAGTCGAGTAATCCGGCACCATGCCGTCCAGCGTCGCCCGGGCAATCCCCTGAATCGTCGCAATCTTGCCCGCCGAAAACCCGCAACTGCGCAGTCGATCAAAATCCGTGGCAAGAATCTGCTCCGGACGCGGAAACGTCTGCCCGGGAAACAACCCCACCAACCGCCCGACAATCGCGTCGCCAGCCCTTGCATGCAGTTGCTGATAGGCAATCGCCCGCACCAGCGATTCATAAGGATCGCGCGCCGGGTGCGGCTGGTGCAGGCAAGGGCCGACCGCAGCGATGTGGCGCTGCCAGTCGGCGTCGAGGCTGGCCAGAAATTCGCTGGCCGGTTGATAAGGATCGGGCATGGCTTACTTCAGCAGACCGTTGACTTCGCCATAGGTGAAAGCCTTGAGGTCGTGGGTGTCGAGCTTGCCGCTGGCGAGGAAGCTTTTCACCAGAGAACCCATGGCGCCGTACATGAACTCGGCGATGCCGGAGCCGGCGCTCAAGCGGCGTACACCGAGGGTTTTCAGTTCGTCGGGGGAGGGCAGGTCGGCGAAGCCAAGAACGTTGACCGGCAACGTCGTGCCTTTGCAGATGGCTTCGATTTCGTAGGCAGACGTCACGCCAGCGGCGAACAAACCATCGGCCCCGGCTGCCTGGTATAGCGCGGCACGACGCAAGGTTTCGGCAACGCGATCTTCGGCCGGCACCAGACTTTTCAGATAAACGTCCGTACGGGCGTTGATGAACAGCTTCACATCGCGCTTGTCGGCGACTTGCCGCGCGACTTCAATCTTGCGCGCCAGCAGTTCCGGCGTGCCGCTGCCGTCTTCGATGTTGATCCCGACAGCGCCGGCTGCGACCACCGCATCGATCACTTCGGCGACCCGGTCGAGATCATCGGAATAACCGGCCTCGATGTCCACGCTCAACGGCACCTTGATGACCCGGGCAATCGACTCCACGGTGCTGATCAAGCGCTCTAGCGGCAGGGTATTGCCGTCCGGGTAACCGTGGGCCCAGGCCACGGCGGCACTGCTGGTGGCGACGGCTTTGCCACCAAGCTGCTCGACCAGTCGCGCGCCGGTGGCGTCGGCGACGTTGGTCAGGATCAGCAGGCCATCGTGGTGCAACTGGTGAAACTGTGTGTCGAGCGCGTTCATCGAAATCCCTTCTTGTCGTCGTTCAGAAAGCCAGCGGTTGCGTCAGTTGCACGGCAGCGTTTTCCAGCCTGAGCAGAAACGCCTTGCGCGGTTGCCCACCACCATAGCCGGTCAGCGAGCCGTCCGCACCGATCACCCGATGGCATGGCACCACGATCGACAAGCGATTGTGCCCGTTGGCCAGGCCCACCGCGCGACTGGCGCCGGGTTTGCCCAGTCGTGCGGCGATGGTGCCGTAAGTGCTGGTCTGGCCGTAGGGGATTTGTCGCAGTTCGGCCCAGACCTGACGGGCAAACTCGCTGCCGGGCAGATGCAATGGCACGCTGAATTCGCTCAGTTTGCCGGCAAAGTACAGCGCCAGTTCGTTTTCGATCTGCTGCAAATGCGCGTTGTGCCCCGGTGCGACCACGTAGCCGTAGCGGTTTTGCAGTTCTTCGACTTCGCGGGTCAGCGCCGGGCGGTCGAGAAACTCCAGCAACACCAGTCCGCGTCGCTCGGCCATGGCGATCATCGGCCCCAGCGGTGTGGTCAGACGGGTGAACAGCAGCGGTTCGCTGGCCGCTGCGCGTCCCGGCGTGATGTGGAATGACTTTTGAAACGCATCGCGAAAACCGCTGAGGGATTCATAGCCGGAGTCGAACGCCGCATGGTCGATGGACGTGCCTTGCTTGATCCCGCCCAGTGCCACACCGAGCCGACGGGTGCGCAACCACGCGTGAAACGTCATGCCGAAATGCTGCTTGAACCAGCGCCGCAGCTTCAGCGGTTCGATGCCCTCGGCAAGCAATTGCGCGTCGCTCCAGCGCAGCTCCGGATCGGCGTCGACGGCTTTCAATAGCCGTTGCACCCAGTCCGGGGCGATGGCGGCAGCGTCCAGCGGTTTGCAGCGCAAACAGGCGCGATAGCCGGCGGACAGGCACTCGTCAGCGTGGGCGAAGAACTCGACGTTTTCCGGTTTCGGCTTGCGCGCCGTGCAGGTCGGGCGGCAAAAGATCCCGGTGGTTTTCACCGCCGTGAAGAACACGCCTTCATAGGCAGTGTCGCTTGCGAGCATGGCGCGAACCATTTCGGCGTGAGGGGGCAGGACAGCGGTCTGTATGTTCATGGGCCGAGGATAAAACCAGTTATTCGATGGCTCCACCGAAAAATCGACAGTGAATTTTCGGGCCGCTGCACTACAGTGATCGAGTCGCTACAACTCGGGAAATGAAGGTATGCCACCGTTCACGATTCACCACATCGATCACATCGTGCTGCGCGTTGCGGATCTGCAACGCAGCATTGATTTCTACGACCGGGTCTTCGGCGCCGAAGTGGTCAAGCGCAACGAAAAGTTCGGTCTGGTGCACCTGCGCGCCGGCACGTCGATGATCGATCTGGTCGATCTCGAAGGGGAAATCGGCCGCAAGGGTGGCGCCGCTGCCGGCAGCGAGCGGCGCAATGTCGATCACTTCTGCCTGCGCATCGAGCCGTTCGATGAAGCGGCGCTGGTCAGCCATTTGCAATCCTGCGGCCTGACCGTCGACAAGGCCGCCACCCGTTTCGGCGCAGAGGGCAACGGCCTGTCGCTGTACTGCTTTGATCCGGACGGCAATCAGGTCGAACTCAAAGGCCCGTCCGAAGCTTAGGCGCGTTTGGCCATCAGCAACACCGAAGCCGCTGCCGACAACAGCCCTGCGCAGCAACGATTGAAAATCCGCTTGCCGCGCGGCTCGGCGAACCAGCGGCGCATGTGCAGGCCCATGTAGGCGTAGGCGCTGATGGCGATCCATTCCAGCAGCAGGAACAGCACGCCCAGCAGCATGAACTGCGGGGTGATGGCGCGGTTCGGGTCGACGAATTGCGGCAGGAATGCGGTGAATATGAGAATTGCTTTTGGATTTCCTGCGGCCACCAGGAATTCCTGACGTGCCAGCGCCAGCAGTCCACTTGCCGGCGCGGTAATGGCGTCTTCAGCGGCAGGATTCGCCCGCCACAGCTGCCACGCCAGATACAGCAGATACCCCGCACCGACAATCTTGATCCCGTAGAACAGCAGCTCGGAGGTCTGCAGCACCACCGCCAGCCCCGCCGCCGCGAGGGCGATCATCCCGGCGAACGCCAACAACCGACCGACCCCGGCCACACAGGCGCGACGATAGCCGTAGCGGGTGGCGTTGCTGACCGACAGCAGGTTGTTCGGGCCGGGCGCCATGTTCAAGGCGAAACAGGCGGGCAGAAACAGGGAAAGGGTGGCGAGATCCATGGCGCGGGCTCCGGTGGCGGGACGGCTATTTTTATCATGCTGACGGCAGGCCGGAACCGTACAGTCAGACTGCGGAGTCGCGGTACAGCGATTGTCGGGGGTGAATCCGTTCGAACTTTCTGCCGCCCCGTCAACTCTGAAACCGTCACAGGGTGATGAATCCGCCAGAAAAAATTATCTGCCGGGTCAGAAAGGACAATTGCCGTGTAAGCTTTCGCGCCATGCGTTTCCATTCCCTAATGGCCCCAGGCGGCCCACTGTACGAGCGACTACATGCAAGCAAAGGCCCGCGAGGTTCATGTGCCACCGGTGTTGCAGGACTTGCGCGCCGGCACCGCCGAACTGCACATCGCCCTGGAAAAACGCCTTCCTTTTTTCTCCGACACCCTTGATCTGCACGCTTTCGAGCGATTGATGCGCGCCTATTACGGCTTCTATCAGCCACTGGAAGCCGCGTTGCAGGACAGCGGCGCGATCCCCGCCGATTTCGATCTGGCTTCACGCCTCAAGGCGCCGACCCTGCAACGCGACCTGCACGCGTTGGGCGCAAACGGCGAGGACTTTTCGCTCTGCGGCCAGTTGCCCGTCATCGACTCTGCCGCCGCATGCCTGGGCGTGCTGTACGTGCTGGAAGGCGCGACCCTCGGCGGGCAGATCCTGCGCCGGGAAATCGCCTCGCGGCTGAGCCTGGACGCAGACAACGGCGCGGCATTTCTGGACGTCTACGGCGCCGCCACCGGCCGGCGCTGGCGCGACTTCATCGAATACCTCGGCAGCCGCCCGATGGACGCCGGCGAGCGTGAAGCCGTCGTGGCGGCCGCTCACACCACATTCAGCTGTTTCGAGCGCTGGCTCGAAAGCCAGGAGGTTCTGGTATGACCCCGCAAGACAAAGAAGCCTTTGAAGAGTTGCTGGCCAACTGCGCCGACGAGCCGATCCGCTTTCCCGGCGCGATCCAGCCCCACGGTCTGCTGCTGACCCTGAGCGAGCCCGAGCTTTCGATCATCCAGATCAGCGCCAACGTCGAGACCTTGCTCGCGCGCCCGGCCCCGGAACTGATCGGCCAGCCGCTGCACAGCCTGATCGGCGATGCCCATGCCGCGCAGGTTCGCGAGGCCTTGCAGCAACCGACCCTGTCCGACGCGCCGCCGCTGCACTTTCGCCTCAACGGCACGGCGTTCGAAGGCTTGCTGCATCGGCATCAGGATGTGCTGATCCTGGAGCTGGAAATCCACGTCGAAAACTTCCAGCCGCGCAACGTCGCCGGCACTGAAACCCACTTGGGGCGGATGCTCGCGCGCCTGCAAAAGGCCCAGAGCCTGCAGGCGCTGTACGACATCAGCGTCAAGGAAATCCAGGCCATGACCGGATACGACCGGGTGCTGATCTATCGCTTCGAAGAGGAGGGCCACGGTCAGGTCATCGCCGAAGCGTCCGATCCGTCGATGGAGGTCTTCAACGGCTTGTTCTTCCCGGCCTCCGATATCCCCGAGCAGGCCCGCGAGCTGTACCGCACCAACTGGCTGCGGATTATCCCCAATGCCGACTATCAACCGGTGCCACTGGTACCCAAGTTGCGCCCGGACACCCAGACTCCGCTGGACCTGAGCTTCGCCACGCTGCGCAGCGTGTCGCCGATTCACTGCCAGTACATGAAGAACATGGGCGTGCTGTCGTCGATGAGTATTTCCCTGCTCAAGGGCGACAAGCTCTGGGGCCTGATCAGTTGCGGCAACCGCCAGCCGCTGCACGTGCCGCACGAATTGCGCACCGCATGCCAGACCATCGGCCAGGTGCTGTCGTTGCAGATCAGCGCGATGGAAGCGCTGGAAGTCAGCCGTCAGCGTGAAGAAAAGGTCGAGGCGCTGGCGCTGCTCAATCAGGCGATGATCGACTCGCCACAGAATGTTTTCGATGGACTGGCCAACCAGCCGCAGGTCCTGATGGCGCTGGCCAATGCCGGCGGTATCGCGATCATTGAAGACAAGCAATTGCACCGTTACGGCAATTGCCCGGAGCCGGAAGAAATTCGCGCCCTGCACAAATGGTTGCAGGAGCGTGGCGAGCCGGTGTTTGCCAGTCATCACCTGGCCAGCGTCTACCCGCCGGCCGCGCAGTATCAGCAGGTCGCCAGCGGCGTGCTCGCCATGAGCCTGCCCAAACCGGTGGACAACGGCGTGCTGTGGTTCCGCCCCGAAGTCAAAGAGAACATCAACTGGAGCGGCGACCCGCGCAAGCCGCTGGACCTGGAAAACTCCGACGCCGGCCTGCGCCTGCGGCCGCGCACCTCGTTCGAAATCTGGAAGGTCGAGATGGCCGGGATCTCCACCAAGTGGAGCCATGGCGATCTGTTTGCCGCCAACGACCTACGTCGCTCGGCACTGGAAAACGATCTGGCCCGCCAGGTGCGCCGCGAGCAGGAAGCGGTGCGCGCCCGTGATGAACTGGTGGCGGTGGTTTCCCACGATCTGCGCAACCCGATGACCGTCATTTCGATGCTGTGCGGCATGATGCAAAAGGCTTTCAGCTCGGACGGCCCGCACACCTCACGACGCATCTCCACCGCCATCGACACCATGCAGCAAGCCGCCGGGCGCATGAACACGTTGCTGGAAGACTTGCTCGATACCTCGAAAATCGACGCCGGGCGTTACACCATCGCGCCGCAGAAACTCGATGTCGCGCAGATGTTCGAAGAGGCGCAGTCACTGCTCGCGCCGTTGGCGCTGGACAAGGACATCAGCATCTCGTTCGAGGCCGATCCCGATCTGAGCATCCATGCCGACCCGGAGCGGCTGTTCCAGGTGCTGTCGAATCTGGTGGGCAACGCGATCAAATTCACCCCGCGTCTGGGCACGGTCGATGTGTTTGCCAAATCGGTTGGTGACGACATCGTCTTCACGGTGCGCGACAGCGGCGAAGGCATCCCCAAGGATCACTTGCCGCATGTGTTCGACCGTTACTGGACGGTGAAGGAGGGCAATCCGAACGGCACCGGGCTGGGCCTGTACATCACGCAAGGCATCGTCGAGGCCCATGGCGGGCGGATCGTGGCCGAGAGCGAGCCAGGGCAGGGCAGCGAATTCCGCTTCACCGTGCCACGTCTGGACTGAGCAGCGGCTCGCGACGGGTGGCCTGCAACAGGGCCACCCATTCGGCGGCGAATCGATGGCAGTCGCCGGGCCAGCGCGCCGTCAGCAGGTTGCCGTCGCGCACCACAAAACCGATTTGCGGGTTCTCTGCGTGGTCGCGTTTGGCGATGAGCGGGCCGCGTATAAAATCAGCCTTGCTCGCCAGTGCGGTTTTCACTTCTGCTTCGACGGTCTGCTTGTAGGTGCGGTAGTAGCGCCCCAGCCACG
Organism: Pseudomonas sp. MWU12-3088; assembly: GCF_023242405.1. Lineage (NCBI taxonomy): Bacteria > Pseudomonadati > Pseudomonadota > Gammaproteobacteria > Pseudomonadales > Pseudomonadaceae > Pseudomonas > Pseudomonas sp. MWU12-3088. The sequence continues at coordinate 101,571 of NZ_JALJEA010000007.1, forward strand.
CGGCGGTCATCAGCCACGCTGGCAATTCCATGGTTGCCGCCAGCAGTGCCGTAACCTTGCGCCCGAACAACACCGAACTCCCGGTGTCGGGATCAAGCGTCCGGGCCAGCAACAACACGCCATGACACACCGCCGCCACGGGTTTTTCGGCCTTGAAAAATTGCAGGGCGATCTGCTGGGCCTGTTTGGATTCCAGCAATGTGCGCATCCCTTTGGCATGGCCGCCGGGAATCAGCAAACCGTCAAACCGCGCCGTATCGATATCGGCATACGCCAGCGGCTGCTTGAACGCTTCGGACTCGATCATCTGCGTGTAATTGTGAAGGTCGGCCTTTCGCGTCATCAGCATCGCACTCAGCAGGCCAAAACCGATGTCCACCAGTCGCGGATCGGCATGGGCGGGCAAGCCTTGCGGGGTGGCAAAACGTACTTCGATGCCCGCTTCGCATAATGCCTGCCACGGCACGCTGCTTTCGGTGGGATCGTAATCGGAGGCTGGCAACAGAATCAGAATCATGGAGGGCGACTTCCTGGTCGAGAGTGGTCACTGAGGTAGAGCGTAGTGGGTCTGCAGGCGTGGGGGTAATTTCCTTCAATACCGCCCGGTGTGTGCTGACTACTGTGGGCGCCTTGTTCCTCGATTTGAAGCAGGTGTGCGATGAGTCTGATTGTGTCGATGGCGGCGTTTGCCCTGGCCGCATCCATTACCCCGGGGCCGGTGAATATCGTGGCGTTGAGTTCGGGGGCGCAGTTCGGCTTTCGCGCCAGTCAGCGGCATGTGGCGGGGGCGACGCTGGGGTTTGTGTTGTTGCTGGTGTTGATGGGGCTGGGATTGCATGAAGTGCTTACGCTGTGGCCGTCGCTGACCCGCGTGGTGCAACTGGCCGGGGTGGCGTTTCTGTTGTTCATGGCCTGGAAACTGGCCACCGATGACGGTCAGCTGAATACGGGAGAATCGGGCAGGGCCCCGTCGATGCTCTATGGCGCAGTGATGCAGTGGCTCAACCCCAAGGCCTGGCTGGCCTGCGTGGCGGGGATGGGCGCGTTCGTGGCTGATGGCGAGGCGCGGCTGGTATGGCAGTTTGCGGCGGTGTATCTGGTGATCTGTTATCTGTCGGTCGGGTGTTGGGTGTATGCCGGGACGTTCTTGCGTGGCTATCTCGGCAACCCGGCGGGGATGCGCTTGTTCAATCGGGTGATGGCGTTGCTGTTGGCGGTGAGTGCGGGGTATCTGTTGCTGCCGTAAGCGTGGCGGCTCTTGGGTTTAAAGGTGTTTAAGGATGCTTCCGGCAAGCTACGACACCTTGCGCCATTGCCTACGCATCCGCCAGAATCCGCCGGCTTGTGGGCCTTGGGGCCGGGTTCTATCGTGTGTCGGTCGCTGACGAATCAGCGATCGGGTTTCGCAGCCCGGATCAATCAAGGCGCCCAGAGCGTCGTTTCCGTTCAGCATTCTATGCTGGTCGCGTAATGGCGGTTGTGCGCGGGATACCTTCGGGTATGCCGGGTTCCTTGATTCCCGGTCTGCGAACCCGCGTACAGCTGTCACCTCCCTTCGTTTCGCAGCGAACCGTGGCAGCTCCACCAATCAGGGAGTTTTACCATGATCAAACCAACGCCAAACCCGCCCGAAACCGACCCGACCTCGCCCTACGAAACCCTCGATTCCAAGAAATTCCACGAAGCCGCCGACCGCGCCCTCGATCACTACCTCAATCCGTTCCACCCCAGAAAACCGCTACTCAAACCCAACACCCGCTACCTCATCGCCCCCGGCATCCCCAACGAAGAACTGCTGGCCGACGCCTGCGAAACCCTGACCTCGGCCAAAACCATGGCCAGCGATTTCGCCGGGATGATCGAGGCGCCGCAGCGGCATGTGCTGTTGGGCATCGGACAACTGATCATGCTGGCGGAACTGGCGGTGAATCGGGTGCTGGATAATCTGGATGTGGCGGCGGAGCCCCGTGTCTGAGTGCTGAAACTGAAACGGCCCATTGCGGGCCGTTTTTGTTGCTATCCCCGATACTGCCCCGGTGTCGCCGCCAGATGCTGCTTGAACGCCCGCTGAAAATGCGCCTGGTCAGCAAACCCCGCCTCCAGCGCCACATCCGCAATCAACTGCCCGCGACGCAGACACTCGCGAGCAAACTGAATACGCTGGTTGACCAGAAACGCATGGGGCGTCATGCCGAATTGCTGTTTGAAGGCGCGGATCAGATAGGACGGTGACAGCTCGGCAGCGGCGCAGATGTCGTCAAGGCTGAGCAGGTCGGTGCAGTGCCGGCGAATGAATTCGGCGGCGCGTTCGAGTTTGAAGTTTGGCTCGCGCAGCGGTGGTTCGACGGGGTTCAGGCGCAGTTGCAGCTCGCTGAAAAACTCCACCGCTGCGCTCTGTTTGCGCAGCACGTCTTGCTGATCGTCGACCAATATCGCGTAGAACGCATTCAAGTCGTCAAACAGGCGAACGTCATTCAAATGGGTATCGGAAAACCGCCGAAACTCAAGCTCCGCACTAAAGCCCAACTGATGCTGCAGATCCGTCAGCCACGGCGTTTCCACGTACAACATCAAGTACGACCACGGCTGATCGTCGATCGGGTTGCACGCGTGCACGTCCCCCGGATTCATCAGCACCACCGTGCCGGCCGCCACTTCGAACGAGGATTGCTCATGCACATAGGTGCTGCTCCCGGCGGTGATGGCGCCGATGGAAAAGTGCGCATGGGAATGCCGTGAATAACAGACCTCACGGCCATCGGCGATGGCCCGGGCCTCGATGAAGGGCAGGGCGTCGTTGCGCCAGAAGCGCGGGGCTTGTTCGGGGTTCTTGGCGGCGGCTTTCATTTTTGGGGTTCTCGGCAGGCCAGTGCCCGAGTGTATTAGCTCTGGCCGGCGAAGGCTCGCTCCAGTTCGGCGATGTCGAGTTTTTTCATCCCGAGCATGGCCTGCATCGCCCGTTGGGCTTTGCTCTGGTCGGCGTCGGTCACCATGTGCATGAACGCCACCGGCACGATCTGCCAGGACACGCCGAACTTGTCCTTGAGCCAGCCGCATTGCTGCGCCTCCACCGGGCCGCCGGCAGACAGGTTGCCCCAGAAATGGTCGACCTCTTCCTGGTTCTGGCAGTTGACCTGAAACGAAATCGCCTCATTGAACTTGAACACCGGCCCGCCATTGAGCCCGGTAAATGTCTGGCCGTCGAGTTCAAAACTGACGGTCATCACCGAACCTTCGGGGCGGCCATGGAATTCCTGGCCGGCCTTGCCGTAGTGGGTGAGGGCGGTGATTTTCGAGTGGTCGAAGATCGAGCAGTAAAACTTCGCCGCTGCTTCGGCCTGATCGTCGAACCACAGGCAGGGCGTCAGTTTTTGAAAGCGTTGCATGGCAGTCTTCCTCGGCAGGTTGGACACGCTGGATTAATAGCGTAGTCAGTCCGGGGCAGGGCGTAGGCACCATAGATCGACAAGTGCGCCTAAAAACGATTGTCGTTAGACTTGCCGCCCCGATTTTGCCGCAAGGATGCTCTGCAACATGTCTGTCCCTCGTTCGTTGTTTTTTCTCTTCCTGTTTGGCGCCGCTTCGGCCAGTGCCGACCCGCTGAGGTGCCAGCTCACCGATCCGGCAAACAGCTACAGCATCGATGTGAAAGTCGACCACCTGCCGACGCAGAACTTCGAACCGGTGACGGCGCAAGTTACCCTGCGCGACAAGTCCAGTGGCGAAGTGTTGCAACGCATCGATGCTGTCGAGGCTACGGATCTGATTCCGATTGACGATTCGGCCCGGATATTGCGATGTGACGAACAACGGCTGTTGGTGTTTGGCGACTTCAATTTCGATGGGCATCAGGATCTGGCAATCCGTAACGGCAATGACGGCGGCTACGCGGCAGCTTCCTATGACGTCTATCTGTTCGATCCGTCGAGCCCGGTGCTGGTACTGAACAAGGCGTTGTCGGCGCTGACTCGCGAACCGTATCTGGGGTTGTTCGAAGTCGATTCCACTGCTCGACTGCTCGTCACTCATTCGAAAAGCGGTTGCTGCTGGCGTCAGACTATTACCTGGCAGGTGCAGGACAATTCGCCGGTCAAGGTGGCCGAAAAAGTCGAGGTCGCGCAGCGGCCGTCCGAAGGCAGTCCGCTGATGCCGGCGGGTTATAACGATGTCACCCAGCGGGAATTGAAGGACGGCAAATGGCTGGAGCAGCGTCGCCTTGAAGGACCGGTGGGTGAAGCGCCGGTGATGCTGCGGGGCAAGCTCGACGGCAGGATCGCATTCGAGCTGTGGTGGCAGATGTTGGGTGGCGTCTACATTGGCGAGGTTCGTTATACGAAAACGGGCAATGGCCAACCGATCCGGCTGGTGGGCGAAACCTACGATGATGGAGCCGTGCTGCTGCATGAGCTGGATGCTCAGGGCCGTGTCACTGGCGACTGGTACGTGGCAGGTGAGCCTGATGAGCACGGCTTTCAGGGCGGAACATGGCACAACGGCGACAAGTCCCTGATCTTCGAAGCACGACCGACGGCTTTTCGGGTTGCAACGCAAAAATTTCAAGCGCCCGCCGACAATCAGCGTGAAGGACGTTACGTGATGATGGCGTCGGACGGGCGATCGGCCTGGCTGACGATCAAGATTACGCCGGCCACCGAGAAGGGCGCGGGTGAGCAGGCGTCCATCCAGATGGCTGTGACGCAGGCGGGAAAACCACCCCGCCAGGAAACCCGGCAGTGGCCGTTGCAGGCTGGCAATCTGGTGATCGGTCAGGATCAGATTGCCGAGCCGCTCTACCGTTTGCGCCTGCTCGACGGAGCGGTGCAAGTGGAGGGTGCCGGTGAGTTCTCTGATTTCAGAGGGGCTTACGCAAAACAACCCTGAAGACGATTGTTGTCTTTATGACAAACATGGAAGTCAATATGACTCTATCTGGGTGGAGTCATAATGACTTCTTTTGGATTATGCAGCTGATTTATAACGATAAAAAAACTGGCACAAGAGTTGATACATCAATCGTACAAACTGATCCGCTCAGGAGTACGAAACATGTTCACTTTCTTCGAGAGTCCGCTGAACGTTCTGCACCTGTCGAGCAAAGTGCTCGTTGCCGGTCTGGTCATGTTGCTGGCCGGAATCTACGGCGCTTATCTGTATCAGGGCCCTATGCCGATTGCGCTGCTGGTGGCGATGCACGCCATGACCATCGTCGGCCCGACGCTGATCAAGATCGGTTACGTCATGCGGTTGCTGTCGCAGTATCGACTGGCCCGATTCCCTGTCATGGCGGTGGCCTGAGATGCGCAGACTCGCCGTAGCGCCTGTGTTCAGCCTGGGTTTCCGTCCGCTGTTTCTGGCCGGTGCCGGATTCGCAGCTCTGGCGATTTTGATCTGGGGCCTTTGGCTTTACGGCCACTGGTTCGACCTGCAACCGGCGGGCGGCATGCTCGCCTGGCATCGGCATGAGATGCCGTTCGGTTTCGCGGCGGCGATCGTTGCCGGGTTTTTGCTGACGGCGGTGCCCAACTGGACCGGGATTCCCGGTGTGCGCGGCGGGGCGTTGATTGCGTTGGTTTCGGTCTGGCTGCTCGGGCGTGTGGTCTGGTGGTTACCGTTGCCTGTTGGATTGATCCTCGCGCTGCAATGGGTTTTTCTGCCGCTGCTGGCGGTGATGCTGGCGCGGGATCTGATCGCTGCGGGCAAGCGCGATAACTACCCGATTGTGCTGGTGCTCGCGCTGATGGCGGGCTGTCAGTTGCTGACTTTAATTGGCCTGTTCAACGACGACTCCGGTCTGCAACGACAGGGTGTACTGGGTGCGTTGTGGCTGATTGCGGCGTTGATGACCGTGATTGGCGGGCGGGTGATTCCGTTTTTCATCCAGCGCGGCTTGAACCGTCCACCGGCGCCGGCCGCCCATCCGTTGCCCACGCGATTGCTGTTGATCGGCAGTCTGCTGACGGCGATCACGTTTGCGGCGGGTCTCAATAATTCACCCCGGCTGTGGCTGGCAGCGCTGTTTGCGCTCACCGGCAGTTTGCAGATACTGCGGCTCATCCGCTGGCATGATCGCGGGATGTGGAGGGTGCCGTTGCTCTGGTCGTTGTACCTGGCTTACGGCTGGATGGCGCTGGCGATCTGGGCCATGGCGGCGTGGCATCTGGAACTGCTTGGCCAGCAAAGTCTGGCGACCCATGCGCTGGCCGTTGGCGGTGTCGGCGGCTTGATTCTGGCGATGATTGCGCGGGTCAGCCTTGGGCATACCGGCCGGTTGTTACAGCCTTCGAAAGGCATGGTGCTGGGATTTGCGCTGGTGTTGATCGCGGCAGGTTGCCGGGTGTTGCTAGTGCCGTTTTCCAGTCTGGGGCTGGGGTTGTCCGTGGTGCTCTGGTGCACGGCTTTTGCTTTGTTTTTACGGCATTACACCGGGATCCTGCTCAAACCGAGGCTGTAGCGTTTATCTGCGACGCTCGGCAATCATCAGCAACGACTGCGGCACGGAGCTTTGCGGATGCTGCGGCTCCCGCAGACTGGTCAACTGAAACCCGGCCATGTCCAGCGCATTCAGCCAACTGGACAAGGTGCGGAAATACCACGGCATCGGCTGCCACTGGCCCTTGAAGCCGTCGAAGGTTTCCTCCCGCCAGCCATCCTGATAATCACCCGCGGCCACCGACCACGGATGCAGCGTCTGGATCACCAGCGCGCCGCCCGGCACGACCACGGATGCAGCGTCTGGATCACCAGCGCGCCGCCCGGCACGAGCAGGGCATTCATGGCGGCGAGCAGCGGGATGATGTCCTGATGCAGCAGGGAAAAGTTGGCGCAGATCAGGTCGTAGCCATGGCCGATGTCGACTTTTGCTTCCACCAGATCTTCATAGCTGGCGACGTGCACCGATGATGATCCTGCGGCTTGCGCTGCCTCTACCAGCGTCGCATCACCGTCCACACCGACTACGTCGAACCCTCGCTCAGCCAGCGCCCGCAACAGCCAGCCTTCGCCGCATCCCAGATCGAGCACGCGCTCCGGCTGGCGCCCCATCACCGCCAACAGAATCGCCTGATCGGTGACTTGTTGACGGCTTTCGATGGCGCCGCTGCGGATGGCTTCCGTCCAGGCTTGAGCGTTGTGGCTCCAGCTCTGGAGGAGGGTGGATTCAGGCGTCGACATGTCAGGCTCCGGCGTATCGGGATGCAGGCAAGGATAGGTCAGGTGCAGTCCGCCAGACGAATCCGGTTGCGTCCGCCGCGCTTGGATTCGTAGAGCGCGCTGTCACCCTGTTCGATCAATGCCGCGAGGCTGGCCGGCGGCTGGTCGAAGACCTTGGCGCCGATGCTCAGCGTTACCGCTTCCGGGGTGACGTAGGACTGAGAAGTCATCTGCTGAAACTGCTCACGCAGCTCACTGCCCAGCACCATGATCTGTTCGTGGGAAGCATCGCCCAGCAACATGACGAATTCGTCACCGCCCAGCCTCGCCGCCAGTGCGCCCTGAGGCAACTGCGAGCGGATCATCTCGCTGAGCGAGATCAGCAGGCGGTCGCCGGCGGTGTGGCCATACAGATCGTTGACCAGTTTGAAGTTGTCGATGTCGATCAGCAGCAGGGCGCCGGGGCGGGCGTTGGAGACTTGATCGAGCAGGCGCGGCGCGCGGACTTCGAGGGCGCGGCGGTTGTACAGCGCGGTCAGCGGATCCCGGGCGGCCAGTTCGGCGATCTGTTTTTCCCGGCGGTAGCGCTCGGTGCCGGTCATCGACAGTGCGATCAGCATGATTGCCATCGCGCCTTCGACCAGGGAAATCTGGATGATCTCGCCGCGCAGCGACGCCAGATCAATCAGCGTGCCGGGAATCACCGCGATGATCGCCTTGCTGAAATAAAACAGGCCGTGAATCAACAAGACGTAACGCAGTTGCACCGCACCGATGCTCAGCGACTTGCCGTGCGGGCGCAACAACAGGCTGGCTCGCACCATCAACAAGGCCACCAACAGCGAGTTGGCCATCAGCATGATCTTCGACCACGACGGATCTTCCGGTAACAGCAGCAACGCCAGCCACACGAGGAACATCAAGTACCAGGCTCGCGACAACGACCGCTGGGTAAACCGCGCGACGCCCAGCAGGAACAGCCAGTGCGCAACCACCAGCAAACCGTTGGCGAACCAGATGCCGATCAGCGGATAACCGTTGGCGCGCAACAGGGCAAGGCTCGAGCCGACGGTGATGGTGGCGAAACCGGTGCTCCAGAACAGCAACGAGGATTCGCGGATGCTGCGCCATTCGACCGCCAGGTAAAGGGCGGCCGCCGCTGCCAGGGCGGTGGAAATGGTCAACATCGTAAGGGGGTCGAGCGCCATGAAGGGAGTGGTCTGTCTGAATGGTGGTAATGGGCCACGATTGTAAGCGTTCCCCACAGTGCGCTGCTATTTTCACTCACCGGATATTCCATTTTGCGGGAGGTGTGCCATGGATCGACTGACCGGCGGTTGCCTGTGCGGCGCGGTGAGGATCGAAACGACGGGCCGACCCTGGCGGGTTGGGGTTTGCCATTGTCTGGATTGCCGCAAACATCACGGCGCGCTGTTTGCGTCGGCGGCGATCTTTCCGGCGGAGGCGGTGACCATAACCGGCGAAACCCGGGACTACGACGGGCGGTTTTTCTGTCCGCGCTGCGGGTCGTCGGTGTTCGGTCGCAGTGGCGATGAAATCGAGGTCAGTCTGGGTGCGCTGGATGCGCCCGATCAGTTGCAGCCGACTTATGAGCTCTGGACGGTGCGTCGCGAGTCGTGGCTGCCGGCGTTTCCATTGGCCAGACACTATGTGGGTAATCGCGAAGGGGCGGGGAGAACCGAGGAGTAGCCGGGGGCAGGTATCGCGCCTGACCCCGGCCAATAAAATCAGCCGCGAATAAAGGCCAGCAGATCGGCGTTGATCGTCGGCGCCTCGGTAGTCGGCATGCCGTGGGGGAAGCCCGGATAAATCTTCAGCGTGCTGTTTTTCAGCAGTTTGGCCGAGAGCACACCGGAGTCTTCATACGGCACAATCTGGTCGTCATCGCCGTGCATCACCAGCACCGGAATCGAAATGCCTTTCAGGTCTTCGGTGAAGTCGGTCTGAGAGAAAGCAACGATCCCGTCATAATGCGCCTTGGCGCCGCCCATCATGCCCTGACGCCACCAGTTGAGCACGACGGGTTCCGAAGGCTTGGCCCCCGGCCGGTTGTAGCCATAGAACGGACCGGCCGGCACATCGTGATAGAACTGCGCACGATTGGCCGCCAGTTGCGCCTGAAGATCGTCGAATACCGACTTCGGCAGGCCGCCCGGATTGCTTTCGGTTTTCACCATCAGCGGCGGCACGGCACTGATGATTGCGGCTTTGGAAACCCGATCCTCGCCATGCCGGGCGATGTAATGGATGACTTCGCCGCCACCGGTGGAGTGGCCGACATGCACGGCTTTCTGTGTCCCCAGATGATTGACCACCGCCGCCACGTCATCGGCGTAGTGATCCATGTCGTGGCCGTCCCAGACCTGGCTCGAGCGACCGTGACCGCGTCGGTCGTGGGCCACGACCCGGAAACCCTGGGCAAGGAAGAACAGCATCTGCGCATCCCAATCGTCCGCGCTGAGCGGCCAGCCGTGGTGGAAGTGGATCACCTGGGCGTCTTTCGGGCCCCAGTCCTTGTAGAAGATTTCGACGCCATCTTTCGTTGTGACATATCCCATGTTCGCGACTCCAGGAAAGAGTGAAAGGGCAGGTCTTGCGATGACAACCGGGATCAACTGTAGGAGTAAAGTCGGCGCCAGGTTCGATAAACCTCCGAGCGGTAAGGCATGACCGGTGGTCGCGGCGGCTGGTCGTCGGGGCAAAATGCGCTTAGCTGAAAGGGATAAGCCGAGGCGTGCACGGCATCGAGTGCTGTCGCAACGCCCCTTCAGAACACCGTGAGTCTGAGGAAATCCCCGATGCTGACCTTGAACATCAATGGCAAGGATCAGGAGCTCGATGTCCCCGCGGACATGCCGTTGCTCTGGGTTCTGCGCGATGTCGCGCACCTGACCGGCACCAAGTTCGGTTGTGGCATGGCCCAGTGCGGGGCCTGCACCGTGCATGTCGATGGCGCGCCGCTGCGCTCCTGTATCACACCGGCCACCGCCGTCGCCCATGGCCAGAAAATCCTCACCATCGAAGGGCTTTCGACCGATGGTTCGCACCCGGTGCAACAGGCCTGGGCCGAGCTGGACGTGGTGCAGTGCGGTTACTGCCAGTCCGGGCAGATCATGTCCGCCGCCGCGTTGCTGGCGAAGATCCCCAAACCCACCGACAGCGACATCGATCAGGCGCTCTCCGGCAATATCTGCCGCTGCGGCACCTATCCGAGAATCCGCGCGGCGGTCAAACGTGCCGCCGACATCGGCTGAGCGAGGGGAGGTGAGTGATGAACAGTCCTGTATCCCGTCGCGGATTTCTCAAGGGCAGTGCCGTGCTTGGCGGTGGTCTCGTCGTGGCGTTCGTGGTGCCCGGTGGCAACCGGTTTGCCACGGCGGCGGAAAATGAAGGTAAGGCCTTTGCACCGAACGCGTTCCTGCGGATTGCACCGGACAACAGCGTCACCGTGTTGCTCGGCCATTCGGAAATGGGCCAGGGCATCTGGACCGGTCTGACCATGTTGATTGCCGAAGAGCTGGACGCCGACTGGTCGAAAATCCGCGTCGAGCACTCGCCGGCCTCGGCTGCCGATTACGGTATGCCGGCGTTTGGCGGGATGCAGATCACCGGCGGTTCGACCTCGACCTGGATGGAGTTCGACCGTTACCGGCTCGCAGGTGCCACGGCCCGGCAGATGTTGATCGAGGCAGCCGCCAAGCGTTTCAACGTGGCACCCTCGACGATCCACACCGAATCCGGCGTGGTGATTGCCGGTGACAACCGCGCCACTTACGGCGAGCTGGCGGACGCCGCCGGGCAACTGCCGGTGCCGGATCCGAAGTCAATCACCTTCAAGGAGGCCAAGGACTGGAAAGTCATCGGCAAACCCACCAGGCGCCTCGATACCCCGGAGAAAATCACTGGCCGCGCCAAGTTCGGCATGGACGTGCAGTTCGACGGGCTGATGACCGCCATGGTCGCGCGCGCCCCGGTGTTCGGCGCCAGCGTAAAGTCCTTCGAAGGCGCCCAGGCGCTGGCCATTCCCGGCGTGCGCAAAGTGGTGCAGGTGCCGACCGGCGTGGCGGTGATTGCCGATCATTACTGGGCGGCGAAGCTCGGTCGTGATGCATTGAAAGTCGATTGGGATCTTGGCCCGCACGCCGATCTGAGCAGCGAAAAACTACTGGAGAGTTTCCGCAAACTCGCCGCCACACCGGGCATTCCCGCCAGCCAGTCCGGGGATGCCAAGGGCAGTTTTGGCAAGGCGGCGAAGAAAATCGATGTCGAGTACAGCGTGCCTTATCTGGCTCATGCGCCGATGGAACCGCTCAATTGCACGGTGAAGATCACCGCCGACAAATGCGAGATCTGGACCGGCACCCAATTTCAGACGCTGGACCAAATGATCGCCGGCAAGATCACCGGACTCAAACCCGAGCAGGTGGAAATCCACACCGAATTCCTCGGCGGCGGCTTCGGACGGCGGGCCAATCCGACGTCGGATTTTGTCGCCGAAGCGGTGCAAGTAGCGAAGGCTGCCGCGATACCGGTGAAAACCGTGTGGTCGCGGGAGGATGACATTCGCGGCGGGTATTACCGCTCGATGTTCCTGCATCAGGCGCGGATCGGACTCGGCGCCGACGGCATGCCGCAGGCGTGGCAGCACGTGCTGGTCGGGCAGTCGATCATGGCCGGCACCATGCTGGAAAAAACCATGGTCAAGAACGGCGTCGATCAGACCTCGGTCGAGGGCGTGGCCGACAGTCCGTACATCCAGGGGCTGGCGGATCATCAAATTGATCTGCATTCGCCGGCCACCGGGATCAACGTGCTGTGGCTGCGCTCGGTGGGGCATAGCCACACCGCGTTTGTCATGGAGTCGCTGATCGACGAGATGGCCACGGCGGCGGGCAAGGACCCGGTGGAGTACCGGCGAACCTTGCTCAAGGATCACGCCCGGCACCTTGGCGTGCTGAATCTGGCGGTGGAGAAGGCCAACTGGAAAGCGCCGCTGCCGGACGGCCATGCGCTGGGCGTGGCGGTGCACGAGTCGTTCGGCAGCTACGTGGCGCAGGTAGCCGAGGTATCGCAGGACAACCTGAAGATCCGCGTGCATCGGGTGGTGTGTGCGGTGGATTGCGGAATTGCGGTCAACCCGCAGAGCATCGCGGCGCAGATGGAGTCATGCATCACCTTCGGCCTGGGCATGGCGCTGCACAGCAAGCTGACGCTCAAGGACGGCCAGGTCGTGCAGTCCAACTATCACGACTATCAGGTGCTGCGGCTGAACGAGATGCCGGTGGTCGAGGTGCACATTTTGCCGAGCACGGACAAACCCGGCGGGATCGGCGAGGCCGGTGTGCCGCCCACGGCGCCGGCAGTGGCCAACGCGGTGTTCGCCCTGACCGGGCAACGCCTGCGGGAATTGCCGCTGCAACTGTCGGGGGTGTGAGATGAAACGACATCTGTTGTTGGGCACGGTGATTCTGGTCGGTCTGGGCGGTTACGCTTCGGACCTGTTCGCTGACGATCAGGAAGCCCTGAAGGCCTTTGGGACGGTACAGAAAGTATTTCAGAGTCCGCGTTGCCAGAACTGCCACATTCCCGGGGATTCGCCGTTGCAGTTCGACGTCGGCACACCCCACGCGATGAACGTGGTGCGCGGCATGGACGGCAAAGGCGCCGCCGGTTTGCCTTGCGCCACCTGTCATGCCGAGAGCAATCCGCCGGCCAGTTACGGCCCCCACGCGCCACCCGGCGCACCGCACTGGAGCCTGCCGCCGGCCTCGCACAAGATGGCCTGGATCGGCCTGCCACCGGATCGCCTGTGCGCGATGATCAAGGACCGCAGCAGCAACGGCGACCGGGACTTCGCCGCGCTGATCAAGCACGTCAGCGAGGACAAACTGGTGCTCTGGGGCTGGAATCCCGGAGCAGGGCGGCAACCGGTGCCGGTGCCCCACGACATTTTCGTCAGTCAGTTCAAACTCTGGGCGGATGCCGGAGGGCCATGCCCGGTGGCCGGCGGATGAGAAGTTGAGTCATCGCCGAATCGGTCTACGCTAAAGACCATTGATGACAATGGAGTGTACTGATGCTGGTTCCAGGCAAACCCGCCAATGAGGCGGCTCGGGTTCAGGCGCTGTATGGATTGAACCTCCTTGATTCTGCCCCCGAAGAACGTTTCGACCGCCTGACCCGTCTGGCCAGGCGCCTGTTCAATGTACCGATTGCGCTGGTCACGCTGGTGGACAAGGAGCGGCAATGGTTCAAGTCCTGCGTGGGGCTGGACACTACCGAAACGCCACGTTCTGTTTCGTTCTGCGGCCACGCGATTCTCAAGGATGAACTGCTGCTGGTGCCCGATGCCCGCGAGGACGAGCGTTTTCACGACAATCCGTTGGTGACCGGTGATCCGAACATCCGCTTCTACGCCGGTTACCCGCTGACCGTGCCCAACGGCAACAAGATGGGCACCTTGTGCCTGATCGACACCAAACCCCGCGAACTCGACGACGAAGAACGCGAGTTGCTGCGCGATCTCGCCGGCATGGCCGAGCAGGAACTGATGGCCGTGCAGATGGCGAGCATGGACGAGCTGACGCTGCTATCCAACCGCCGTGGATTCAAAATGCTGGCCCAGCATGCGCTGGACGCCTGCGCACGGATGGACAAACCGGCGACGCTGCTGTTTTTCGACCTCAACGATTTCAAGCAGATCAACGATCTTTATGGGCACGCCGAGGGTGACAGTGCGCTCAAGACCTTCGCCGATGTGTTGCGCATTGCCTTTCGCGAAAGCGACGTGGTCGGGCGGTTGGGCGGCGATGAATTCGTGGCGCTGCTGACCGGCTCCAGTCACATAGAAACCACGGCGATCATGGCGCGGCTCAAGGAAATCCTTGAGGAGCGCAATGCGACGTTGCATCGGGGTTACGCGATTCGTTTCAGTGTCGGCCAGATCGAATACGACCCGCGACGGCATGAAACCGTGGACAAGCTGCTGGCGGATGCGGATGGGGCGATGTATGCCCATAAGCAGGCGTTGAAGCGCTGTTAGGGCTGGTCTCATCGTGAGCAGGCTCGCTCCCGATTTCAAAGGGTGGGAGCGAGCTGTCTGTATAGACGTTGCTATTTGGCAAACAACTGCCCGATATCCTTGAACGCCTTGAACTCCAGCGCATTGCCGCAAGGGTCGAACAGAAACATTGTCGCCTGTTCGCCCACCTGACCCTGAAAACGAATCCCCGGCTCGATCACAAATCGCGTGCCCATGGATTTCAGGCGCTCGGCCAGCGCGTGCCATTCCTCCATCCCCAGCACCACACCAAAATGCGGCACCGGCACGTCATGCCCATCCACGGCGTTGGTGTGGGCCGCTTCCTGCGAGGCGTTTTTCGGTGCCAGGTGAATCACCAGTTGATGGCCAAAGAAATTGAAGTCGACCCAGTGCTCGCTGGAACGACCTTCTTCGAGGCCAAACACTTCACGGTAAAAATGCCGGGCGGCGGCGAGGTCGTATACGGGAATGGCCAGATGGAATGGGCTGAGTGGCATGGGGCGGGTCTCGATCAACGGTTGTTGTGAGCTGAGTCTAGCGCTGTGCATTTCGATTGAAAGACGATAGTTTTTGCGCCGAGCTCAAATTTTTTCGATCAATCGAGGTGCCCATGCTGCGTGAACTCAAGACCTTTCTGGCGGTGGCGCAGCACGGCACCTTTGCCGCGGCGGGCCTGCATGTCGGCCTGACGCAATCGGCGGTCAGCGCGCAGATTCGCAATCTGGAACAGACCCTGGGCGTAAGACTGTTCGATCGCACCGGGCGGCAGGCGATCCTCAATCCGGCCGGGCAGCGCGCGGTGCCGATGGCACAGGAAATGCTCGCCACTTTCAGCCGCATGGCGATCAGTGAAGACGCCAGCGAGTTTCGCGGCGAGCTGAGAATCGGTGCCGTGGCCACTGCACAGACCGGATTGTTGCCTCAGGCCTTGCTTCGCTTGCGCCAACAGGCGCCGGGCGTGGAGCCGAAACTGGTTCCGGGTGTGTCGCTGAACCTGCTGAGCCAAGTGGATGCCGGAGAAGTCGATCTGGCGATCATGATCAAGCCACCGTTTGAATTGCCCAAGGAGCTGTCGGCGCAGGTGATTCGCCGCGAGCCATTCGTGCTGATCGTGCCGCCCGGTGTTGAGGGTGACGATCCGCTGCAACTGCTGGCCGAACATCCTCACGTGCGCTATGACCGCAACTCGTTTGGTGGACGGCTGGTGACGCGATTTTTGCGTGAACAGCGGATAGACGTCCACGTAGCGCTGGAGCTGGATGAGCTGGAAGCGATTGTGAAGATGGTCGAGTGCGGGCTCGGGGTTTCGTTGCTGCCAAGAGCCGGATTGTGGCTGGAGCATCCGTTGAAGGTGAGGGTGATCGAATTGGGAGAGCTGAAGTTTTATCGTGAGATGGTGCTGTTGCAGCGTTACAGCCAGCGCAGCCAGCCGATTCAGCAGTTGTTCGCTCGTTGCCTGGAATCGCAGGCATGAAAAAGCCCGCCAATCGGCGGGCTTTTTATCGGCAGCGTGAAGATTACTCTTCGATGTTGCCCATGGCGGTGGTGTTGAAGCCGCCGTCCACGTAGGTGATTTCACCGCTGATGCCGGACGCCAGGTCCGAGCACAGGAAGGCGCCGACGTTGCCGACTTCTTCGATGGTGACGTTGCGACGCAGCGGGGTCTGCGCTTCGTTGGCGGCCAGCATCTTGCGGAAGCTCTTGATGCCGGAAGCGGCCAGGGTGCGGATCGGGCCGGCCGATACGCAGTTGACGCGGGTGCCTTCCGGGCCCAGGGAGCCGGCCAGGTAACGTACGCCGGCTTCCAGCGAAGCCTTGGCCATGCCCATGACGTTGTAGTTCGGCATGGTGCGCTCGGCGCCCAGGTAGGACAGGGTCAGCAGGCTGCCCTTGCGGCCCTTCATCATTTCGCGACCGGCCTTGGCCAGGGCGACGAAGCTGTAGGCGCTGATGTCGTGGGAGATGCGGTAGCCTTCACGGGTGGTGACTTCGGTGAAGTCGCCGTCCAGCTGGTCGCCCGGTGCGAAGCCGACGGAGTGCACGATGCAGTCCAGGCCGTCCCACTTCTTGCTCAGTTCTTCGAAGACCTTGGCGATTTCTTCATCGCTGGCCACGTCGCACGGGAAGCACAGCTCAGGGCTCGAGCCCCAGCCCTGTGCGAACTCTTCAACGCGACCTTTCAGTTTTTCGTTCTGATAAGTGAAGGCAAGCTCAGCGCCCTCGCGATGCATGGCGGCAGCGATGCCGGATGCGATGGACAGCTTGCTGGCGACACCGACGATCAGTACGCGCTTACCGGCGAGAAAACCCATGTGTTGCTCCTCTTTCAGGTTATTGCGCAGTGGCTGGTGCCAGAAAAGCGGCTTCCAGCAACTGCTGTGTATACGGATGTTGGGGGGCGGCAAAGATACTTTGCGCGTCTCCCTGTTCGACCACTTGGCCATGCTTGACCACCATCAACTGGTGGCTCAGCGCTTTGACGACAGCCAGGTCATGGCTGATGAACAAATACGTCAGGTTGTACTTGGCTTGCAGTGAACGCAACAGCTCCACTACTTGCCGCTGTACCGTCCGGTCGAGGGCCGAAGTCGGCTCGTCCAGAAGGATCAGCGCCGGCTTGAGCACCAAAGCCCGGGCAATGGCGATACGCTGCCGCTGCCCACCGGAAAATTCGTGGGGGTAGCGGTGCCGGGTTTCCGGATCCAGACCTACCTCCTTCAATGCCGCAATGATCGCCGCTTCCTGCTCGGCGGCGGTACCCATCTTGTGGATCCGCAGGCCTTCGCCAACGATGTCGCTCACGCACATCCGCGGGCTCAGGCTGCCGAACGGGTCCTGAAACACCACCTGCATCTCCCGGCGCAACGGGCGAACCTCGTTCTGCGTCAGGCAGTCTAGCTGCTTGCCTTCAAAACGGATCGCGCCTTTGCTGCCGATCAACCGCAAGATCGCCAGACCCAGGGTGGATTTGCCGGAACCGCTTTCCCCCACGATCCCCAGAGTCTGACCCTGAGGCAGGCTGAAATTGATGCCGTCCACTGCCTTGACGTGATCCACCGTGCGTTTGAGCAGGCCTTTCTTGATCGGGAACCAGACTTTCAAGTCCTCGACCTGCAACAGCGGCGCGCCGATTTTATTGCTCGCCGGGCCTCCGCTGGGCTCCGCTGCCAGCAGCTCCCGAGTGTACGGATGCTGCGGAGAACGGAACAGCTCTGCGCACGATGCCTGTTCGACGATGCAACCGCGCTGCATGACACATACGCGATGCGCAATTCTTCGCACCAGGTTCAAATCGTGACTGATCAGTAGCAGCGCCATGCCCAATCGAGCCTGCAATTCCTTGAGCAGGTCGAGGATTTTCAGCTGAACGGTCACGTCCAGCGCGGTGGTCGGCTCGTCGGCGATCAGCAGTTCCGGCTCGTTGGCCAGGGCCATGGCGATCATCACCCTCTGGCGCTGGCCGCCGGACAACTCGTGGGGCAGGGCCTTGAGGCGTTTGTGCGGCTCGGGGATGCCGACCATTTCCAGCAGTTCCAGCGTGCGCTTGGTCGCAACCTTGCCGGTGAGGCCCTTGTGGATGCCGAGGATCTCGTTGATCTGCTTTTCGATCGAGTGGAGCGGATTGAGCGAGGTCATCGGTTCCTGGAAGATCATCGCGATCCGGTTGCCACGGATATGACGGATGGTCTTTTCGCTCAGCTCCAGCAGGTTCTGCCCGGAATAGCTGATGCTGCCGGCAGGGTGGCGAGCCAGCGGGTAGGGCAGCAGGCGCAGGATCGAGTGCGCCGTCACCGACTTGCCCGAGCCGGACTCGCCCACCAACGCCAGGGTTTCGCCACGCTTGATGTCGAAGCTGATGCCCTCGACCACCCGATGGGCGCGATCGCCCGTGCCGAATTCGACGGCGAGGTCGCGGATTTCGATCAGATTGTCCTGATTCATGTCACTTCCTCGGGTCGAAGGCATCGCGAGCGGACTCGCCGATAAACACCAGCAAACTCAGCATCAGCGCCAGTACCGCAAACGCGCTCATGCCCAGCCACGGCGCCTGCAGGTTGGATTTACCCTGGGCCACCAGCTCACCCAACGACGGGCTGCCGGCCGGCAAGCCGAAACCGAGGAAATCCAGCGCGGTGAGGGTGCCGATGGCGCCGGTCAGGATGAACGGCATGAAGGTCATGGTCGAGACCATGGCGTTGGGCAGGATGTGGCGGAACATGATCGCGCCGTTCTGCATCCCCAGCGCCCGGGCCGCGCGCACGTATTCGAGGTTGCGCCCGCGCAGGAACTCGGCGCGCACCACGTCCACCAGGCTCATCCACGAGAACAGCAGCATGATCCCCAGCAGCCACCAGAAATTCGGCTGGACGAAACTGGCGAGAATGATCAGCAGGTACAGCACCGGCAAGCCCGACCAGATCTCCAGAAAGCGCTGGCCGGCCAGATCCACCCAGCCGCCATAGAAGCCCTGCAGCGCGCCGGCGATTACGCCGATGATCGAGCTGAGCACGGTCAACGTCAGGGCGAACAACACGGAAATCCGGAAGCCGTAGATCACCCGCGCCAGCACATCGCGGCCCTGATCGTCGGTGCCCAGCAGGTTGACCGTCGACGGTGGGGCAGGGGCCGGGACTTTCAGGTCGTAGTTGATGCTCTGGTAGCTGAACGGAATCGGCGCCCACAGCACCCACGCGTCCTTGGCCTTGAGCAGTTCCTGGATGTACGGGCTCTTGTAGTTGGCTTCCAGCGGGAATTCGCCGCCGAAGGTGGTTTCCGGGTAGCGCTTGATCGCCGGGAAGTACCAGTTGTTGTCGTAGTGCACCACCAGCGGCTTGTCGTTGGCGATCAGTTCGGCGCCGAGGCTCAGACCGAACAGGATCAGAAACAGCCACAGCGACCACCAGCCACGCTTGTTGGCCTTGAACAGTTCGAAGCGTCGGCGATTGAGCGGGGACAGGTTCATCTCAATGCTCCCGGCTGGCGAAGTCGATGCGCGGATCGACCAGGGTGTAGGTGAGGTCGCCGATCAGTTTCACCACCAGCCCCAGCAGGGTGAAGATGAACAGGGTGCCGAACACCACCGGGTAATCGCGGTTGATCGCCGCTTCGAAACTCATCAGGCCGAGGCCGTCGAGGGAGAAAATCACCTCCACCAGCAGCGAGCCGGTGAAGAAGATGCCGATGAACGCCGACGGGAATCCGGCAATCACCAGCAACATCGCGTTGCGAAATACATGACCGTAGAGCACCCGGTGGCGGGTCAGGCCCTTGGCCTTGGCGGTGACCACGTATTGCTTGTTGATCTCGTCGAGAAAGCTGTTCTTGGTCAGCAGGGTCATGGTCGCGAAGTTGCCGATCACCAGCGCCGTCACCGGCAGCGCCAGGTGCCAGAAGTAGTCGAGGACCTTGCCGCCCAGGCTCAACTCGTCAAAGTTGTTCGAGGTCAGCCCGCGTAAAGGAAACCAGTCCAGATAACTGCCGCCGGCAAACACCACGATCAGCAGAATCGCAAAGAGGAACGCCGGGATCGCATAACCGACGATGATCGCCGAACTGGTCCAGACGTCGAAGTGACTGCCGTGCCGCGTGGCCTTGGCGATTCCCAGCGGGATCGACACCAGGTACATGATCAGCGTGCTCCACAGCCCCAGCGAGATCGATACCGGCATCTTTTCCTTGATCAGGTCGATGACCTTGGCGTCGCGGAAGAAACTGTCGCCGAAATCCAGCCGAGCGTAGTTCTTGACCATGATCCACAGCCGTTCGGGCGCCGACTTGTCGAAACCGTACATGTGCTCGATTTCCTTGATCAGCGCCGGGTCCAGGCCTTGCGCGCCGCGATAGGCGGAGCCGGCCACTGACACTTCGGCGCCGCCGCCGGCGATGCGGCTGGTGGCGCCTTCGAAGCCTTCGAGCTTGGCGATCATCTGTTCCACCGGCCCGCCGGGCGCGGCCTGGATGATCACGAAATTGATCAGCAGAATGCCGAACAGGGTCGGGATGATCAGCAACAGTCGCCGAAAAATATACGCCAGCATCTGATTACTCCGCGCCCACAGGGTCGGCTTGCAGTTGGGTTTGCACTTCTACCGCAGGTTTCGTGTCGGGCTTGACCCACCAGGTATTAATGCCGATGTCGTACTTGGGGGAGACTTTCGGATGGCCGATGTGGTTCCAGTAGGCTACGCGCCAGCTCTTGATGTGCCAGTTGGGGATTACGTAGTAACCCCATTGCAGCACGCGGTCCAGCGCCCGGGCGTGGGCCACCAGACTTTTGCGCGAGTCGGCATTGATCAGGCTCTCGACCAGTTGATCGACGATCGGGTCTTTCAGGCCCATGGAGTTGCGGCTGCTCGGTTTGTCGGCGGCGGCGCTCATCCAGAACTCCCGTTGTTCGTTACCCGGTGAGTTGGATTGCGGGAAACTGCCGACGATCATGTCGAAATCCCGCGAACGCACGCGGTTGATGTATTGCGAGACGTCAACGCGGCGGATCACCAGATCAATGCCAAGGTCAGCGAGGTTGCGCTTGAACGGCAGCAGCACCCGCTCGAATTCGGTCTGGGCCAGCAGAAATTCGATGACCACCGGTTTGCCGGTGGTGTCGACCATTTTGTCGTCGACGATCTTCCAGCCGGCCTCTTGCAGCAGTTGATAGGCTTCGCGTTGCTGCAGGCGGATCATGCCGCTGGCATCGGTCTTGGGGTTTTCGAAGGCTTCGCTGAACACCTGCGCCGGGAGTTGGCGGCGAAACGGGTCGAGGATTGCCAGTTGATCGGCGTCCGGCAGGCCGGTGGCGGCCATTTCCGAGTTCTCGAAATAGCTGCGGGTGCGCACGTAGGCGCTATTGAACAGTTGCTTGTTGGTCCATTCGAAGTCGAGCAGCAGACCCAGTGCCTGACGCACCCGCACGTCCTGGAACACCGGGCGGCGCAGGTTGAAGACGAAACCCTGCATGCCGGTCGGGTTGCCGTTGGGGATCAGTTCCTTGACCAGTCGGCCCTCGGTGACCGCGGGGATGTTGTACGCGTTGGCCCAGTTCTTCGCGGTCATTTCCAGCCAGTAGTCGAACTGCCCGGCCTTCAGCGCTTCGAGGGCGACGGTGTTGTCGCGGAAGTAGTCGGTGGTCATCACATCGAAATTGTAGAAGCCGCGATTGACCGGCAGGTCCTTGCCCCAGTAATCCTTGACCCGCTCGTATCGTACCGAGCGCCCGGCCTTCACTTCGGCGACCCTGTACGGGCCGCTGCCCAGCGGGATTTCCAGATTGCCCTTGTTGAAATCGCGACTGGCCCACCAGTGTTTCGGCAGCACCGGCAACTGGCCGAGAATCAGCGGCAGCTCGCGATTGTTGTTGTGCTTGAACTTGAACAGCACCGTGAGCGGATCTTCAGCGACGGCTTCTTCGACGTCGCTGTAGTAGCCGCGAAACATCGGCGAGCCTTCTTTGGTCAGGGTCTCGAAGCTGAACACCACGTCTTCGGCACGCACCGGGTGGCCGTCATGGAAGCGCGCTTCGGGGCGCAGGTAGAACCGCACCCAACTATTGTCCGGGGCCTTTTCGATCTTGCCGGCGATCAGGCCGTATTCGGTGAACGGCTCGTCGAGGCTGTGCCGGGTCAGGGTGTCGTAGATCTGCCCGACATCGTCCGCCGGCACGCCTTTGCTGATGAACGGGTTCAGACTGTCGAAGCCGCCGAAACCGGCCTGGCGGAAAACC
This sequence comes from Pseudomonas sp. MWU12-3088, assembly GCF_023242405.1. Classification (NCBI taxonomy): domain Bacteria; kingdom Pseudomonadati; phylum Pseudomonadota; class Gammaproteobacteria; order Pseudomonadales; family Pseudomonadaceae; genus Pseudomonas; species Pseudomonas sp. MWU12-3088. Next base: position 123,503 of record NZ_JALJEA010000007.1, read on the forward strand.
CCGCCCTTGGGCGCATTGGGGTCGACGTAATCGAAATGCTTGAAGTCGGCGGGGTATTTCGGCGGCTCGTTGTACAGGGTCACGGCGTGTTGCGGGGCGGCGCAGGCCAGCCCGGCGAACAACAGGCCGCAAGCCTGCACGAGCAGGGTGCGAACGGCGTTCATTGACCTTTCTCCGAAGATTTCAGCCACCACGCGCTCAGGCCCAGGGTGTAGGGCGGCGTGGTGACGAAGGCGAACCGGTTGCGGTACGCCAGACGGTGATAATTGAGGTACCAGTTGGGAATGCTGTAGTGCTGCCAGAGCAGCACGCGGTCCAGCGCCTTGCCGGCGGCGACCTGTTCATCGCGGGTGCGGGCGGCGAGCAGTTGCTCGAGCAGATGGTCGACCACCGGGTTGGCGATGCCCGCGTAATTCTTGCTGCCCTTGACCCCGACCTGGCTCGAGTGGAAGTACTGCCACTGTTCCAGTCCCGGGCTGAGGGTCTGGTTGAGGGTCATGAGGATCATGTCGAAGTCGAACTGATCCAGGCGCTGCTTGTATTGGGCGCGATCTACCGTGCGCAGGCGCGCGTCGATGCCGATGCTGTTGAGGTTCTCGATGTAGGGCTGGAGGATCCGTTCAAGGTTCGGGTTGACCAGCAACAGTTCGAAGCTCAGTGGTTGCCCGGCGGCGTTCTGCAGGCGCTGGCCGTTGAGCTTCCAGCCGGCCTCGGCCAGCAGTGCCAGGGCCTTGCGCATGGTTTCCCGGGGAATGCCGCGCCCGTCGGTCTTTGGCAGCGTGAACGGCTCGGTGAACAGCCGGGCCGGAAGTTGATCCTTGTAGGGCTTGAGCATCAGCCATTCGTGACCGACCGGCAGGCCGCTGGCGCTGAACTCGCTGTTCGGGTAGTAGCTGGTGGTGCGCTGGTAGGCGTCGCTGAACAGCGCGCGGTTGGTCCACTCGAAGTCGAACATCAGGCCCAGGGCTTCGCGGGTCTTGACGTCCGAGAAGGTGGCTCGCCGGGTGTTCATGAACAGGCCCTGGCTCTGGGTCGGGATCTGGTGCGGAATCTGCGCCTTGATCACGTCGCCACGGCGCACGGCCGGGAAGTTGTAACCATTGGCCCAGTTCTTCGCCTGATGCTCGATATAGATGTCGAATTCGCCGGCCTTGAACGCTTCGAAGGCCACGTCGCTGTCGCGATAGAACTCGACTTCCATGCGATCGAAGTTGTACTTGCCGCGATTGACCGGCAAGTCCTTGCCCCAGTAATCCTTGACCCGTTCGAAAATCAGCTGCCGCCCAGGCGTCACCGAGGTGATGCGATAAGGCCCGCTGCCGAGCGGCGGCTCGAAGGTGGTGGCCTTGAAGTCGCGACTCTTCCAGTAATGCTGGGGCAGCACCGGCAACTCGCCCAGACGCAGGATCAGCAGCGGATTGCCCGAGCGTTTCATGATGAAGCGAATGCGCTGCGGGTTGAGGATGTCGACCCGCGACACTTCCTGAAGCGCCGTGCGGTACAGCGGATGACCTTCCTTGAGCAGCGTCCGATAGGAGAACGCCACGTCGTAGGCGGTGATCGGCGTGCCATCGTGGAAGCGCGCTTCCGGGCGCAGGTTGAACACCACCCAGCTGCGATCTTCGCTGTATTCCACCGATTGCGCGATCAGGCCATAGCTGGAGGCCGGCTCATCGCCGGACGGCGAATATTGGCCGGTGCCGACCATCAGCGGCTCGTTCAGCTCGTTGATGCCGTACTGCAGGAAGTTCGGGGTGGTGACCGGGCTGGTGCCCTTGAAGGTGTAAGGATTGAGCGTATCGAAGGTGCCAAACGCCATCACCCGCAACGTACCGCCCTTGGGCGCTTGCGGGTTGACCCAGTCGAAGTGGGTAAATCTGGCCGGGTACTTGAGCGTGCCGAACTGCGCATAACCGTGACTTTCGGTGATTGTCGCGCTAGCGGGGGAGCTCAAGGCCAGGCTGATCAGGAGCAGGAGGAGGGGACGCTTCAAGTCAGATCCGATCCAGGCGGCTTGGGCTTTGTGGGCCGTACAGTAACAGCTTGTATGGACAGGAAAAAGACAGGGGCTTAATGCGCGGTTAATTGTGGGGGGCGCCTGCATCGACAGCAAAAAATGACAGGCAAAAAAGAGCCCCTGAAATTCAGGGGCTCTTTGTCAGTGCGGCTGGTAGACCGTGAGCATCTGCCCAGGCTTGAGCGCCTTGCCGGCGCCCGGGTTCCAGCGCTTGAGATGCTGCATCTCGACGTTGAAACGCTTGGCAACAACATACAGCGTGTCGCCGCGCTGGACCTTGTACTGGGTCTGCTGCTTGCTGTCGTCCTTGGCTTTGCTCTTGGTGTTGGCTGCGATCACGGTGTTGATGCGCCCGCCGGTCTTGCCGGCCGGGGTGCGTTTGGTGGTGTCCTGCATGACCAGGGTCTGGCCGACCTTGAGGTTCTTGCCGGTCAGTTTGTTCCAGCGTTGCAGGTCCTTGACGTCGACCTTGTTGGCTTTGGCGATGGAGCCAAGGTTGTCGCCGCGCTTGACCCGATAGGCACGCTTGAGCTTTGCGACTTCGGTCGGGTCGGCGCCTTCGAAGACCGGCTTCAGCGAACGAGGGCTGATCAGTTCTTCAGGACGCATGGTCTGCAGGCTGGCGGTCAGCAGTTGTGCCTTCGAGGTCGGCACCAGCAGGTGCTGCGGGCCGTCGATGGTGGTGCGCTGCTTGAACGCCGGGTTGAGCTGGAACAGCTCGTCTTCGTCGATGTTGGCCACTGCGGCGACCTTGGACAGGTCCATGCGCTGGTTGATTTCGACGACCTGGAAGTAAGGTTCGTTGGCGATCGGGTTGAGGTTGACCCCGTAGGCTTCCGGCGACAGCACCACTTGCGACAGTGCCAGCAGTTTCGGCACGTAGGCCTGGGTTTCTGCCGGCAGCGGCAGGTTCCAGTAGTCGGTCGGCAGGCCGAGCTTTTCGTTGCGTTCGATGGCGCGGCTGACCGTGCCTTCGCCGGCATTGTAGGCCGCCAGGGCCAGCAGCCAGTCGCCGTTGAACATGTCATGCAGACGGGTCAGGTAATCCATCGCTGCCGTGGTCGAGGCGGTGATGTCGCGACGGCCGTCGTAGAAACGGGTCTGGCGCAGGTTGTAGTAACGCCCGGTGGAAGGGATGAATTGCCAGAGCCCCACCGCGTCGGCCCGGGAATAGGCCATCGGGTTGTAGGCACTTTCAATCACTGGCAGCAGGGCCAGTTCCAGCGGCATGTTGCGTTCTTCGAGGCGCTCGACGATGTAATGAATGTAGAGGCTGCCGCGCTCGCCGGCGTTCTCGAGAAAGGAAGGGTTACTGGCGAACCACAGGCGCTGCTGCTCGATGCGCGGGTTCACGCCCAGGCCTTCCTGAAGCTGAAAACCACCGCGCATGCGTTCCCAGATGTCCTGGGGCACCTGCGGGCTGGGCTTCTCGGACAACCAGATCGGCTTCTGCTTGGCTCGCGCAGCAATGTTCGGCGTATGGGTCGCTTCAGTCTGCGGAGCATGGCTGGAACAGCCCGCCAGCGTGGCGGACACAGCCACCGCGATGGCTTGCGCCAGGCGGGTCAATGCGTCTGAATTGACGGACTTACGTATGGATGACGACATTGGCTGGAAGTAAGTTCCGGGCAAAAATGTCGGGCGATTCTAGAAAGCGCACCCCCTGCGGTCAACCATTCAGCGTTTTTGTACCAAGTGGTGAACGACTTAGAACTTATCTTTCCAAGCCCGCAGAGCCGCAAAAACCTCACTCGGCGCCCGGTTTTGAGCGCCATTCCGTTCGTCCACTTTTTGTGTAACTAATGTTTCACTGGTACGCAGAAACGGGTTTGTGAGCTTTTCCAGGGCAATGGTCGAGGGCAGGGTCATGACCCCGTTTTGCCGTTGCTGGCTGACTTTTTCCAGACGGGCGGCAATGTCCGGGTTGCCCGGCTCCACCGCAGCGGCAAATTTCAGGTTGCTCAGAGTGTATTCGTGGGTGCAGTAGACCAGCGTGTCTTCCGGCAGGGCCGCCAGACGACCGAGCGAATGGTGCATCTGCTCCGGCGTGCCCTCGAACAAACGGCCGCAACCGGCGGCGAACAGGGTATCGCCGCAGAACAGCAGGCCGTGATGGTAATAGGCGATGTGTCCCAGGGTGTGGCCGGGAACGGCGTAGACATCGAAATCCCAGCCGAGCACGCGAACCTTGTCTTTGTCCTTGAGCGCGACGTCCCGTCCCGGAATGCTTTCGCTGGCCGGACCGTAGACAGTCGCGCCCGTGGCCTTTTTAAGCGTCTCGACACCGCCGACATGATCATGGTGATGATGAGTGATCAGAATATCGCCCAGCACCCAGCTCGGATGCGCGGCGAGCCACGCCTGCACGGGGGCGGCATCTCCCGGATCGACCACCGCGCAACGCTGGGTGGCATGATCCTGTAACAACCAGATGTAGTTGTCGGTGAAGGCGGGCAGGGCACTGATCTGTATCATCTTCGGATTCGCCAAGCGGGTAACATTGGCGCATCTTAGAGGTTCCTGGCGTGTTGGAGAATGCAATGATCGATAAAGCGTTCGCTCAGGCCGATCCTGACTGGCTTGCCCTGATCGGAGCGGCCCGTGAATGGCTGTCCGGTCCCCTCGGACAATTTCTGCTCGACGAAGAGCGGCGCATGCTCGAAGACGAGCTCGGCCGGTTCTTCGGCGGCTATCTGGTTCATTACGGGCCGTCCGCCGAAACGCCGCCGTCGGCGCCGCAAGTGCAGCGCAACGTGCGGCTCGGTGCGCCATTGCCCGGCGTCGAGATCGTCTGCGAAGAGCAGGCCTGGCCGTTGAGTGAACACGCCGCCGACGTGGTGGTGTTGCAGCACGGTCTGGATTTCTGCCTGTCGCCCCATGGCCTGCTGCGTGAAGCGGCCAGCAGCGTGCGCCCCGGCGGGCATCTGTTGATTGTCGGGATCAACCCCTGGAGCACCTGGGGCCTGCGCCATGTGTTCGCTCACGATGCGTTGCATCAGGCGCGCTGCATCTCGCCGTCGCGGGTCGCCGACTGGCTCAACCTGCTGGGCTTTGCGCTGGAGAAACGCCGCTTCGGGTGCTATCGTCCGCCGCTCGCGTCACCCAAGTGGCAGGCCCGTCTGGCCGGCTGGGAACGCAAAGCCGGCGACTGGCAACTGGCGGGCGGCGGTTTCTATCTGTTGGTCGCGCGCAAGATCGTGGTCGGCCTGCGTCCGGTGCGTCAGGAACGCCGCGAGCCGATGGGCAAGCTGATTCCGCTGCCCATGGCCAAGGTCAATCGGCGCCGCATCGAACCGTAAACCTTCTTTTATTGTGGCCGGGTCTGTCCCGGCCCGGGCCGTTGTCGATCCGTGATCGGTGAGGCCAGGCATTTTTCTGGATAGATTGGCATGAGCGAAAGCGTCGATAGCGTAGAACTGTTCACTGACGGCGCCTGCAAGGGCAACCCCGGCCCGGGCGGCTGGGGCGCCTTGCTGGTGTGCAAGGGCGTCGAAAAGGAACTGTGGGGCGGCGAAGCCAACACCACCAACAACCGCATGGAACTGCTCGGCGCGATCCGCGGCCTCGAAGCCCTCAAGCGTCCTTGCGAAGTGCTGCTGGTGACCGACTCGCAATACGTGATGAAGGGCATCAATGAGTGGATGGCCAACTGGAAGAAACGCGGCTGGAAAACCGCTGCCAAAGAGCCAGTAAAAAATGCCGACCTGTGGAAAGAGCTGGACGAGCAGGTCAACCGCCACAAGGTCACCTGGAAATGGGTCCGCGGCCACATCGGCCACCACGGCAACGAACGAGCCGACCAGTTGGCCAACCGTGGCGTGGATGAAGTGCGCGGCTACAAGCAGGACTGATCAGAACATCAGAATGGCCTTGGCCAACTGCTGGTCGGTGGCGGACAGTTCTGGCAACAGGCTGCGAATCCGCTGGAATGCCGCTTCCATCTGCGCGCCGCGAATGTCTCCGTCGCTGGCTACGAAGGCCGCCGCATCGTCCTTGGCGGCCAGCACGATCTTGTCGTCCTTGAACGACCCGCTGGTGCCTTTGCTGGAGCTGAGCGTCAGGCTCAGGGTGATGTCGGTGCTGATGACGAAACTGGTGGCGTGCGCTTCAGCCGTCAGCAGGCAGGTGCCGAGTAATAGAAACCGTGCAGTCTTCATGAGGTGTTCGAGTCCGTGAGAAACAGGCCGCGCACGCTAACAAGCCGGTTTGCCCCAGACTTTATGAACATTGCTAATGATTGTTAAAAACTGCATGAGCGCCGATCACCCGGCGGTGCGCGACTCGCGCCACCAGCGTGTTAACATCGCCGCTTTTGCACGATTGACCCGTTGAGAGCTGAACACTGATGGCCACCAGATCCGTTGTACTCGATACCGAAACCACCGGCATGCCGGTGACCGATGGTCACCGGATCATTGAAATCGGTTGCGTCGAGCTGATCGGTCGGCGCCTGACGGGGCGGCACTTTCACGTCTACCTGCAACCGGACCGCGAGAGTGACGAAGGCGCGATCGGCGTTCACGGCATCACCAACGAATTCCTGGTCGGCAAACCGCGTTTCGCCGAAGTGGCCGATGAGTTCTTCGAGTTCATCAACGGCGCGCAACTGATCATCCATAACGCGGCGTTCGACGTTGGCTTCATCAACAACGAATTCGCCCTGATGGGCCAGCAGGATCGCGCGGACATCACGCAGCATTGCACGATCCTCGACACCCTGATGATGGCCCGGGAACGTCACCCGGGTCAGCGCAACAGCCTCGATGCCTTGTGCAAACGCTACGGCGTCGACAACTCCGGCCGTGAGCTGCACGGCGCTTTGCTCGACTCGGAGATTCTCGCCGACGTCTACCTGACCATGACCGGTGGCCAGACCAGCCTGTCGCTGGCCGGCAACGCTTCCGACGGTAACGGCACGGGCGAGGGCGCGGACAACTCCGCCACTGAAATCCGTCGCTTGCCGGCGGATCGCAAGCCGGGGCGGATCATTCGCGCCACCGAAGCGGAACTGGCCGAGCACCAGGTGCGTCTGGAGATCATCGCCAAATCCGCTGGCGCGCCGGCGCTGTGGACGCAGTTGCTGGAAGCCGAAGCCCAGGCTTGAAGATAAAAGGATCGTCCGAAGGCGCTGGCCACGTCCGGACGATCCTTTGTTTTTGGCAGTACTGACAACTGGCCACCCTCGCCACATCCGCTCCGACCCTCTACCCTGAGGACAATGGCAGATCACTCTCCGCCGCCTCAGGACACTGAGCCTCATGTACAAAGATCTGAAGTTCCCGGTGTTGATTGTTCACCGCGACATCAAGGCCGACACGGTTGCCGGCGAACGCATTCGCGGCATTGCCCGTGAGCTTGAACAGGAAGGTTTCAGCATCGTTTCGGCCACGGACTACACCGAGGGCCGGCTGGTGGCGTCGACCCATCATGGTCTGGCGTGCATGTTGATTGCCGCCGAAGACGCCAGCACCAATTCCCATTTGTTACAAAACATGGCCGAACTGATCGGTCTGGCCCGGGTGCGGGCGCCGGATCTGCCGATCTTCGCCCTCGGCGAGCAGGTCACTCTGGAAAACGCCCCGGCCGATGCCATGGCCGAACTGAATCAGTTGCGCGGCATTCTGTACCTGTTCGAAGACACCGTACCGTTTCTGGCCCGGCAGGTGGCACGGGCGGCGCGCAAGTATCTGGATGGACTGCTGCCGCCGTTCTTCAAGGCCTTGGTGCAGCACACCGCCGACTCCAACTATTCCTGGCACACCCCGGGGCATGGCGGCGGGGTGGCCTATCACAAGAGCCCGGTGGGGCAGGCGTTTCACCAGTTCTTCGGCGAAAACACCCTGCGCTCGGACTTGTCCGTGTCGGTGCCGGAACTCGGTTCGCTGCTCGATCACACCGGGCCGCTGGCCGAAGCGGAAGCGCGGGCGGCGCGCAATTTCGGCGCCGATCACACCTTTTTCGTGATCAATGGCACCTCGACGGCCAACAAAATCGTCTGGCATTCGATGGTCGGGCGCGATGATCTCGTGCTGGTGGATCGCAACTGCCACAAGTCGGTGTTGCACGCGATCATCATGACCGGAGCGATTCCGCTGTACCTGTGCCCGGAGCGCAACGAGTTGGGGATCATCGGCCCGATTCCGCTGAGTGAATTCAGCCGCGAATCGATCCAGGCCAAGATCGATGCGAGCCCGCTGACCAAGGGGCGGGAGCCGAAAGTCAAACTCGCCGTGGTCACCAACTCCACGTACGACGGCCTTTGCTACAACGCCGAACTGATCAAGCAGAGCCTGGGCAACAGCGTCGAAGTCCTGCATTTCGACGAGGCCTGGTACGCCTATGCGGCGTTTCACGAATTCTTTGCCGGACGTTACGGCATGGCCACCTCGCGCAGTGCCGACAGCCCGCTGGTGTTCACCACCCATTCCACCCATAAATTATTGGCGGCATTCAGTCAGGCTTCGATGATTCATGTGCAGGACGGCGGCGCTCGGCAGCTGGACCGCGACCGTTTTAACGAAGCGTTCATGATGCACATCTCGACGTCGCCGCAGTACAGCATCATCGCTTCGCTGGACGTGGCCTCGGCGATGATGGAAGGCCCGGCCGGGCGTTCGCTGCTGCAGGAAACCTTCGATGAAGCCCTGAGCTTTCGCCGGGCGCTGGCCAATCTGCGGCAACACATCGACGCCAATGACTGGTGGTTTTCGATCTGGCAGCCGCCGGGTGTCGAGGGCATTGACCGGGTGCAGACCGAAGACTGGCTGCTGAAGCCCGAGGCGGATTGGCACGGTTTCGGCGAGGTCAGCGACGACTATGTGCTGCTCGATCCGATCAAGGTCACCCTGGTGATGCCCGGCCTGACCGCTGGTGGAGCGCTGAGCGACAAGGGGATTCCGGCGGCAGTGGTCAGTCGTTTCCTCTGGGAGCGCGGACTGGTGGTGGAGAAAACCGGGCTCTATTCGTTTTTGGTGCTGTTCTCCATGGGCATCACCAAGGGCAAATGGAGCACGCTGCTGACCGAGCTTTTGGAGTTCAAGCGCAGCTACGACGCCAACGTCAGCCTCGACACCTGCCTGAAGTGTGTCGCCCAGGAAGACCCGGCGCGTTATCGCGGCATGGGTCTGCGCGACCTGTGCGATCAGCTCCACGCCTGCTATCGCGGCAATGCCACCGCCAGACACCTCAAACGCATGTACACCGTGCTGCCGGAAATCGCCATGAAACCGGCCCACGCCTACGATCAACTGGTGCGCGGCGAAGTCGAGGCGGTGCCGATCGATGAGCTGGAGGGCCGGGTCGCGGCGGTGATGCTGGTGCCGTATCCGCCGGGAATTCCGTTGATCATGCCCGGCGAACGCTTCACCGAATCTACCCGGTCGATCATCGATTACCTGAAATTTGCCCGCACGTTCGATGCGAGTTTTCCGGGTTTCGTGGTCGATGTGCACGGACTGCAACACGAAGACGAGGGCAATGGACGGCACTACACCGTCGATTGCGTCAAGGAATGAGGGCGTTTCCCAGTATGCAACCGGTCATGAATCCAAAATACCCCGGGCTGTCGGTGCGCGTTGCCGACGACGGCTTTGCCGCTTACATCTGGGGCAGCGATTTCAGCTTCGAGGTCGCCGCCTATGGCGCCGCCGAAATCGGCAAACCCGTCGCGCAGTGGGGCGTGACGCCCATCGTGCCGTATCGTAAGTGCTACGGCATCGATCCGGAAGAGTTCAGCAGTTTTCGCGATGCCGCCGACAGTGCGATTTTCATGGCGTATCTGGAGGATCAGCCGGTAGGGCATCTGGTGATCAGCACCAACTGGAACGGTTTTGCCCATATCGATGAGCTGGCGGTGCATGCGCCGGCACGGCGCCATGGTGTGGCGAAAGCCTTGCTGGACGTCGCACAGTTCTGGAGTCGCAAGAAAAAGCTGCCGGGGATCATGCTCGAAACCCAGAACAACAACCTCGGTGCCTGTCGCCTGTATGAGCGTTGCGGTTATGTGATTGGCGGCATCGACCATCTGCGTTATCGCGGCATTGATCCGAACACCGCCGAGGTGGCGTTGTTCTGGTATCGATTGTTCGATAATCCGCTGGAAAACCCGATCAGCTCGCCAGCATCGCCTCGGCTTGTTCCGTAACGATACCCAGCAATGTCTGGACTGCCGATGTCGGCGGCGCGTGCTTGAAGGTCAATGCATAGAGGCTGATCGGCACCGCCGGTGACAACGGGCAAGTGTCGATTCCACTGGCCCGGGCACCCAGCGCGGTGAACGGGTCGACGATGGCCAGGCCTTCGCCGGCCTCGACCATGCTGCGCATCATCTGATGGGTCTGCACCCGGGTGTGGATGCTCGGTGCCGGGCGCAAGGCCTGGAGTTTATGTTCCAGCGCCGGGCTCAGGGGGTCCTGGCCTTCGAGGCCGATCATCGCTTGACCGGCCAGGTCCTGCAGGGAAATGTACTTCTGCTTCGGTTGCAGCCAGCCGTGAGGCGCGAGCAATTGCAGCTTGCCCTGGGCCAGCGGCTTGCAATGGATGTCGGGATGTTCGGGATCGTGCAGGCTCAGACCCAGATCGCTCTCGCGCAGCAACAGACTGCGAACGATGTGACGGGTGGGTTCACTGAGCAGCGTGCAGGGCACGTCCGGCAGGCGTCGGCGCAAGGCGGCGAGACTTTGCGGCAACAGCTGCTGGGCCAGCGGCGGGGTGCCGATGATTCGAAGGGGTGGGGCGAGGTATTGCTTGAGGCTGCTGGCCAGTCGTTGCACCGGCTCCAGCGCGTCATAGATGTGGGCGATTTCAACTTGCAGCGCACGAGCTTCGGCCGTGGCCTGAAGCCGCCCGCGCACGCTGGCGAACAGCATGAAACCCAACTGACTCTCGGCTTCGCGCAGTCGCTCCTCGACTTCGCCCGTTGGCAGTTGCAGCCATTCGGCGGCGGTGCCCACGTGACCCGTCTGTAAAAGCGCCTGTATCACCTCGATATGACGTAAACGCATGCGTGAAGTCCATGTCCGGCCGTTGGGGTCAGTGGCTGAATCCTACCCCAACTCGGCGCGGATGACTTCTGCTCATAACAATCGGTTATGAAGCGACAGTCGGCTCGGGTTCGCGAATCAACGTGATGCCCGACTGCACCAGCAGGAATTCGTTGTCGTCGATTTTATTGACCCGATCGCCAATCGCCAGTTTGTAGGTGGTAACAGGCTCCATGCCGGTGAAACCGTCTGCCGACGGGTTGGATTCCTGGAACTCATGCACGGAATAAACGCGGCCTTCCGCATCTCTTGCATGGAACTGACCGACGAGTACTGCTGCCATCTGCTTAGAACCTCTGGAGATAAAACGCTTGATTTGCGGCTTGGTAGACCGCCATCGAGCTTGGTAAGTTTTCCTACAGGAAAAAAATAATCCGGACGCGGGAAATATCCCTCGTCGTCTGGTGGAATCGTCGCTGGATCATCTATAACTACAGGCTCCTCCCACGGACAGTCGAGAGTCTTCCCATGAGCAATGTCTATAACGTCGCGGTAGTGGTCGGCAGCCTGCGTAAAGCTTCGATCAATCGCAAGGTCGCGCTGGCGCTGGCGGAACTGGCACCGGCCAACCTCAAGCTGAACATTGTGGAAATTGGCGATCTGCCACTCTATAACGAAGACATCGACGGCGATTCACCGCCGGCAGCCTACAGCACTTTTCGGCAAAAAGTGGCGTCATCCGACGCGGTGCTGTTTGTCACCCCGGAGTACAACCGTTCGGTGCCGGCACCCTTGAAGAATGCGATTGACGTCGGCTCGCGGCCTTATGGCAAGAGTGTCTGGGGTGGCAAACCGGGCGCGGTGATCAGCGTTTCGCCGGGTGCCATCGGCGGTTTCGGCGCCAACCAGCATTTGCGCCAGTCCTTCGTTTTCCTCAACGTGCCTTGCATGCAGCAGCCGGAGGCCTACCTGGGCGGCGCCGGTACGGCGTTCGATGAGTCGGGCAAGCTGAACGAGTCGGTCAAGCCGTTCCTGCAGAGCTTCATCAATGCCTATGGGCAATGGGTGGAGCAGCACAAGAAAGTCTGAGGCCTTCATTGCCGCTCGCGGAGCCGGCCGCTGATGGTTGCCTCGATCTCCGACAGCCAGTCAGCGGTCTGCGCCGCCGTCAGTTGCGCCGTAACGCAATAGCGGCGGCCGCCCCAGGCCATGATCAGCCAGGCCTCGATGGTTTTTGCATCGGGGCGGCGGGTGAGGTCATCGCACGCCGCGAATGCCATCTGCCATTTCTGTGACAACTCTTCAAACACGCGTCGGTGGTGCTTGGGCTCGGCGATCCGGTGCTCGATGGTCAGCAGTTCATAGTCGAACAATGGCTGATGTGCTTCATTCGGCTCGCAGGTCAGGCGTATCAGGCGCTGGATACGGGTCTGCCAATCCAGTTGTGACCGGACGACCTGTTCGTCGAGTTGTTGTAACAGTTGCTCCAGACAATACCGGACATACCCGGACAACAACGCTTCCTTGCTCGGGAAGTAGTCATACAGAGTACCGATGGCGACCCCGGCCTCCAGCGCCACGGAGCGGGTGGTCAGGCCGCTCCAGCCATCACGCTGCCAAATCCGAACAAAAGCCTCATAAATCGCCTCGACAGTGAAAATCGCCCGGGCCTGGCTCGGGCGTTTCAGCGGCTTGGCGCGGGGATCAAGGGTGGGCACGCGGCCCCTGGCGTTTCCGAACCCGCTTTTCATTGGCTGCCACTACTCTGGTGCTACCCGCCACTGACACGCAGCAGGAGTCTGAACGATGCAAAGCCCGATCACGGTAACACGACTGGTCACCCGCAAAAATGCGCTCGACCAGAACCGAGTGGAGCAAGAACAGCGCAGCCCGGTGCCGGCCGACGGCGAAGTGATCCTGAAGGTCGACCGTTGCGCCTTGACCACCAACAACATTACCTACGCCGCCTATGGCGATTCGATGAACTACTGGAAATTCTTTCCCACGGGAATCTCGGAGTGGGGCCACATTCCCGCCTGGGGTTTTGCCGATGTGATCGTCTCCAGCGTCGAAGGCGTGGCGGTCGGCGAGCGTTTTTATGGATATTTTCCGCTGGCCAGCCATGTGTGGATGCGCCCCGAGCGGATCACCGGGCGTGGCTTTTACGATGGAGCGCCACACCGCCAGGCACTGACCTCGGCGTATAACCAGTACACCCGCTGTAGCGAGGACGCGTATTACCGCCCGGAAACGGAAAACCTGCAGATTTTGCTCAAACCGCTGTTCCTGACCTCATCGATGCTGGCGGACTTCCTGCAGGACAATCAGTTCTTCGGCGCAAGCCGCGTGGTGTTTTCCAGCGCTTCAAGTAAAACCGCCTACGGCACCGCAGTGTGCCTGGCGGATCATCCGCAGCTTGAACGGGTGGCGCTGACGTCTGCCGGCAACCAGGCTTTTGTCGAGAATCTGGGCTGCTATGAGCGGACGTTGTCCTACACAGAGTTGCCGGGTCTGGCCAATGATCGACCCACGCTGTACGTGGATTTCTCCGGCGACCTCGGGTTGCGCGACCAGGTGCATCGGCACTTTGCCGGCCAACTGGTCTACAGCTGCTTTGCCGGTTCCGCACAAACCACCGATGAAGCCCGACTGACCGCTATCGAAGGGCCGCAGCCGGTGTTTTTCTTTGCGCCGATCCAGATCCGCAAGCGCAATGCCGAATGGGGGCCTGAACGAGTGAGCCAGCACATCGGAGAAGGTTTGCTGCAGTTTTACCGGCAAGTCACGGCTCCACCCGCTCCGTTGCTGCGGGTGATGGAGAGCCAGGGCCTTGAGGCGGCAGAGCAGGTGATTTCTCGCCTGTTTCATGGTCAGATCGCACCAGTGGAGGGGCACGTGATTCGACTGTGAGTTGACGGACGGGCAGGGTGCGCTTCCTCGATGCCCATTCTGTCCCTGATCGAAGGTCGCTCTGCATGCTCACGGCTTCATTGATTTTCCTGCTGACCATTACCCTGGTGATCTGGCAACCCAAAGGCCTCGGGGTCGGCTGGAGTGCGACCTTCGGAGCGATTCTGGCGCTGATTTTCGGCGTAGTGCACCTGAGCGATATTCCGCTGGTGTGGCAGATCATCTGGAACGCCACCGGCACATTTGTGGCGCTGATCATCATCAGCCTGTTGCTCGACGAAGCGGGGTTCTTTGCCTGGGCCGCGTTGCATGTGGCGCGTTGGGGGCGGGGCAGCGGGCGCAAGCTGTTCGCCTTCATGGTGTTGCTCGGCGCACTGGTGTCGGCGTTGTTCGCCAATGACGGCGCGGCGCTGATCCTCACGCCCATCGTGATTTCCATGCTGCTGGCCCTGCGTTTTTCGCCGGCGGCGACCCTGGCGTTCGTCATGGGCGCGGGGTTCATCGCCGATACCGCGAGCCTGCCGCTGGTGGTGTCGAACCTGGTCAACATCGTTTCGGCCGACTTTTTCCACATTGGTTTCAATCGTTATGCGGCGGTGATGGTGCCGGTCAACTTTGTCAGCGTCGCGGCCACGCTGGCGGTGTTGTTGTGGTTCTTTCGCCGCGACATTCCGAAAGACTACGACCCTGAACAGCTTGAACACCCGGAGACGGCGATCCACGACAAGGCCACGTTCTACGCGGGTTGGGCGGTGTTGGTGATCCTGCTGGTGGGCTGCTTTGCCCTGGAGCCGCTGGGGATTCCGATCAGCGCCATTTCGGCGGTGTGCGCGGCGTTGTTGCTGGGCATCGCAGCTCGCGGGCACAAGATTTCCACGCGCAAGGTGATGAAAGAGGCGCCGTGGCAGATCGTGATTTTCTCCCTGGGCATGTATCTGGTGGTCTACGGACTGCGCAATGCCGGTCTCACGGATCATCTGGCCGGCTGGCTGGATGCCTTTGCCGGGTATGGCGTGTGGGGCGCGGCCATGGGCACTGGCGTGCTGACGGCCTTGTTGTCGTCGATCATGAACAATCTGCCGACGGTGCTGATCGGTTTGCTGTCGATCGATGCCAGTCAGGCGACCGGTGTCGTGAAAGAGGCGATGATCTACGCCAACGTGATCGGCAGCGACCTTGGGCCGAAGATCACCCCGATCGGCAGTCTGGCGACTCTGCTCTGGCTGCATGTGCTGGAGCGCAAGGATATCCGGATCGGCTGGGGTTATTACTTCAAGGTCGGGATTGTGCTGACGGTGCCGGTGTTGCTGGTGACACTGGCGGCGCTGGCGCTGCGGTTGAGCGTCTAACTCTGCCCGGGCACGTTCGGCCACAGGTCCGAAACCAGAAACATCCGCTCGGCTTCTTCCCATTCGCCCCGGGCATTCTCGGTCAGGCGCACCATCAGTTGCGCCGGGGCGAGCGGTTCGAGCTCATTGAGCCAGGCCCGCAGCTGCTCGTGATTCCAGGCCTGATCCGCCGGGTAATGCGCCGGCGCCAGCCACGCATGGCGGGGCAGCGGTTGCCAGCGTCCGGCCGGGCGCTGGGCGATAAACGTCGGCCAGTCCTTTTGATGCAGCCAGCTGCCGCGCAAATGCTGAGGATGGGCGCCGCTCGGTGATTCGGACTGACCTGGCCATGGATACAGCAGATAACCGCCCAGCCACAACTGCGCACTGAACGACTCGATATCCAGCGCCGCCAGGGCTTCACGGCTTTCCGGGCGGGCGGAAATCGGTAACTGGTGTTCGCTCAGATGAGCCAGTTTGCGGTCCAGCCGATCATGGCAGCCGGGGCCGAGCCACGACGCCGGATCGCGGCCGTCACCGTTCTGCGGGCCGAGGTAGAGCTTGATCGCCAGTTCCAGGTGATGCACGCCGTCACGGTCGCGCAGCAGCATGTCGAGTTCGCCGAGGGTGTGGCCTTCGCGGCGGATCGGCAGGTTGGCGGCGATCAGTTCGATCCCCGGCGCATGCTCCACGGCAAACTGCCACAGCCGCTCGTAATACAGACCCAGGCGCCGGGTGCGAGCCTGGGACAGCCATTGCAGCAGGCCGTAACTGTCACGGTCGAGCTGGTGCAGCCAGTGCGCCAGCCGCTCAGGGTCGTGCACCCAGTCGCTGCCGGCCAGCGGATGACGCTGCGGCCACGGCGTGGCGGCGAGCATCGGCGGGGCGAGGATCACCCACGCCAGATCGCGCACTTCCGGGTGGCGCAACTGATGGGGCAACTGGAGCAAATCGGGAAATAGGATCATCTTGCGAGCATAGCCTTAAACGCAGGCGCACTCTCGGGCTGAAAGGGTTTTGTCTATCCGGCGCTTTCGCCCATAATCGTCGTTTTCGCCGTCGCAGCCCCAGCAGGAGTCCCATGGAGCAATTTCGTAATATCGGCATCATCGGTCGCCTGGGCAGTTCCCAGGTGCTGGATACCGTCCGCCGACTGAAACGCTTTCTGCTCGATCGTCACCTGCATGTGATCCTCGAAGACACCATCGCCGAAGTCCTGCCCGGCCATGGCCTGCAAACCTCCTCGCGCAAGATGCTCGGCGAAGTCTGCGACATGGTCATCGTCGTCGGCGGTGACGGCAGCCTGCTCGGTGCGGCCCGGGCGCTGGCCAAGCACAACATTCCGGTGCTCGGGATCAACCGTGGCAGCCTCGGCTTTCTCACCGACATCCGTCCGGACGAGCTGGAAATCAAGGTCGCCGAAGTGCTCGACGGCCACTATCTGGTGGAAAACCGCTTCCTGCTGCAGGCCGAAGTCCGCCGCCACGCCGAGGCCATCGGCCAGGGCGATGCGCTGAACGACGTGGTGCTGCACCCGGGCAAATCGACGCGGATGATCGAGTTCGAGCTGTACATCGACGGCCAGTTCGTCTGCAGCCAGAAGGCCGACGGCCTGATCGTCGCCACGCCGACCGGCTCCACCGCGTACGCACTGTCCGCCGGCGGCCCGATCATGCATCCCAAGCTCGACGCTATTGTGATTGTGCCGATGTACCCCCATACCTTGTCGGGCAGACCGATCGTGGTCGATGGCAACAGTGAGCTGAAAATCGTCGTGTCCAAAGATATGCAGATCTACCCGCAGGTCTCCTGCGACGGGCAGAACCACTTCACCTGCGCGCCGGGCGACACCATCACCGTCAGCAAGAAAGCGCAGAAGCTGCGACTGATCCATCCGCTCGACCACAACTACTACGAGGTCTGCCGCACCAAACTCGGCTGGGGCAGCAAGCTGGGTGGTGGAGGCGACTGATGCTCGATCCCGCGCGCAGTTATGACCTGATCGGTGACGTGCACGGATGCGCCCTGACCCTGGAACACCTGCTGGACCGTCTCGGTTACCACAAGCAGGGCGGAGTCTGGCGGCATCCTTCGCGCATGGCCGTGTTCGTCGGCGACATCATCGACCGTGGCCCGCGGATCCGCGAGGCGCTGCACATCGTCCACGACATGGTCGAGGCCGGCCAGGCCTTGTGCATCATGGGCAACCACGAATTCAACGCACTGGGCTGGAGTACGCCGGCGCTACCGGGCAGCGGCAAGCAGTTCGTGCGCGAGCACACGCCGCGCCACGCCCGTTTGCTGCATGAAACCCTGACCCAGTTCGAAGACCATCCCGGCGACTGGCATGACTTCCAGCGTTGGTTCTATGAGCTGCCGCTGTTTGTCGACGCCGGACGCTTCCGGGTGGTGCATGCCTGCTGGGATGCCGGACTGATCGAACCGCTGCGCGCATTGTTCCCCGATGGCTGCATCGATGAGCACTTCCTTCAGGCTTCCGCCGTACCGGGCAGCTTTGCCTGCACGGTGTTCGATCGCCTGCTGCGCGGCACCGACATGCGCCTGCCGGATGGCCTGACCATGACCAGCGGCGACGGTCTGGTGCGTTCGTTCTTCCGCACCAAGTTCTGGGAAGACGATCCGCAGACTTACGGCGACATTGTGTTCCAGCCCGATGCCTTGCCGGAGCCGGTGGCGCAGAAGCCTCTGACCTCCAGCGAAAAGAATTCCCTGCTGCGCTACGGCGTCGATGAGCCGTTGCTGTTCGTTGGTCACTACTGGCGCAGCGGCAAACCGGCGCCGATCCGCCCGAACCTCGCGTGCCTGGATTACAGCGCCGTGCTCTACGGCAAACTGGTGGCTTATCGTCTGGATCAGGAAACGCGCCTGGATCCACATAAATTTGTCTGGGTCGATGTCGAGCGGCCGGAGGTGCTGCGATGAAATCGGTTCGCACGTTCAGTTTTTTCACTCTGCAACTGGCTGTCACAAGGATTCACCATGGATGACACGACGCTGGATCAACTGGAGGCCGCGTTAAGCGCCTCACCGGGAAACGTCGCGCTGATCACGTTGTTGCTAAAGGCGTGCCTGGAGCGCGGTGAAGTCGAGCGCGGGCTCAAGCTGATTCCCGAAGAGCTCGAACAACGGGCCGAATTCGATTCGCTCAAGCCGGTGGCCGCGCAACTGTATCTGGCGGCCGGGCAGGCGCAGAAAGCCCTGTCCCTGGTCACGGGTGATGATCCTGCAGCGCAACTGCTGCGGGCGCGGGCCCTGGCTGATCTGGATCGTCTCAAGGAAGCCCAGGTCGAATACCGGGCGGCCATCAACGCCAATCCTTCGCTGGAAGACATGACGCTGTGGCGCCGCTTGAACGTCTCCGTCACCGATTTCAGGGGCGGGGAAGGGCGCCCGAAACTGCGGGTGATTTCCAACGACGACACTGACCAGACCGAAGTCCGGCGCCTGCTGGTTCCCGAGGACAAGACCGTCACGTTCAACGATATCGGCGGTCTGGATGATCTGAAAAAGACCATCCACAAGAAAATCATCCTGCCGTACCAGAAACCCGGGCTGTTCGAGCGTTTTCGCAAGCGTGTCGGCGGTGGTGTGCTGTTGTACGGGCCACCAGGCTGCGGCAAGACTTTACTGGCCCGGGCCACGGCCGGAGAGTGCAAGGCCAAGTTTTTCAACGTGGCGATTTCCGATGTGCTGGACATGTACATCGGTGAGTCCGAGCGCAAGCTCCACGCCCTGTTCGAGCAGGCGCGGGCCCAGGCGCCGGCGGTAATGTTCTTCGATGAAGTCGAGGCGCTGGGTGGCAAACGCTCCAATACCCGTGAATCGACGTCTTCGAAACTGGTCAGCACCTTCCTCTCGGAAATGGACGGTTTTGCCAAAAACAACCATGGCGTGCTGATCCTGGCCGCGACCAACGTGCCGTGGTCGGTGGATTCGGCGTTCCGCCGGCCCGGCCGGTTCGACCGGGTGCTGTTCGTGCCGCCACCGGATCGCGCGGCCCGGGAAAACATGCTGCAACTGATGGTCAAGGGCCGTCCGCTGGCGGCTGATATCGACTTCGCGTTCCTGGCCAAACACACCTCGGGATTCTCCGGGGCCGATCTCGGCGAACTGGTGGATACCGCCGCCGATGAGGCCATCGAAGAGTCGATCAGTGAAGGCGCTGAACAGCCGATCTGTGACCGCCATTTCAAGCAGGCCTTGAAAGATGTGCGCGCGACAACGCTGGAATGGCTGACCACGGCGCGCAATTACGCGCGCTACGCCAACGAAGGCAATCAGTACGACGAAGTGCTGGCCTTTCTCGACAAGCACGGCAAGGGGCGCTGATGGGAAGCAAGAGTGTGTACCGGATCGAGGACGAACCCCGTCCGGGTGGCCTCGCCAGGTTTGCCGTGGCGCCGTTCTGGCCACTGCTGGCCCTGATGATGGGCGGCCTGTGGCTGGGACTGCCGTGGTTTGTGCTGAATTCGATTGCGGTGGGCAGCCCGACGCGAATCCGTGAATGGACCTGGGTCGGCGTCGGCACGGCCGGCAGCGTGATCATCGGCCTGCTGCTGATCAGCCTGCTGAACAATGGCTACCTGACGACCCAGGCCGAGATTCAATACGCGCTGCTGGTCCTGGTGGTGTGGAAACTCACCATCGGTTACGTGCTGTACACCCTGCAGAATTCCACCATCGAGCTGTATCAGTACTACGGCGGCGAGCTCAACCGCTTTGCACCGCTGGTCGCCCTCGGCGGCGCCTTCGTGCTCAAGGGCGTGGTGGTCAAACTGGTGCCCGCAACCCTTTGGTATCTGGTGGTGAGCTGATGAATACGTCCCAACTGTTGGAACTGGCTTACCAGCGTCTGCATGCCCATCACTATGACGGCGCCGTCGACAGCCTGCGGCAATTGCTCGCCGACGACCCCGAATGTGCAGAAGCGCACGCGTTGCTGGCGCTGTGCCTGATCAGCCTGCGGCGACTGCATGCGGCGCGGCATGAAGCCTCGATGGCGCTGGCACTGGATGCTTTGCTTCCGCTGGCGCATTACGCCGCCGCAATGGCCGACATGGGTGCCCGGCGGTTCAAGAGCGCCGAACAGCACCTGTTGCAACTGCTCGAACTGGAGCCGGACGAGCCGAGTTATTACCGCAGCCTCGCCGATCTGTTCCAGATCACCGGGCGCTTGAGCCAGAGCCAGGCGCTGCTGGAAAAGGCTCTCGAACTCGACCCGGATGGTGCGGCCAACCTGGTGGCCATGGCCGAATACCACAAGGCCTGCGGTCACTGGGAACAGGCCGAAGGTTTTGCCCGACAGGCGTTGCAGGCCGATCCCGGGCATACAGCAGCCGTGGTGGTGCTGGGCCATTTGCTGTTGCGCCAGGGCAATATCAACGGCGCGCGCGAACACGCGATCTGGGCCCTGCAGGAAAACGCCAACAACGTCGCGGCGCTGGGCCTGTTGACTGCCGTGAAAGCGCGCAGCAATCCGTTCATGGGGCTGTGGTGGCGCTTCAACAGCTGGATGACCGAGCGCAGCAACACCCGAGCCATTGTTCTATTACTGGCCATGTTCGTGGTCTACCGGGTCACGGTCATCACCGTCACGGCACAGGGTTATCCCGCTGCCGCCGAGGTCATCGACTGGGTCTGGCTGGGCTTTGCCCTCTATACCTTCACTGCGCCGCAGATCTTCCGGCGGGCGCTGGAGAAGGAACTGACTCAGGTAAAACTTTCAAGGGAGTTCTAGGACGACGGGCGTGACGCCCGTCGATCCGCTCGCCCATCTGATGCCCGGCAGTGTGCCGGGGCATCGGCACCGTTAAACTAGCGACATTTTTTGGAGAGTGTTCAACATGTCGTCTTTTTCCGAACTGATCAAAAACATTACCCCCGACATCTACCAGAGCCTGAAACTGGCCGTGGAAATCGGCAAATGGTCCGACGGTGGCAAGCTCACCGCCGAACAGCGCGAGCTGTCGCTGCAGGCGATGATCGCCTGGGAAATCCAGAACCTGCCCGAAGAAGAGCGCACCGGTTACATGGGCCCGCAGGAGTGTGCATCGAAGTCGATCGAAGTGCCGAACATCCTGTTCAAGTCGGACGCCATCCATTGATCGAGATTGGCCGCGGTGCAATCAGCAAAATGTCGGCGCGCCTGGACGGGCCGAACGTGCAATACGCGTTTCGTCTGGATGACGTCGAGGTGCCGGTCAACCCGTTGATCGGCACCACGGTGCGCCTGGAATACCTGGGGGCGATTCACTGCACCCATTGCGGACGCAAGACCAAGACCAGCTTCAGTCAGGGTTACTGCTACCCGTGTATGACCAAGCTGGCCCAGTGCGACGTGTGCATCATGAGCCCGGAGCGCTGCCACTTCGACGCCGGCACCTGCCGGGAACCGGAGTGGGGCGAGAAGTTCTGCATGACCGATCACGTCGTCTACCTGGCCAATTCGTCGGGGATCAAGGTCGGCATCACTCGCGCCACCCAGCTGCCGACCCGCTGGCTCGACCAGGGCGCCAGTCAGGCGCTGCCGATCATGCGCGTCGCCACGCGCCAACAGTCCGGTTTCGTCGAAGACCTGTTCCGCAGTCAGGTGGCGGACAAGACCAACTGGCGCGCGCTGCTCAAGGGCGACGCGGCGGCGGTGGATCTGACGCAGGTGCGCGATCAGTTGTTCGACAGCTGCGCCGAAGGCCTGCAAGGCTTGCAGGAGCGTTTCGGCCTGCAGGCGATTCAGCCGGTCACCGACGTCGAGCCGCTGGAAATCCGTTACCCGGTCGAGCAGTACCCGGCCAAGATCGTCAGCTTCAACCTGGACAAGAACCCGATTGCCGAAGGCACGCTGCTGGGGATCAAGGGCCAGTACCTGATCTTCGACACCGGCGTGATCAACATTCGCAAGTACACGGCCTATCAGCTCGCCGTGCATCAATAAGGACTTCAGCATGCGCACCGAACAACCGAAGATGATTTACCTGAAGGACTATCAGGCGCCCGAGTACCTGATCGATGAAACACACCTGACCTTCGAGTTGTTCGAGGACCACAGTCTGGTCCACGCGCAACTGGTGATGCGCCGCAACCCGGCCCGTGGCCCGGGCCTGCCGCCGCTGGTGCTCGATGGCCAGCAGCTGGAATTGCTCTCGGTGACCCTGGCCGACCAGGAACTGAGCGCTGCCGACTACCAGTTGACCGAGAATCACCTGACCCTGCAGCCGAAGAGTGAAACCTTCACGGTCGACACCAGCGTCAAAATCCACCCGGAAACCAACACCGCGCTGGAAGGCCTGTACAAGTCCGGCACGATGTTCTGCACCCAGTGCGAGGCCGAAGGCTTCCGCAAAATTACCTATTACCTCGACCGCCCGGATGTGATGAGCAAGTTCACCACCACGGTGGTCGCCGAGCAGCACAGCTATCCGGTGCTGCTGTCCAACGGCAACCCGATCGCCAGCGGTCCCGGCGAAGACGGCCGGCACTGGGCGACCTGGGAAGACCCGTTCATGAAGCCGGCGTACCTGTTTGCGCTGGTGGCCGGTGACCTGTGGTGCGTTGAAGACTCTTTCACCACCATGACCAATCGCAACGTGGCGCTGCGCATTTACGTCGAGCCGGAAAACATCGACAAGTGCCAGCACGCCATGAACAGCCTGAAGAAATCCATGCGCTGGGACGAAGAGGTCTACGGTCGCGAGTACGATCTGGACATCTTCATGATCGTCGCCGTGAACGACTTCAACATGGGTGCGATGGAGAACAAGGGCCTCAACATCTTCAACTCCAGCGCCGTGCTGGCCCGCGCCGAAACCGCCACCGACGCTGCGCACCAGCGGGTCGAGGCGATTGTTGCCCACGAATACTTCCACAACTGGTCGGGCAACCGCGTGACCTGCCGCGACTGGTTCCAGCTGTCGCTCAAGGAAGGCTTTACCGTGTTCCGTGACGCCGGTTTCTCCTCCGACATGAACTCGGCCACGGTCAAGCGCATTCAGGACGTGGCGTACCTGCGTACCCACCAGTTCGCCGAAGATGCAGGTCCCATGGCCCATGCCGTGCGCCCGGACAGCTTCATCGAGATTTCCAACTTCTACACCCTGACCGTGTACGAAAAGGGCTCGGAAGTGGTCGGCATGATCCACACCCTGCTGGGCGCCGAAGGCTTCCGCAAGGGCAGCGACCTGTACTTCGAACGCCACGACGGCCAGGCCGTGACCTGCGATGACTTCATCAAGGCCATGGAAGATGCCAATGGCGTCGACCTGACCCAGTTCAAGCGCTGGTACAGCCAGGCTGGTACGCCGCGACTGGCGGTGAGCGAGTCTTACGATGCCGCCGCGAAAACCTACAGCCTGACCTTCCGTCAGAGCTGCCCGGAAACCCCGGACAAGGTTGAAAAGCTGCCGTTCGTGATTCCTGTGGAGCTGGGCCTGCTCGACAGCCAGGGTAACGAGATCGCCCTGCGTCTGGCCGGCGAAGCCGCTGCGCAAGGCACTACCCGAGTGATCTCGGTGACTGAAACCGAGCAGACCTTCACCTTCGTCGATATCGCCGAACAACCGCTGCCGTCCTTGCTGCGTGGTTTCTCGGCACCGGTGAAACTGAGCTTCCCGTACAACCGCGATCAGTTGATGTTCCTGATGCAGCACGACACTGACGGTTTCAACCGCTGGGATGCCGGCCAGCAACTGTCGGTACAGGTGCTGCAAGAGTTGATCGGCCAACAGCAGAAGGGCGAAAGCCTGGTGCTCGATCCACGTCTGATTTCCGCTCTGCGCACTGTGCTGGCTGATCAGACGCTGGATCAGGCGATGGTCGCGGAAATGCTCTCGCTGCCGAGCGAAGCCTACCTGACCGAAATCAGCGAAGTGGCTGACGTGGACTCGATCCACACGGCCCGCGAATTCGCCCGTCAGCAACTGGCGGACAGCCTGTTCGAGGCCCTGTGGCAGCGTTATCAGGCCAACCGCGAGCTGTCGAAAAAGACCCCGTACGTGGCCGAAGCCGAGCATTTCGCCCGTCGCGCACTGCAGAACATCGCGCTGTCGTATCTGATGCTCAGCGGCAAGCCTGAAGTGCTGGCGGCAACGCTGGAGCAGTTCGACAGTTGCGACAACATGACCGAGCGCCTCACCGCGCTGGCGGTGCTGGTCAACTCGCCATTCGAAGACGAGAAGGCCAAGGCCCTGGCCAGTTTCGCCGAGCACTTCAAGGACAATCCGCTGGTTATGGATCAGTGGTTCAGCGTGCAGGCCGGCAGCACCTTGCCGGGCGGTCTGGAACGTGTGAAAGCGCTGATGCAGCACCCGGCGTTCAACATCAAGAACCCGAACAAGGTGCGTGCACTGGTCGGCGCTTTTGCCGGGCAGAACCTGATCAACTTCCACGCGGCGGATGGCTCGGGCTACCGCTTCCTCGCGGACCTGGTGATCGAACTGAACGGCTTCAACCCACAGATCGCTTCGCGCCAACTGGCGCCGCTGACTCGCTGGCGCAAATACGACAGTGCTCGTCAGGCGCTGATGAAGGCGGAGCTGGAGCGGATTCTGGCATCCGGTCAGCTGTCCAGTGATGTCTATGAAGTGGTCAGCAAGAGCCTTGCCTGAAGCTGTTTCAGGGCAATAAAAAACGCCGCTCGATGAGCGGCGTTTTTGTGGGTGGATGAAAAACTATTGGCGCAAATCAAACCGATCCAGATCCATCACCTTCGCCCACGCAGCCACGAAGTCGTTGACGAACTGCTCCTTCGCATCGGAACTGGCATACACCTCGGCCAGCGCCCGCAGTATCGCATTGGAGCCGAACACCAGATCGACGCGCGTTCCTGTCCATTTCACATTGCCGGTCTTGCGGTCGCGGCCTTCGAACTCATCCGCTGCCTTGGACGTCGGTTTCCATTCCACACCCATGTCCAGCAGGTTGCGGAAGAAGTCGTTGGTCAGGGCGCCGGGCTTGTCCGTGAAGACGCCGTGTCTGGTCTTGCCGACGTTGGTGTCCAGCACGCGCAGACCGCCAACCAGCACGGTGAGTTCTGGCGCCGAGAGCGTCAGCAGCTGCGCCTTGTCGATCAGCAACGCTTCGGCCGGCACGCGATAGGTGCTGGCGGCGTAGTTGCGGAATCCGTCGGTGTGCGGTTCAAGGAAGCCGAACGACTCGACGTCGGTCTGCTCTTGAGTCGCATCGGTACGGCCGGGCGAGAAGGGCACCGTGACCGAATGGCCGGCGTTTTTCGCCGCCTGTTCGACCCCGGCATTGCCGGCCAGCACGATCAGATCCGCCAGCGAGACTTTCTTGCCCGACGCCCCGGCGTTGAACTCGTTCTGAATGCTTTCGAGGGCTTTGAGCACCTTGTCCAGTTGTTCGGGCTGGTTGGCCTGCCAGAACCGTTGTGGTGCCAGACGCAGACGTCCGCCGTTGGCGCCGCCGCGTTTGTCCGAGCCCCGGAAGGTCGAGGCGGCAGCCCAGGCGGTGGAGACCAGTTCCGAAACGGACAGCCCCGACGCCAGTACTTTGCCTTTCAGCGCCCTGATATCGCTGTCGTCCACCAGTGGATGCTTAGACTCGGGAATCGGGTCTTGCCACAGCAGTTCTTCCTGCGGCATTTCCGGGCCGAGATAGCGCGACAGCGGGCCCATGTCCCGGTGGATCAGCTTGTACCAGGCGCGGGCGAAGGCGTCGGCCAGTTGATCGGGATTGGCCAGGAAGCGCCGCGAGATCTTCTCGTAGGCCGGGTCGAAGCGCAGGGCCAGGTCGGAGGTGAGCATGGTCGGGTCGATGCGTTTGTTCGGGTCGTGGGCATGGGGAATCGTGCCGGCCCCGGCGCCGTTTTTTGGTTTCCACTGATGGGCGCCGGCCGGGCTCTTGGTCAGTTCCCACTCGAAGCCGAACAGGTTTTCCAGGTAGTTGTTGCTCCATTTGGTCGGGGTGGTGGTCCAGGTCACTTCCAGACCGCTGGTGATGGTGTCCGCACCTTTGCCGCTGCCGAAGCTGTTTTTCCAGCCCAGGCCCTGAAGCTCGAGGCCGGCGGCTTCCGGTTCCGGACCAACGTTATCGGCCGGGCCGGCACCGTGGGTCTTGCCGAAGGCGTGGCCGCCAGCGATCAGGGCGACGGTTTCTTCGTCGTTCATGGCCATGCGGCCGAAGGTTTCACGGATGTCCCGGGCCGAGGCCACCGGATCGGGATTGCCCTCGGGGCCTTCCGGGTTCACGTAGATCAGGCCCATCTGCACGGCGGCGAGCGGGTTTTCCAGATTGCGTTCACCCTGATTGGTGCGGCTTTGTTCATGGCCGTGCTCGGCAGGTTCGGCCACCAGCGTGCCGTCGCCCGGTTCCTGCATGGCTTCGGGGTGTTTGCCGTAACGGGTGTCGCCACCCAGCCAGGTGTTTTCCGAACCCCAGTACACATCTTCATCCGGCTCCCACACATCGGGACGTCCGCCGGAAAATCCGAAAGTCTTGAAGCCCATGGATTCCAGCGCGACGTTACCGGTGAGGACGATCAGGTCGGCCCAGGAAATGTTGCGGCCATATTTCTGCTTGATCGGCCACAACAGGCGCCGGGCCTTGTCGAGGCTGACGTTGTCCGGCCAGCTGTTGAGCGGGGCGAAGCGTTGCTGGCCGGAGCCGGCGCCGCCACGGCCGTCAGCGGTGCGATAGGTGCCGGCGCTGTGCCAGGCCATGCGGATGAAGAGCGGGCCGTAGTGGCCGAAGTCGGCGGGCCACCAGTCCTGGGAGTCGGTCATCAGCGCCGTCAGATCGCGTTTCAGGGCCTGGAAATCCAGGCTCTTGAAGGCCTTGGCGTAGTCGAAGTCCTTGCCCAGCGGATCGGAGGCGGGCGAGTGCTGGCTCAGGATTTTCAGGTTCAGTTGATTCGGCCACCAATCGCGGTTCGTCGTGCCACCGCCGGCGGCGTGATTGAACGGGCATTTCGATTCATTTGCCATGTTCGGATCCTTATCAGGTCTTCTGCGGCCGGCTCGTGCCGACTTCGGATTAGTAAGGCTAGACCCGACTGGGCAGGTCAGCTAATAGGCCGACTATTGGTGGCTGATAGGCAAAGTCTTTTACCGCTGTCTGTTCAGGAATTTTCGGAAGAAACGCAAGACGTGCTTGCGCACGCGACGATACCGCGTGCTGAAAGACCCGTCCTTGAGCGGTTGTTGTAAACATCGGGCAAGAATCATGATGGCCATTGGAAATGTTATTGTATAACATAAAAATGATTTCATCTGATCGATGTCACTGACATGTCCGTGTGGCAGTGGCATCGGTCCCTTCCTTTCTGCCTTACGGAATACTAGAAATGTCTGCCCGTTTTCCCTCCTTCCCGCCAAGCCTGCTGGCCTCTGCGCTGCTGATCGCGTCCCCCGCATTCGCTGCCGAACCCCTTGAGCTGCAACCCCAAGTCATCACTGCCAATCCACTGGGCAGCCAGACCCTGGCTTCGCCCGCGACCGTATTGAGCGGTGATGACCTGACGCAGCAGCAAAAGGGCAGCCTCGGCGAAACCCTGAACAAGCAGCCGGGCGTGTCGTCGTCCTACTTCGGGCCGGGTGCCAGTCGCCCGATCATTCGCGGGCAGGATGGCGATCGCATCCGCATCCTGCGCAACGGCGTCGGTGCTCTGGACGCCTCGTCGCTGTCCTACGACCACGCCGTGCCGCTGGACCCGATCAACGTTGACCGCATCGAAATCGTCCGTGGCCCGGCCGCGTTGCTCTACGGCGGCAGTGCTATCGGCGGGGTCGTGAACACCTTCGACAACCGCATCCCGACCGAAGCCATCGACGGCATCCATGGTGCCGGCGAGCTGCGTTATGGCGGCGCCGACACCACCCGCAGCAGCGCGGGCAAACTCGAGGCCGGCAACGGTCAGTTCGCCCTGCACCTGGACGCCAGCGCTCGCGAGTTCAACGACCTTAAAATCCCCGGCTACGCCAAAAGCAGCCGCGAACGGGCGGGGGATGATGGCGATTCCAGCAAGCATCGCCTGGCCAACAGCGACGGTCGTCAGGACGGCGGCGCAGTGGGCGGTTCGTACACTTGGGATGACGGTTACGCGGGGCTGTCCTACAGCAACTACGACTCCAACTACGGCTCGCCGGCCGAAGACGACGTGCGGATTCGCATGCAGCAGGAGCACTACGCGTTCGCCTCGGAAATCCGCAACCTCCAAGGGCCGTTCAGCTCGGTCAAGTTCGACGCCGGTTACACCGATTACCAGCACCGCGAAATCGAGGACGGCGAGGTCGGCACTACGTTCAAGAACAAGGGTTACGAAGCGCGGGTCGAGGCTCGTCACCAGCCGTTGGGGCCGTTCAACGGGGTGATCGGTGCGCAGGTCAGCCGTAATGAATTCTCGGCACTGGGCGAAGAAGCCTTCGTGCCGCAGACCGATACCAACGCCGGTGCACTGTTCATTCTGGAAGAGCTGCAAGCCACGGATCGCCTGCTGTTCACCCTCGGCGGACGCCTGGAACACACCACGGTCGACCCGGACGCCAAAGGCAACGAGCGCTTCGCCAATGCCGACCGCTCCAGCATTTTCACCGCCGGCAGTCTGTCGTCCGGCGCGGTGTACACGCTGACGCCGGTCTGGTCGGTTGCCGCCACGCTGGGCTACACCGAGCGGGCGCCGACGTTCTACGAGCTGTACGCCAATGGCGCCCACGTCGCGACCGGCACTTTCGAAGTCGGGGATGCGGGTCTGTCGAAAGAGAAAGCCGTCTCCAGCGATCTGGCCCTGCGTTTCGACAATGGCACGCACAAGGGCAGCGTCGGCGTGTTCTACAGCCACTTCTCCAATTACATCGGACTGCTCGGCACCGGGCGCACCCTCAATGATGAAGGTGAAGAAGACGCAGGCGGCATTCCCGAATATGCGTACTCCGGTGTCCGTGCACGTTTCAGCGGCATCGAAGCCCAGGATCGCTGGCAGCTCGGCGAGAGCGCCTATGGCAAGTTCGCGCTGGAATTGTCGGGCGACTACACCCGTGCCAAGAACCTCGACAACGGTCAGGATCTGCCGCGCATTGCACCGCTGCGCTTGAATACCGGGTTGCTGTGGGAGCTGGATCGCTGGCAGGCACGGATCGATGTGGAGCACGCCAGTTCCCAGCATCGGGTGCCGGACAATGAAAGCAGCACCGATGGCTACACCACGCTGGGTGCGAATGTGGGGTATCACTTCGACGTCGGCCAGAGCAAATGGCTGGCCTTCGTCAATGCCGAGAACCTGACCAACCAGACCGTGCGCTATGCCAGCTCGATCCTGCGCGACATTGCGCCGGCAGAAGGGCGAAGCATTCAGGTGGGATTGCGCACTACCTTCTGATCGTCCCAGCGCCAGCGCCAGCGTCCCGCGAACCGCGTGACGCTGGCGTCGACATCAGCTCGACTGAGCGGTGTCGTCTTCCGGGAGTTCCTCCCGCAGATCCTGTTGCCCCGGCAGCTCGGTGATCACGCTGAAATCCGTGACTTCCACCGCCCCCAAGCCATAACCCAGCAAGTGGAACGAGAAGGCCTTGCGCGGTTGCGGGTTGTCGAAGCTGAAATCCATTTCCAGCGGCTGATCCGCCGTGGCGACCATTTCCGATGGCAGGCCCAGTTGCACGTCCTGTTCGAACTCCTTGGCCTTGAGCTGGATGTACGCCGCCTGTTGCGGGTCCATCGAGCGCACGGTCAGGCGCACGCGGGTGTGCGAGCCCTTGGGCATTTCCAGGTACTGCGCGCCGATCAGGTTGTCGGCCCAGTCATCCTTGATCTGCGCTTGCAGCGGGATGACGTTGTCGCTGCCGAACTGATAGCGCTGGTTCAGCGGGGTGCGCAGCAACGACAGGTCCAGCGCATCGGCGCGGGCCGCAATCTGCCGCGCATTCTGGCCGCTGGCATTGCCCTTGAACGTCGCGCTTTCGGCGATGAAGCCTTCACTGGCGTAGGCGCGGCAGCGGCGTGGCATGTCGCATTCGGTCAGGATGCCGTGGCCGTCGTGGTAGCGCAGTTTGCCGTTGGTGAACGACATGATTTCGCGCCCGGTGTCGTAGTCGCGAAACAGTGAGCGGCCGCTGAGAGCGGCGGGCACCGGCAGGTCAAAATAATCGAGGATCGACGCGCTCAGATCGACATGTCCGTAGACCCCGGCGTTCAGGTGCGGCAACTGCGCCTGTTCAGGTGCCAGGGTCAGGTTGAAGCCCCAGGACGACGCCAGCCGCACGCCGTCGATGCCATGGGATTCGTCCGAGGTGATCACCACCAGTGTGTCTTTCAGCACGCCCTGACGCTCGAGGCCGCTGAGGAACTGGTCCAAAGCGTCGTCCAGATAACCGACGGCGGCCTGTTTCGGCGTGTCGTAGCGTTGCAGGTAGTCTTCCGGCGCGGAGTAGGGCTGATGGGTGCCGACGGTCAGCAGGGTCAGCATCCACGGTTTTTTCTGTTTCTTCAGTTGGCCGACGTAATTCAGCGCGCCCTCGAAGAACGCCTTGTCGTCCTTGCCCCACGGGAATTCCAGGTAGTTGGCGTTGGTGAACCACTCAAGGCCATGGGTCGCATCGAAGCCGATGTGCGGCATGATCTTGTCTTTGGCCATGAAGCGCAGGCCGGCGCCTTGCAGGTAGTGGGTGGTGAAACCGTTCTGACGCAATTGGGCCGGCAGGCAGGCCTGGTTGCGTTCGTTCTGGGTCAGCATTTCCACGCCTTTGGGCGTGCCGTTGTTCAGTTTGTCGTAATCGCCGCAAAGCATGGCGTACAGGCCGCGAATGGTCTGGTGCGTGTGCAGCACGTAGTCCGGCGTGTTCATGCCGCGCTCGGCCCAGCGGCTGAGCTTGGGCATCAGGTCTTCCTGATAATGGCTGCCAATGGCCTCGCGATTGGCGCGGATGTAGGCGCCGGGAATGCCTTCTACGGCAACGATCAGTACGTTGCGCGCCTGGCCTTTTGCTGCCAGTAACGAGTGGCCGTTCAAGTCGAGGTCGGTGAGCCCGGCCATCGAGGGTGGAGGTATTTCGCTGCCGCCTTCCAGCCATTCTTCGGCCTGCATCTGCGCGTCGGCCACTTGCGCGGCGAGCAACTGATGCGGCAGGTTGTACAGACGCCATGGGTCGGCGTCGCTCGGCGAAAGATTCTGTGCGCCCCAATGGGCGGCGAACAGCAACACCGGTGCCGACCACACGGCGCGGGGCAGGGCCGGCGCTAGCGTTCCGCGGTTTGCCCACTGCGTCGCCAGCCACAGCAAAAGGCCCAGCAGCAATGCACCGGCCACTCCCGGATGGGCGAAACCGCCGCCGGTGGAGTTCTCGACGAATTGCGGGTCGATCAGGTAATGCAGGTCCTGGGGGTTGGGCAGGCGCCCGACCGCGCTGACCAGTTCAGCCGTCGCCACCGCCAGCAAACCCCAGAACACCAGCACCGGCAGGGCCAGCCACCACGGCCGGCGATGCAGCAGGACCACCAGCAGGCTGCCGATGGCCAGGTCCGACAGATAACCGAACAGACTCGACCAGCCGAGTGCCGCACGCAGGCACACCGGTACGATCAGGACCAGAAAAACCAGAGAAAGAAGACGGGCGTCGGGGTGCCGAAGCCGTTGAAAAAGAGCGCTCACAAAAAGACCTTCCAGCCATCAAACCGTCATAAAAGTGTGCGCGATGATACCAAGGGTGGGCTGTCTGATCGCCTTTTTAAACGCATGGCTGATCCGTTGTCGAACGCGTGTGCGATCCGGTCGAATTGCCTGAAGCCTTGACCTGCGTTCGTATCAGCGGAGAGGGAGGCGGTTTTCGGCGCCGGCGAAACAGGGGATTAATTGTTTCAGGCTGTTTATTGCGCCTTTCACACGCGTTACCTGACGCTATGAAGTCTGATGGAAACGGCTAAGCGCTGGTCATCGAACGCCATGATGAAGGCCGCTCTTTATGGACAGGGTGATGGCCACTCAGTAGCATTCGCGCCTTCGGGATCTGCTTTATTCACGTGGTCCGGCGTGAACCCTCAAGGAATCGACATGCGTAAACGTGCCAATGGTGACAATCCCACAGTGGTGACGCTGGTGAACGGTGAAATCCGCCGCGAAACCCACATCAGCTTCAGCTCGGCTTCGATCATCAATGGCGAGATTCGGGTCCAGTCTGTGGAAGGCAACCAGATCCAGGTGCAAATGCCGGGTATGGATGTCGCCTTGCGTTTTGATCTGGATGGCGTTCAGCAAGTGCCAAATGTTGAACCTGAACCGATCGAAGACAAACAGACGCCTGCCGGCAAGTCCTTGTCGGTGTTCAACTGGAAGACGTTGCTGATCACCTTTTTTCTGTGGGTTTTTGTGGGTTTGTTTTCAGGCGCGCTGGGATTCTTCGTGGCCGCGAGTTATTTCGGTTACCAGTGGCGGCAGGTGGTCAAGCGCAAGAAGCTTCTGGTGAATGGGCCGTCAATGCAGTCAGCCTCCATTCATTCGCAAGATCGCTCTCAAGCCAATCCTTCAAAGCTATCCAGACAGAACGTGCGGGATGCGTTGGCGCGTCATCGCTGAATTCGATTATCTGAAGTACTGCCCATCACCGAAAATCCGGATGCCTTTCGCCACCATCTCGAATTGAACTGACTTGGCAACCAGACGCAAACGGGGCGGCATGATCGTCGATCATGCCGCCCCGTTTGTTTTTTGAAGCCGTAATGCCGTCAGCCGGCGATCAATGCATCTTGCTGTGATCGTGGCCTTCCATGTTGGTCAACGAGCGCACCGGCGCCTGGACTTCAATGGATTGTTTTTCGCCTTTGGCATTTTCCACGGTCAGGGTCAGCGGCACGGTGTCGCCTTCCTTCAGTTGACCGTTCAGGCCCATCAGCATCACGTGGTAGCCGTTCGGATCGAATTTCACAGCCTTGCCGGCCGGCAGGTCGACCGAGTTGACCGGGCCCATGCTCATCACGTCGTTCTTCATGGTCATTTCATGAATCTGTACGTCCTTGGCCACCGGCGATGCAACGCTGAGCAGTTTGCTGTCGCTGTCGGCGGTGACGGTCATGAACGCGCCGCTGGCCGACTGGTTTGGCACGGTTGCACGGACCCAGGCGTCATCGACCCTGGTCTGCGCCGAAACCTGGAAAGCCAGGCCCAGCAGGGACAGGCCCAGTGCGGCACGTTTGATGTTGTTCAGGAAAGGGTTCATCAGCAGACCTCCATGACGGTTTGCAAATCTTCCGTACACTCTTGTGCAGAAAGCGATTGGGACAGACCCACGCGCAGGTTGCCGCGGGTGTCGTAGACATAACTGGTGGACGTGTGCGACAGGGTGTAAGTGTCGCCGGCAGGGACTTTTTCGTAGAAGACGTCGAATTCCTTGGCGGTGGCCTTGGTTTCCTCGAGGGTGCCGTACAGGGCGACGAAGCTCGGGTCGAAGGTCTTGACGTAGGCGTCGAGGATTTCGGGCGTGTCGCGTTCCGGGTCGAGGGTGATGAACACCACTTGCAGGATGTCGCCATCCTTGCCCATCAGCTTCTTGATTTTCGCCGCGCGGGCCAGGGTCGTCGGGCAGACGGCCGGGCACTGGGTGAAACCGAAGAAAATCATCGGCATCAGGCCGCGAAAGCTCGACAGCGTCACGGTGTTGCCTTCGGTGTCCTTGAGCTTGAAGGTGCGTCCGAGGATCTTGTCGCTCAGATCCTTGCCGTACTTGTACGACAGTTGGCCACGGGTGTCGCAGCCGGCGAGCAGGCCCAGACCGAGCACGCCCATTCCCGCAAGCACCTTGCGGCGAGTCAACAAAGCCGTCATCTAATACCGCCTTTTGCAGCCCGCCGGTCAGCAAGACGGGCGGGGGGTTAACCGTAAAAGCGGCGCATGATACCAAAATGAACCGGCAGGTCGGTTTTTGATCACCGACGGATGTCAGATCTGGCGACAAAAGGTGTAAGAAAACATGACCTGCGGTTATTGCGGCGACGGTTCCGCAGGGCTCCAGCTACCGCCCAGTGCGGTGTACAGGTTCACTTGCGCCACCAGTTGCGCCAACCGGTCGGAAATCAGACCTTGCTGCGAACTGAACAGCGAACGCTGGGCATCGAGAAACGTCAGGCTGCTGTCGACACCGGTCCGGTAGCGGTGCTGCGCCATGTCGTAATAGTCCTGAGTCGCCTGCACCAGATCGCGCTGGGCCTGTAGCTGTTGCTGATAGGTCTCCCGTGCGGCGAGACCGTCGGACACTTCCTGAAAGGCGGTCTGAATGGTCTTTTCGTATTCGGCGACGGTGATGTCCTTCTGCAGCTTCGCGTAATCTAGGCTGGCGCGCAGGCTGCCGGCGTTGAAGATCGGCAGGTTGATCTGCGGCTGGAAGGTCCAGGCGCCGGAGCCGCCCTTGAACAATCCCGACAGGTCCCGACTCGATGTGCCGGCATTGGCCGTCAGGCTGACACTGGGAAAAAACGCCGCCCGGGCTGCGCCGATATTGGCGTTGGCAGCTTTCAGCTTGTATTCGGCCTGGAGAATGTCCGGCCGGCGTTGCAGCAGATCCGACGGCAACCCGGCCGGGACTTGGGCCACCAGATCACTGGCCAGTGGTCGTGCCGGCAATGTCTCCGGAACCGGCGCCCCGACCAGCAACGTCAGGCTGTTCAAGTCCTGGGCCACCTGGCGTTGATAGCGGGCGAGGCTGGCACGGGTGCTGTCGACGCTGGTCTGCGCCTGGATCTGATCCAGTGCCGAAGATTTTCCGGCCTCGCGGTTGCGGGTGGTCAGGCGCAGGCTTTGCTCGTCGGCGGCCAGGGTTTCCTGGGCCAGGGCCAGCAATTCCTGATCGGCGCGCCAGGTCAGGTAGGCGTTGGCGACGTTGGCCACCAGGCTCAATTGCGCACTGCGCCGGGCTTCTTCGGTGGCCAGCCAGCTCATCAAGGCCTGTTCGCTGAGGCTGCGGACGCGGCCAAAGAAATCCAGTTCGTAGGCGCTGATGCCGAGGTTCGCCGAGTAGGTCGAGGTGATCGCCGCTTTGGTTTTGGTCACGCTTGCCGGCACCCGTTGGCGCAGCTCATTGGCATTGGCTGAAACCGCCGGCAGCAGATCGGCGCGCTGAATGCGGTACTGCGCCTGGAAGGCCTCAACGTTCAGCGCGGCCACCCGCAAATCGCGGTTATTGACCAGTGCGCTTTCAATCAACTGCTGCAACGCCGGGTCATTGAACAGCCCGCGCCAGTCCTCGACAGCGGTCGTGGTCCGGGTTGACGCAGAGTAGGCGGGGCCGTTTGAATACTGCGCCGCGCTGGGTGACGCCGGACGCTGGTAATCGGGAATCAGCGAGCAGCCGCCCATCAGCAACGCCATGGACAGCAGGGAGATCGGCAACCTGGACATCAAACAGCCTCGTTCACAAATAGGAGTGGGCGCGAAGGCCCGTGATGAGAAAACGCCGGATCAGGCCCCGGCCATCCATTTCGCCAGACCGTGACGCCCGCTGACTCCGAGTTTGGCCGCCGCGCGCTTGAGGTAGGTCTCGATCGAGCTGTTCTTGACCCGCAACCGCTCGGCCATCTGCGGCACGGTGCCGCCGGTCAGCAGGCCGAGGCAGACTTCTTTCTCGCGCACTGACAGGGTGATGTCGCCCAGTGCCAGGCGCTCGTCGAACACCTGTTGCAACGGTGTCTGCTCCTGATCGGCCTGAAGTGGGCGCGGTTGCCGGGCGATGATTTGCCGACGGATCTGCGCATGACGCTCGATCAACGGCAGCAGGGTGTCGGACAGGCTTTTGAGAAACGACAGCTCCGGCAGGGAAAACACCCGGTGCGTGTGAGGGCGATAGAACGAGATGACACAGCGGCGGTTGGAGGTGCGTGACACCAGATTGCACTGATGGACGCTGTGGTGCGGGTGTCGTTGCTGCAGCGAGGCCTTGAGTTGAATCAGCAGCGAGTCATTCATCTCGATCATCTTTTGCAACAGCGGATGATCGTCCTGGCATTGCAGCGGGTCCGGGGGCGGGAAGGTATCCGGCAAACCGGCGCTGCCCAGGGCCTTGATCTCGACCACGCTGGCCTCGCGCTCGTCGAGTGTCCATTCGCTGAGATCGACCCGGTTGACCGGCACCAGGGTGTCGACCAACTGAAACATGTTGGAGGCGAATCGTTCGTTCCCCGTACTGGCGATCAACTCGCCCAGTTGCCAGTAGAAGTGCGGGTTTTCCGTGTTGCGAAGACTGCCGGTCAGATTCATATCCTTGTCATCCCTGATTTAAAGCCATTGCCGAATCATCTGCCGTGCATACACCTGTGAAGCCGCCAACCCAGCGTTTCTCCTTGAAATCGATCTGGAGCGGGATTTAAGCCTATGCATTTGTCCTACGTCTGTAGGGGAAAACGGGGACACAAAGTGCCACTAATTCCGAAAAAATGGCGTCACGTTTCTGTCAGATCTATGTGTAAGGACTCGTAGTCCGTGACTGTACGGTCTAGTGGGAACCCCGAAATCCGGGGCTCGGACCGCCGCGTCCCACATTTGCGAGGCGCTGGTCGGTAGCAGCGTGTGGCGATTGTCCTACAGGATTTTCAGCCATTTCTTTCCGAACTTTTGAGGGAATAACTGACTTGTCCGGGGCTGACGACCCTCAGGGCGGGGCAAAGAGGGGGGAGTTGTCCGGGTTTCACGTGTCATGCGGGTTTCGGGGCCGATGCTTGAATACGCGCCAAATCACATGAGACGGATCTTATGAACCAATTTGCTGCCGATGCGGCGGACGGTCTGTCCGCGATTTCCGAAGCCTTCCCGCTGACCGCTGCCCAGCGTGACATCTGGCTCGATCAACTGCGTCAGGGGGATTCGCCGGTGTACAACATCGGTGGTTATGTCGAGATGACCGGTGTCCTTGATCCTGCGTTGATGCACGCGTCCCTTGAAGGCCTCGTGGCCCGGCATGACGCCCTGCGCACCAGTCTGTTGCTGGGTGCCGGTGAGCACGGTCTGCCGTTGCAGCGTTTTGCGCCCTCGATGCCGGTGCCGATGCCGTTCCATGACTTCAGTGCCCATCCCGAGCCGGAGGCTGCGGCGCGCCGATTGACTCAGGAGCGCATCGAACAGCCGTTCACGCTGGACGGCGGGCCGTTGTTCCGTTTCTGCCTGATCCGTCTCGATGATCGCTGCCATTGGTTTTCGCTCCAGGCCCATCACCTGATTGTCGATGGCTGGGGCTTTGGCGAGATGCTCAAGTCCCTCGACGAGATCTATAACGCCCTGGCGCTCGGGCAACGGCCGCCGGATTCGGCGCCGTCCTATATCGACTTCATTCATGACGACGCACGGTATTACGAGTCCGCCCGCTATGCGCGTGACCGTGCGTACTGGCTGGACAAATATCGGCATCTTCCCGAGCCGCTGTTGTTGCCGCGCTACCAGGAACGCTTTGCCGGCGCGACGGCACCGACGCGGATTTACTCGCAGGTGTTTCCGGCACGCCTTCACGACCGTATGAAGCAGGTGGCCGCAGAATACGGGGCTTCGGCGCTGCATTTCCTGCTGGCGGCAATGCATGTGTACTTCAGCCGTATCGGCCAGCGTGATGAATGGGTGGTGGGCTTGCCGTTGCTCAATCGTTCCGGGGCCCGTTTCAAGTCGACCCTGGGGCTGTTCACCCAGGTCAGCGCCGTGCGCATGGGGTTCGGGCGCGAGCTGGCGTTCGGTGCACTGGTCAAGGCCGTTCGCGATGAGCTGAAACAGGATTTCCGCCATCAGCGTTTTCCCCTGAGTGAGATGAACCGCGCGCTGGGTCTGCTGCGCGAGGATCGATCACAGCTGTTCGAAGTGACCGTCTCCTACGAGCGGGACGCCCATGAATACCGGTACGGAGAGGCCCGGGGGCGGGTGGTCAAAGTGTCCAACCACGAGGAGGGCACACCGCTGTCCGTGCACCTGTTGAGCAGCCGTGGCGACGAAGAGGACAGTTTGTACCTGGTGTACAACGAGGCTTACTTTGACGCGGATGAAATCGCGGCGCTGTGCGGCCGATTGCTGTGGGTGCTGGAGCAGGGGCTTGAAGATACTTCGCTGGCGGTTGGCGATTTCAGTCTGAATCTGCCGGCCGAGTCGACCTTGCTGCAAGAGTGGAATGACACCCGCGCCGATTACTCCGACGGGCAGACCATTCATCAGCGAATCGAAGCGCAAGCGGCGATACGACCGGATGCGGTGGCTGCAGAATCCCAGGGGCAACGGCTGACCTATGCCGAACTGAACCGAAAGGCCAACGCCCTGGCCCATCATTTGATCGGGCTCGGTGTGCAACCCGATGACCGCGTGGCGCTGGTCGCCCGCCGTGGGCTGGATACCTTGGTCGCGATGTTGGCGATCCTCAAGTCCGGCGCCGGTTATGTGCCGGTCGATCCGGCCCATCCTGCGGAACGTTTGAGCTATTTATTGAGCGACAGTGCGCCGGTCGTGGTCCTGACCCAGCGCAATCTGCGTGAACGTCTGCCGGCGCTGAATGTGCCGGTGATCGACATCGACTCGCGTTCCTGGCCGGTCAACGATCTCAACCCCGACGTCTCGGGCCTGACCACCGAACATCTGGCCTACGTGATCTACACCTCCGGTTCCACCGGCCAGCCCAAAGGCGTGATGGTCGAACATCGGACCCTGTCGAATCTGGTGGACTGGCATTGCACGGCTTTCGACCTGGGTGCGGGTGGCCACACCTCGAGCCTGGCTGGCTTCGGCTTTGACGCGATGGCCTGGGAAGTCTGGCCCGCATTGTGTGCCGGCGCGACCCTGCACCTGGCGCCGTCCCGTGACAGCGGTGAAGACATCGACGCGCTGCTCGACTGGTGGCGTGCGCAACCACTGGACGTGAGTTTCCTGCCAACGCCGATTGCCGAGTACGCCTTCAGTCGCCACCTCGAACACCCGACCCTGCGCACACTGCTGATCGGCGGTGATCGCCTGCGCCAGTTCAATCGCGAGCAAACGTTCGAGGTGATCAACAACTACGGCCCGACCGAAGCGACGGTGGTTGCCACCTCGGGTCGCATCGAACCGGGCCGGACGCTGCACATCGGCAAACCCGTGAGCAATGCCACGACCTATCTGCTGGATGACCGACAGCGTCCGGTGCCGATTGGCGTGGCCGGTGAGCTCTACGTCGGCGGTGCCGGGGTGGCGCGGGGTTACTTCAACCGCCCGGAACTGACCGCCGAACGCTTTCTCGACGATCCGTTCAGCGGCCAGCCCAACGCGCGGATGTACCGCACCGGCGACCTGGCACGCTGGCGCCCGGACGGCAATATCGAGTATCTGGGCCGCAACGACGATCAGGTGAAAATCCGTGGCGTACGCATCGAACCCGGCGAAATCGAAGCGGCGTTGAGCAGTCATGAATCCGTGCGTGATGCGGTGGTGCAGGTGCGCGACGGGCAGTTGCTGGCCTGGTTCACCGAACACCAGCCGCTGGACATCACGCAGCTGCATGCCCATCTGCAAACCCGTCTGCCGAGCGCGATGCTGCCATCGGCCTACGTGCGCTTGACGGCGTTGCCCCTGACCGCCAACGGCAAACTGGATCGCCAGGCGTTGCCGGCACCGGGGCCGGAGGCGTTGATCCGCCGCGAGTACGAGGCCCCGCAAGGCGACGTCGAAATCCTCCTGGCGCAGATCTGGGCCGAGGTGCTGCAAGTCGAAAAGGTCGGGCGTCACGATCATTTCTTCGAGCTGGGCGGCCATTCGTTGCTGGCGGTCAACCTGATCGAGCGCATGCGACAGCTTGGCATGAGCAGCGACGTGCGCGTGCTGTTCGGCCAGCCGACCCTGGCGGCACTGGCTGCGTCGGTGGGCAGTGGTCGCGAGGTCGAAGTGCCGGCCAACCGCATTCCGCAGGGTTGCACGCAGATCACCCCGGACCTGTTGCCGTTGGTCGAGCTGGATCAAACTACCCTCGACCGGATCATCGCCACCGTGCCGGGTGGCGCAGCCAACGTGCAGGACATTTACCCGCTGGCGCCGTTGCAGGAAGGCATCCTTTATCACCACATCACCGCCGCCCAGGGCGATCCGTATCTGCTGCAATCGCAACTGGCGTTCGACAGCGTCGAGCGGGTCGAGGCCTATGCGGCGGCGTTGCGTCAAGTCATGGCGCGGCACGATATCCTGCGCACTGCGGTGGTCTGGGAAGGTTTGACCACGCCGGTGCAGGTGGTCTGGCGCGAAGCCGAACTGCCGGTGCAGGAAATCATGCTCGACCCGGCCGAGGGCGATGTCCTCGCGCAACTGCATGAGCGTTTCGATGCCCGTCGTTATCGCATCGACGTCAGTCAGGCGCCGCTGATCCGGCTGATGTATGCCCGCGATCCGGCCCATCGGCGGATCGTGGCGATTCTGTTGTTCCATCACCTGGCACTGGATCACATCGCCCTGGAAGTCCTGCGCCATGAAATGCGCGCCAACCTGCTGGGGCAGGGTGAGCCGTTGCCGCCAGCGGTGCCGTATCGCAATTACGTGGCCCAGACCCGGCTCGGTGTCAGCGAGCAGGAACACGAAGCGTTCTTCCGCGAAATGCTTGCCGACATCGACGAGCCGACCCTGCCGTTCGGTTTGCAGGACGTGCAGGGCGACGGGCGCGGCATCGACGAAGCCGTGCGAACCCTTGCGCCTGAACTGGACCGCCGCTTGCGCCTGCAAGCGCGGCAGGCAGGCGTCAGCGTGGCCAGCCTGATTCACCTGGCCTGGGCGCAGGTACTGGCAGCGACCTCGGGGCAGGAACGTGTAGTGTTCGGCAGCGTTTTCATGGGCCGCATGCAGGGCGGCGAGGGCGCGGACCGGGCGCTCGGGGTGTTCATCAACACCTTGCCTTTGCGAGTGGACATGGACCGGGGCGCGCGTGATGCCGTGTTGCTCACCCACGCCCGACTCACCGACCTGCTCGGGCATGAGCATGCATCGCTGGCGTTGGCCCAGCGGTGCAGCGGTGTTGCGTCACCGGCACCGCTATTCAGTGCGCTGCTCAACTATCGGCACACCGATCTTGAGGTGCAGGAATCGACGGCGGATCCGGCCTGGCAAGGCATCCAGACCCTGGATAACGAAGAACGCACCAACTACCCGCTGACCTTGAGCGTCGATGACCTGGGCAGCGCCTTGCAGATCACCACGCGAACCCTGATCAGCATCGGCGCCCGGCGCATCGGCGACTACGTGCAAACCGCGTTGCAGGCGCTGGTCGATGCGCTGGAGCAAACCCCGCAACAGCCGCTGAATCGCTTGCCGATCCTGCCGGCGGCGGAGCTTGAACAACTGCTGGTCGAGTTCAATGCCAGCGAAGTCGATTGCCCGATGGATCAACCGCTGCAGACCTTGTTCGAGCAGCAGGCGCAACGCCGTCCTGACGCCATCGCCTTGCAGGCCGGTGAACAACAGCTGACGTATCGCCAGTTGAATGAGCAGGCCAACCGCTTGGCGCATCATCTACGGGAGCAAGGTGTGCAACCGGATTCCCGGGTGGCGATCTGCGTCGAGCGCAGCCCGGATCTGATCATCGGTCTGCTCGGCATTCTCAAGGCGGGCGGAGCGTATGTGCCGTTGGATCCGGACTATCCGCTGGACCGCCTGCATTACATGTTGCAGGACAGCGCGCCGGTTGCGGTGCTGGTCCATGACGCCACCCGCAATCTGTTGGCCGATCCGGGAGTGCCGGTCATCGATTTGGACCGCTGCACCTGGCAGGGCGCATCGACTGAAAACCTGCAAGTACCGGGTCTGAGCGCTTCAAACCTGGCTTACATGATCTACACCTCCGGTTCCACCGGCACGCCGAAGGGCGTGATGATCGAACACCGCAGTGCCTGCAACATGGTGCACTGGGGTTCGCAGATCAGCCCGCCGACCGGGCAAGGTGCGCTGTTGCAGAAGGCGCCGTTCAGCTTCGACAGTTCGGTGTGGGAGATCTTCTGGCCGCTGTGTTCAGGCCTGCGTCTGGTGCTGGCGCGTCCCGACGGCAACCGCGATTCGGCCTATGTGACCCAGGTGATTCGCGAACGGCAGATCACCGTGGTCAAGTTCGTGCCGGCGCTGCTGCAACAGTTCATCGAGCAGGACGATGTCAGCCAGTGCACCAGCCTGACCGACGTGCTCAACGGTGGCGGTGAACTGACTGCCGCACTGGCCCGGCGCGTCCGCGAGCGCCTGCCGTGGGTGCGTCTGCATAACGTTTACGGCCCGACCGAAACCACGGTCGACAGCACCGGCTGGACGCTGGAACCGGATCAATCGGTGCCGGAAGCCGTGGTGCCAATCGGCAAGGCGTTGAGCAACACCCGGCTCTACGTGCTGGATGCCCATGACCAACCGGTGCCATTCGGGGTGAGCGGTCACTTGCACATCGGCGGGCTCGGGGTCGCGCGGGGTTATCTGGGACTCCCGGACATGCAGGCCGAGCGCTTCATCGACAGCCCGTTCGTGGCCGGTGATCGCCTGTATCGCACCGGCGATCTGGTGCGCTACCGGGCGGACGGTAACCTCGAATTCCTCGGGCGCAACGACTTCCAGGTCAAGCTGCGTGGCCTGCGTCTGGAACCGGGGGAAATCGAGGCGCGGCTGATCGAGCATCCGGCCGTTAGTGAAGCCGTGGTGCTGGTGCGCGACGAACGCCTGGTGGCGTATTTCACCGTGCGCGAAGGCTTCGACGCGCCACGCATCGAAAGCTTGCGCGCCCACGTGCTGGAGCGCTTGCCGGAGTACATGGCGCCGGGCGCCTACGTGAAGCTCGATGCTTTGCCCCTGACCCCCAACGACAAGGTCGACCGCAAGGCCTTGCCGGCACCGGGGGCGGAGGCGGTGCTCAGTCGTCGCTACGAGGCGCCCGAGGGCGAAGTCGAAATCCGGCTGGCGCAGATCTGGGCCGAGGTGCTGCAACTGGAGCAGGTCGGGCGCAACGACCACTTCTTCGAACTCGGCGGGCATTCGTTGCTGGCGGTCAGTCTGGTGGCGCGCATGCGTCAGGCCGGGCTGCACGTCGATGCCCGCACGCTGTTCAGCCAACCGACCCTGGCCGCGCTGGCGGCTCAGACTTCGGCGCAGGCCAGACAGGTTGAAGTCCCGCAAACCACCATACCGACCCTCAACCGCAAACGCCGGCTCTGAGCCGACATCGGCGTCGATTCGCGGTTCCCGCGAATCGACGCCATGACTGGCCGGTCACGGGGCTTGTCCCCGCTTCCCATGTCAGACACCCAAGCCCCGATGTTTTAGCTTTTCCGGGCTGCGCGTGGCCGCACGGATTCGCCGCTGCGCGCTCCTTTTTTCCCGAATTTACAGCAGGTTACCCCCATGCAATTTCGCGAGCTGATGGCTGTTATTTCCACCCATGCGATCCGCCTTCAACAGGACGATGAAGACCTGGTCATTCTGGGCGATGACGAGGCGCTGGACGACGCGCTTTGGGACAGCCTCGCCAAACACAAGGCGCAGTTGCTGGAGCTGGTGGCGAGCCATGGCGGCGACTGGTCGAGCCCGGCGCTGCGCATCACCCCGGACATGCTGCCGCTGGTGAAACTGGATCAGCCGGCCATCGACCGCATCGTCGCCACCGTGCCGGGTGGCGTGGCGAATGTGCAGGACATCTATCCGCTGGCGCCGTTGCAGGAGGGCATGCTGTATCTGCACCTCGCCGCCGGTGAAGGTGATCTGTATGTGCAACAGGCGCAGTTTACGTTCGACAGTCACGAGCGCCTCGACGCGTTTGCCCAGGCCTTGCAATGGGTGATCGACCGTCACGACATTCTGCGCACCTCGTTTGTCTGGGAGCGCCTGGACGAACCGGTGCAGGTGGTCTGGCGCCAGGCGCCGCTGGTCTGCGAAGAGGTGCAGCTCGACACGTCGAAGGACGTGTTCAGTCAGTTGCAGGCGCGCTACGACGCCCGGCACTTGCGCCTTGATCTGCAACAGGCGCCGCTGCTGCGTTTGGTGTATGCACGGGATCCGGCGCAGGGACGGATCGTCGCGCTGCTGCTGTTCCATCACATGATCATCGACCACGTCGCGCTGGACGTGGTGCGCCGGGAAATCCAGGCCTGGCTGCAAGGGCAGACCGAGCTGGTGGCGCCGGCGGTGCCGTTTCGCAATCACCTGGCGCGGGCACGCATGGCCCTCGATGAACAGGCCCACGAAGCGTTCTTCCGCGAGATGCTCGGCGATATCGACGAGCCGACGCTGCCGTGGGGCCTGCAGGATGTTCACGGCGGCGGACACGCTTTCGAAGACGCACAACTAACGCTCAGCGACGCACTGAACCTGCGACTGCGCACGCAGGCGCGGCAGCTCGGCGTGAGCGTGGCAAGCCTGATGCACCTGGCGCTGGCGCGGGTATTGGGCCAGTTGTCCGGGCGCACCTCGGTGGTGTTCGGCACCGTGTTGCTGGGGCGCATGGAGGCGGGTGACGGCGGCGAACAGGCGCTGGGCATGTTCATCAACACCTTGCCGCTGCGGGTCGATGTCGGCGCGCAAAGCGTTTACGACGGCGTGCTCGCCACGCATCGTCGCCTGAGCGCCTTGCTCGCCCATGAACAGGCTTCGCTGGCACTGGCCCAGCGTTGCAGCGCGTTGAGTGCGCAGACGCCGTTGTTCAGCGCCATGCTCAACTATCGCCACAGCGCTGTCGGTGATGTTGCCGCGGTGATCGAACTGGCCC
Organism: Pseudomonas sp. MWU12-3088; assembly: GCF_023242405.1. Taxonomy (NCBI): domain Bacteria; kingdom Pseudomonadati; phylum Pseudomonadota; class Gammaproteobacteria; order Pseudomonadales; family Pseudomonadaceae; genus Pseudomonas; species Pseudomonas sp. MWU12-3088. The sequence goes on from NZ_JALJEA010000007.1 coordinate 168,390, forward strand.
CCGGCGTCCAGGTCCTGAGTGGCAAGGAGCCGACCAACTATCCGCTGACCCTGAGTGTCGATGACCTGGGCAGTGGTTTCCGGCTGTCCGCCATCGCCCCGAGCGGCATCGGCGCCGAACGGGTCTGCGCCTATGTGCAAACCGCACTCGACGCCTTGCTCGATGCCCTCGAGCAATCGCCCGAGACGCTGATCAATCAGTTGCCGGTTTTGCCGGAGCTGGAGCGGCAGCAATTGCTGGTGGGCTTCAATGACACACGTGTCGATCTTGATCTGGAGCCGACCGTTCATGGCCTGTTCGAGGCTCAGGTCCAGCGTTCGCCGCAGGCCGTTGCATTGCAGGCCGATGCGCAATCACTGACGTATGTTGAACTCAATGCCCGGGCCAATCGTCTGGCTCACCGCTTGCGTGAGCTGGGAGTCGGGCCGGATACGCCGGTGGCGATCTGCGTAGAGCGCGGGCCTGAACTGGTGATTGGCCTGCTGGGCATCCTCAAGGCCGGCGGCGCTTATGTGCCGCTGGACCCGGCGTACCCGGCGGAACGCCTGAACTACATGCTCAAGGACAGCGCCCCGGTGGCGCTGCTGGCGCACGGCGCGACCCGGGCGCTGTTCGAGGCGGGTGGCGTGCCGCTGCTCGATTTCGATCAGGATCACTGGCAGGACTACCCCGATCAAAACCCTCAGGTGCCGGGCCTGAACGCTTCGAACCTGGCCTACGTGATCTACACCTCGGGCTCCACCGGCACGCCGAAAGGGGTGATGGTCGAGCATCGTGGCCTGGGTAATCTGCTGCATTGGAGCTCGCAGGTGTGCCCGCCTGTGACAGACGGCGCCCTGTTGCAGAAAACCCCTTACAGTTTCGACGCCTCGGTCTGGGAGCTGTTCTGGCCGCTGACATCGGGTCTGCGTCTGGTACTGGCGCGCCCCGACGCGCACTTCGAACCGGCGTACTTGACGCAAGTGGTGCGCGAGCAGCGCATCAGCGTGATCCAGTTCGTGCCGGCGCTGTTGCAACAGTTCCTCGACGTGGAAGACATCAGCCAGTGCACCAGCCTCACGGATGTGTTCTGTGGCGGCGGCGAGCTGACGCCGGCGTTGGCCCGTCAAGTCCGCGAGCGTCTGCCGCAGGTGCGCTTGCATAACGTCTACGGCCCGACCGAAACCACGGTCGACAGCACGGTGTGGACGCTGGAGCCGTCGATGCCAGTGCCTGAAGTGCTACTGCCCATCGGCCGGCCGGTCAGCAATACCCGTTTGTACATCCTCGATGAACAGTTGCAACCGTTGCCGCTGGGCGTGGCCGGCGAGCTGTACATCGGTGGCGTGCAGGTGGCGCGTGGATACCTGAATCTTGCGTCGCTCACCGCCGAGCGTTTTCTCGACGATCCATTCAGCGACCAGCCCAATGCGCGGCTGTACCGCACGGGCGACCTTTGCCGTTACCGGGCTGACGGCAACCTCGAATACCTCGGTCGCAACGACGATCAGGTGAAGATTCGCGGCTTGCGTATCGAGCTCGGGGAAATCCAGGCGCGGCTGATGCAACTCGACACCGTGCTCGCCGCCGAAGTACTGGTGCGCGAAGACGTGGCCGGCGATCCACGGCTGGTGGCGTACTACAGCGGTGAGCCGCTGGACATCGGCGAACTGCGCAGTCATTTGCTGGAGCAACTGCCGGATTACATGGTGCCGACGGCGTTCGTCCATCTCGACGCCATGCCCCTGAGCCCCAACGGCAAACTCGACCGCAAGGCGTTGCCGGCGCCGGATCAAAGCGCCCAGTTGCTGCGTGGGTACGAGGCGCCGGTCGGCGAGGTGGAATGCCGTATCGCCGAGATCTGGCAGACCCTGCTGAACGTCGAGCAGGTCGGGCGCCATGACAATTTCTTCGAGCTGGGCGGCCATTCCTTGCTGGCGGTGAAACTGGTAGAGCGCATGCGCCAACAGGAAATGAGCTGCGATGTCCGGGTCCTGTTCGGTCGGCCTACCGTGGCAGGACTGGCGGTAACCCTGGGCGCGTCGTCCGGCGTTCAAGTTCCGGTCAATCGCATCACCCCTGACTGCCAACACATCACGCCCGACATGCTGCCCCTGGCTTCACTCGATCAGGCCGGCATCGACCGGATCGTGGAAAGTGTCCCCGGTGGCGTCGCCAACGTGCAGGACATCTACGCCCTGGCGCCGTTGCAGGCGGGGATTCTGTATCACCACATGGCGGCAACTGCCGGTGATCCTTATGTGTTGCAGGCGCAGTTCGTGTTTGACGGGATCAAGTCGATCAAAGCGTTCGTCCGCGCCGTCAACGTGGTGATCGCGCGCCACGACATCCTGCGTTCAAGTGTGGTCTGGGAAGGCCTCGAAGAGCCGGTGCAAGTGGTCTGGCGTGCGGCGCCATTGGCGCTTGAACGGGTGGATGACGAAGCACTGGCAGGCGACGTGCTGCAACAGATGCAGGCGCGTTTCGACCCGCGTCACTACCGTCTGAACCTGGGCCGCGCACCGATGATGCGTTTTGCCTACACCGAGGATCCGCAGCACAAGCGCTGGGTCGGCATCCTGCTGATGCATCACCTGATGCTCGACCACACCGCGCTGGAAGTGCTGGTGAGCGAGATGAACAGCGTGCTGCACGGTCACGCCGCCGAACTGGCGACCCCGGTGCAGTACCGCAACTACGTCGCACAGGCCCGGCTTGGCGCGGATGCCGAGGCGCATGAAGAATTTTTCCGCGACATGCTCGGCGACATCGACGAGCCGACCCTGGCGTTCGGTGTGCAGGACGTGCACGGCGACGGCAGCGCGGTGCTCGACAGCCAACTTACGCTGGACACCGCGCTGGCCTCGCGTCTGCGTGAACAGGCGCGCCGGCTCGGTATCAGCGTGGCGAGTCTGGCGCACCAGGCCTGGGCGCAGGTCCTGGCGCAGATCAGCGGCCGGGACGAAGTGGTGTTCGGCACCGTACTGCTGGGCCGGATGCAGGGCGGCGAGGGCGCCGACCGGGCGCTGGGCCTGTTCATCAACACCTTGCCGCTGCGCGTCAGCGTGACCGCCACGGCGGTGCGCGACAGCGTGCTCGCCACCCATGAACGGCTGGCGCAATTGCTCGCGCATGAGCAAGTGTCGCTGGCGCTGGCCCAGCGTTGCAGCGGGGTTTCCGGTTCGCTGCCGTTGTTCGGCACGTTGCTCAACTATCGCCACAGCGCACCGCAGGCTGCGGGGCTGACGCTGGATGGCATTGAACTGCTCAGCTCCCGCGAGCGCAGCAACTATCCGCTGGTGGTCAGCGTCGATGACCTTGGCGAAGGTTTGCGTCTGAGTGTGCAAGCGGTGCCGGGCATCGACGGTGCGCGGATCTGCGAGTACATCAACATTGCCTTCGACAGTCTGGTGCAGGCGCTGGAGCAGACGCCGTATGTGGGCGTCGATCAACTGTCGATCCTGCCGCAGGATGAGCGGCGGGAGTTGTTGGTCGGGTTCAATGCCACTGAGCGGGAATACCCGTCAGGTTCGACGGTTCATGGTCTGTTCGAACAGCAGGTGAAACTGCATCCGCAAGCTGTGGCGGCGGTGCATGGCCACACAGCGCTGACGTATGAGGAACTGAATCAACGGGCCAACCGACTGGCCCACCATCTGATCGGGCAGGGCGTGCAGCCGGGGGATCATGTGGCGATCCTGCTGCCGCGCTCGCTGGATCTGCTGGTCGCACAACTGGCCATCGGCAAATGCGCGGCGGCTTATGTGCCGCTGGACATCAATGCGCCGGCTGAACGTCAGGCGTTCATGGTTGAGGACTGCGGGGCGAAAGCGCTGTTGACCTTGAGCACGGAGTCAGTCGACTACACCGTGCGCCGGATCGATCTGGATGCGCTGAAACTCGACGCGCAACCGACGGACAACCCGGACCTGCCGCAGTCTTCGGAATCCGTGGCCTACATCATGTACACCTCCGGCTCCACCGGTACGCCGAAAGGGGTGATGGTGCCGCACCGGGCCATCGGGCGACTGGTGATCAACAACGGTTACGCCGATTTCAATCCGCAGGACCGCGTGGCATTTGCGTCCAACCCGGCGTTTGACGCCAGCACCATGGATGTCTGGGGGCCGTTGCTCAACGGCGGGCGAGTGGTGGTTATCGATCATGACACCTTGCTTGATCCAGACGTGTTCGGGCAGGTATTGGCCGCTTCGGGCGTCACGATCCTGTTCGTCACTACTGCGTTGTTCAACCAGTATGTGCAGTTGATCCCTGAAGCCCTGAAGGGCCTGCGCATGGTGCTCTGCGGCGGTGAACGTGCCGATCCGGCTGCGTTCCGCCGCTTGCTGGCCGAGGCGCCGGATCTACGCATCGTCCACTGCTACGGCCCGACCGAAACCACGACTTACGCCACGACGTTTGAAGTGCGCGAAGTGGCAGAAACCGCCGACAGCGTGCCGATTGGCGGCCCGATCTCCAACACCCAGGTCTACGTGCTCGACGCCCGTCAGCAACCGGTGCCGATGGGCGTGACCGGCGAGTTGTACATCGGCGGCCAGGGCGTGGCGCTGGGCTATTTGAATCGCCCGGACCTGACTGCCGAAAAATTCCTGCAAGACCCGTTCGGCGATCAACCGGGTGCGTTGCTGTACCGCACTGGCGACCTCGCACGCTGGCTCGCACCGGGGCAACTGGAATGCATCGGCCGCAACGACGATCAGGTGAAAATCCGTGGTTTCCGTATCGAACTGGGAGAAATCGAAAACCGTCTGCTGAACTGCGAAGGGGTCAGGGAAGCCATCGTGCTGGCGCGTCAGGACGGCCAGGAGCCGCTGCGTCTGGTGGCGTATTTCACCGCCGAAGAGGGCGTGGACAGCGCCAGCCTGCGCGAACAATTGCAGGCGCGCCTGCCGGAATACATGGTGCCCTCGGCCTGGGTGCAGCTCGACGCCTTGCCGCTGAACAACAACGGCAAGGTCGACCGCAAAGCCTTGCCAATGCCGGAACCGGGGGCCTGGCTCAGCCAGGCATACGAAGCCCCGCAAGGCCCGGTGGAAACTGCGCTGGCGCAGATCTGGGCCGATGTCCTGAAGCTGGAAAAGGTTGGTCGCCACGACAACTTCTTCGAGCTGGGCGGGCACTCGTTGCTGGCGGTGAGCCTGATCGAGCGCCTGCGCCGGATCGGCCTGAGCACCGACGTGCGCGTGCTTTTCAGCCAGCCAACCCTGGCCGCGCTGGCGGCAGCGGTGGGCAGTGGTCGCGAAATCGAAGTACCGGCCAACCGCATTCCTGCCGATTGCACGCGCATCACCCCGGACCTGCTGAGCCTGACCGCACTGGACCAGGCCGGCATCGACCGGATCGTCGCCACGGTGCCGGGCGGCGCCACCAACGTGCAGGACATCTATCCGCTGGCGCCGTTGCAGGAAGGCATCCTTTATCACCACTTGAGCGCCGAGCAGGGCGACCCGTACCTGCTGCAATCGCGGCTGGCCTTCGACAGTGTCGAACGCCTGCGCACCTTCACCGACACCTTGCAACAGGTCATCGCACGCCACGACATCCTGCGCACCAGCGTTGTCCACGAAGGCCTGGCGAACCCTCATCAAGTGGTGTGGCGCCACGCCGAACTGGTGGTTCAGCACGTCGCGCTGGATTCAGCAAACGGCGACATCCTTGAACAGTTGCACGAGCGCTTCGATGCCCGTCACTACCGCCTCGACATCAGCCAGGGGCCGTTGCTGCGCATGGTGTATGCCGAAGATCCGAAGCAGCAGCGCGTGGTGGCGATCCTGCTGTCCCATCACCTGATCCTCGATCACACCGCGCTGGAAGTGATCGTCGAAGAAATGCGCGGTGTCATGTTCGGTGAGATCGACCACCTTTCGGCGCCGATCCCCTATCGCAACTATGTGGCTCAGGCACGCCTGGGGCTCGGCGAGCAGGAGCACGAAACGTTCTTCCGCGAGATGCTCGGTGACATCGACGAGCCGACGCTGCCGCTGGGACTGCGGGACGTGCAGGGCGACGGTCACGGCATCGAGGAAGCGCTGCAACCGGTGGCCACCGAGCTCAACGTGCGTCTGCGTGAACAGGCGCGGCAACTGGGCGTAAGTGCCGCCAGCCTGATGCACCTGGCCTGGGCGCAAGTGCTGGGCGTGCTGTCGAACCGCCGCGATGTGGTGTTCGGCACGGTGATGATGGGACGGATGCAGGGCGGCGATGGCGCCGACCGGGCGCTGGGGGTGTTCATCAACACCTTGCCGCTGCGTATCGATGTTGGTGCCGGCGCGCGGGACGGGGTCAAGGCGACTCACGCACGACTGACCGCGTTGCTGGGGCATGAACATGCCTCGCTGGCGCTGGCCCAGCGTTGCAGCGGTGTCGCGGCATCGTCGCCGCTGTTCAGTGCCTTGTTCAACTACCGTCACAGCGCCCCCGCGCAGTCGTCGCAGAACGGGCAGGGCATTTGGGAGGGTGTGCAGAAACTCGGTGGCGAAGAACGCACCAACTACCCGCTGACCCTGAGCGTGGACGATCTGGGCGAAGGGTTCGCCTTGTCGGTTCTGGCGGTGAGCCAGATCGGTGCGCAGCGGATTTGCAGTTACATGCACACCGCGCTGGAGCAACTGGTGCAGGCGCTGGAACAGACGCCGCAAAAACCGTTGAACCGTTTGCCGATCCTTTCGACTGCGGAGCTGGAACGTCTGGTCGAGGGTTTCAATCCTCCGGTCACGGCCTATCCCCGTGGCGCAACGATTCACGCAATGGTCGAGGCGCAGGCCGAGCGCAATCCGAATGCCCTCGCCGTGATTCAGGGCGCGCAACAGCTGACCTACGGGCAGCTCAATCAGCGCGCCAACCAACTGGCCCATCACTTGATCGGCCTCGGTGTGCAACCGGACGACCGCGTCGCCATTTGCGTGCGTCGCGGCCCGCAGATGCTGGTGGGGTTGCTGGCGATTCTCAAGGCCGGCGCCGGTTATGTGCCGGTGGATCCGGCGCACCCGGCGGAGCGCATTGCCTACCTGTTGCAGGACAGCGACCCGGTGGCCGTGCTGGTCCAGGCCTCGACCCGGGATCTGCCGGGCATGATGCCGGTGATCGATCTGGACAGCGACGCCTGGCAACACCTGCCCGACAGCAACCCGCAACTGCCGTACCTGACTCCGGCAAATCTTGCGTACGTGATCTACACCTCGGGCTCCACCGGCCAGCCGAAAGGGGTGATGGTCGAACACGCGACTTTGGAAAACCTCGTGCACTGGCACGCCGAAGCCTTCGACCTGCACGCCGGCAGCCACACCGCCAGCGTTGCCGGTTTCGGTTTCGACGCGATGGCCTGGGAAGTCTGGCCGGCACTGTGCGTCGGCGCGACCCTGCATCTGCCGCCGGAATCGGTGAGCAATGAACACCTGGACGAATTGCTCGACTGGTGGCGGGCGCAGCCGTTGCAGGTGAGCTTCCTGCCGACGCCGGTGGCCGAATATGCGTTCAGCCGCGAGCTGCAACACCCGACCCTGCGCACCTTGTTGATCGGTGGCGACAAACTGCGCCAGTTCAACCGTGCACAAACCTTCGCGGTGATCAACAACTACGGCCCGACCGAAGCCACGGTGGTCGCGACCTCCGGGCCGGTGGAGGTCGGTCAGCCGCTGCACATTGGCAAGCCGATGGCCAACGCCCGCATCTATCTGCTGGATGACCAGCAACGTCCGGTACCGGTGGGTGTGACGGGCGAGTTGTACGTCGCAGGCGCCGGTGTGGCGCGGGGTTACCTGAATCGTCCGGAAATGACCGCCGAACGCTTCCTCGCCGACCCGTTCAGCGACCAGCCGCAGGCGCGGATGTACCGCACCGGCGACCTCGCACGCTGGCTCGCTGACGGCAATATCGAATACCTGGGCCGCAACGATGATCAGGTGAAACTGCGCGGCGTGCGGGTCGAACTGGGGGAAATCGAAGCCGCGCTGGCCAGCCATCCGACGGTGCAGGACGCCGTGGCGCTGGTGCGCGACGGGCAGTTGCTGGCGTGGTTCACCGAGCGTGCACCGGCCGATATCGAAGCCCTGCGCAATCATCTGCAAGGGCTTCTGCCGCAAGCCTTGATCCCGGCAGCTTACGTGCGACTCGACGCCTTGCCGCTGACCGCCAACGGCAAACTCGACCGCAAGGCCTTGCCGGAGCCGGATCAGAACGCCTGGCTCAGCCGTGAATACGAAGCTCCGCAAGGCCCGGTGGAAACCGCACTGGCGCAAATCTGGGCCGACGTCCTGAAACTGGAAAAGGTTGGTCGTCACGACAACTTCTTCGAACTGGGTGGTCATTCGCTGCTGGCCGTGAGCCTGATCGAACGTCTGCGCCAGATCGGCCTGAACACCGACGTGCGTGTGCTGTTCAGCCAGCCAACGCTGGCTGCACTGGCCGCTGCGGTGGGCAGTGGTCGTGAGATCGAAGTACCGGCCAACCGCATTCCCGTGGACTGCACTCACATCACTCCGGACCTGCTGAGCCTGGCCGAACTGGATCAGCCGAGCATCGACCGCATCGTTGCCACGGTGCCCGGCGGCGCCGTGAACGTGCAGGACATTTACCCGCTGGCACCGTTGCAGGAAGGCATCCTTTATCACCACTTGAGCGCCGAACAGGGCGACCCGTACCTGCTTCAATCGCGGCTGGCCTTCGACAGCGTCGAACGTGTGGACGCGTTCGCGGCGGCGTTGCGTCAGGTCATTGCCCGCCACGACATCCTGCGCACGGCGGTGATCTGGCAGGAACTGGCCGCGCCGATGCAGGTGGTGTGGCGTCACGCCGGACTGGCGGTGCAGGAGATTGTGCTCGACCCGGCGGATGGCGACGTCCTTGAACAGTTGCACGGGCGTTTCGATGCCCGTCACTACCGCCTCGACATCAGCCAGGCACCGTTGCTGCGTCTGGTGTATGCCCGTGACCCGGCTCACGATCGGGTGGTCGCGATGTTGCTGTTCCACCATGTCGTGATGGATCACACCGCGCTGGACGTGGTGCAGCACGAAATGCTCGCCTGCCTGCAAAGGCGCGAAGCCTCACTGGGTGCGGCGGTGCCTTACCGCAACTACGTGGCGCAGGCGCGGCTGGGTGTCAGCGAGCAGGACCACGAAACGTTCTTCCGCGACATGCTCGGCGATATCGACGAGCCGACTCTGCCGTTCGGCTTGCAGGATGTGCAAGGCGACGGTCGCGACATCGAGGAAACGCAACAGGCCCTGACGGCTGCAACCGGCCAGCGTCTGCGCAGTCTGGCGCGGCAACTGGGCATCAGCGTGGCCAGCCTGTTCCACCTCGCATGGGCGCAGGTGCTGGCGGCGACATCCGGGCAGGATCGTGTGGTATTCGGCACGGTGCTGATGGGCCGGATGCAGGGCGGCGAGGGTGCCGACCGGGCGTTGGGGATGTTCATCAACACCTTGCCGCTGCGGGTCGATCTCGGTGAAACCCCGGTGCGTGACGGGGCTCGGGCGACGCATGCACGTCTGAGCGCATTGCTCGGCCATGAGCATGCGTCACTGGCGCTGGCCCAGCGTTGCAGTGGGGTGGCCGCGCCGTCGCCGCTGTTCAGTTCGATGCTCAACTACCGGCACAGCGCCGACGAAGCGCAGCAGCAAAACCTGCGTCAGGCCTGGCAAGGCATCGAGACCCTGAGCAGTGAAGAACGCACCAACTATCCGCTGAGCCTGGGCGTCGATGATCTGGGCAACGGTTTCGTGCTGACTGCCATGACCCCGGCGAGCATCGGTTCACAGCGCATCTGCAACTACATGCAGACCGTGCTGGAGAAACTGGCGGATGCCCTGGAACAGGCACCGGATCAGCCGCTGAATCGCTTGCCGATCCTCGACGGTGCAGAGCGTCAGCAGGTGCTGTACGACCTTAACGCCACCGGCACCGCAGACAATCTGGAGCAGACCGTTCACGGGCTGTTCGAAGCGCAAGTCCAACGTACGCCGCAAGCCATCGCGTTGCAGGCCGGTGAGCGGCGGCTGACCTACGCCGAACTCAACGCTCAGGCCAACCGTCTGGCCCATCACCTGCGCGAACTGGGCGTGGGGCCGGATTCGCGGGTGGCGATCTGCGTCGAACGCGGGCTGGAACTGATGGTCGGTCTGCTCGGCATCCTCAAGGCGGGCGGTGCCTATGTACCGCTGGACCCGGCGTACCCGGCGGAGCGTCTGGATTACATGCTCAAGGACAGCGCCCCGGTGGCGGTGCTGGTACATGGGGCGACTCGCGCATTGCTCGACGAAAGCACCGCGCTGGTGATCGATCTGGATCAGGACCACTGGACATTCAACCCGCAGGACAATCCGCAAGTACCGGGCCTCAACGCTTCGAACCTGGCCTACGTGATCTACACCTCCGGTTCGACCGGGGCGCCGAAAGGCGTGATGGTCGAGCATCGCGGCGTGGGCAACCTGCTGCACTGGAGTTCGCAGCTGTGTCCCGTCGTGACGGACGGCGCGCTGTTGCAGAAAACCCCGTTCAGTTTCGATGCCTCGGTCTGGGAGCTGTTCTGGCCGTTAAGCGCCGGGCTGCGTCTGGTGCTGGCGCGTCCTGACGGGCACCGCGAGCCGGCGTATCTGGCGCAGGTGATTCGCGAGCAGCGGATCAGCGTGATCCAGTTCGTGCCGGTGCTGTTGCAACAGTTCCTCGAGCAGGACGACGTCAGCCAGTGCAGCAGCCTCACGGATGTGTTCTGTGGCGGCGGCGACCTGACACCGGCGCTGGCGCGCCTTGTGCGCGAGCGTCTGCCGCAGGTGCGCTTGCACAACGTCTACGGCCCGACCGAAGCCACGGTCGACAGCACGGTGTGGACGCTGGAACCGTCGATGCCGGTGCCGGACGGCGCCTTGCCGATCGGGCGGCCGATCAACAACACCCGTCTGTATGTACTGGATGCCGCCGAGCAGCCGGTGCCGATGGGCGTTATCGGTCAGTTGTTCATTGGTGGTGCCGGGATCGCGCGGGGCTATCTGGGATTGCCGCAATTGATGGCCGAACGGTTTATCCCGAGCCCGTTCGTGGCCGGCGATCGGCTGTACGCCACGGGCGACCTGGTGCGCTACCGCGCTGATGGCCAGCTCGAATTCATCGGGCGCAACGACTTCCAGGTCAAGGTGCGTGGCCTGCGCCTTGAACCGGGTGAAATCGAAGCGCAACTGTTCAGCCATCCGGCCCTGCGTGAAGCCGTGGTGCTGGTGCGTGAAGATCGTCTGGTGGCGTACTTCACCTGGCACGCCGAGGCCGGGCAACCGGGGATCGAGGCGTTGCGCGAACACTTGCTCGCACGCCTGCCGGACTACATGGTGCCGTCGGCCTTCGTCGCGCTCCACAGCCTGCCGCTGAGCCCCAATGGCAAGGTGGATCGCAAGGCACTGCCGGCTCCCGGCGCCGAGTCGGTGCTGGTGCGCGAGTACGAGGCTCCGCTCGGCGAGACCGAAATCGCCCTGGCCCGACTGTGGGGCGAGGTGCTGAACGTCGAACGGGTGGGGCGCCACGATCACTTCTTCGAACTGGGCGGGCACTCGCTGCTGGCGGTGAGCCTGATCGAACGCATGCGCCAGATCGGCCTGAGCACCGATGTGCGCGTGCTGTTCAGTCAACCGACCCTGGCCGCGCTGGCTGCGGCCGTGGGCAGCGGTCGAGAAATCGAAGTACCGGCCAATCGCATCGCGGCCGATTGCACCCGCATCATTCCGCAGATGCTGACGCTGGTTTCGCTGGATCAGGCCGCCATCGACCGCGTGGTGTCCAGCGTGCCGGGCGGCGCAGCCAATGTGCAGGACATCTATCCGCTGGCGCCGTTGCAGGAAGGCATTCTTTATCACCACTTGAGCGCGGGAGAGGGCGATCCGTACCTGCTGCAATCGCGTATCGCGTTCGACAGTCTTGAGCGTGTGCAGCGTTTCACTGCGGCATTGCAGCACGTCATCGACCGCCATGACGTGCTGCGCACGGGCGTGGTGTGGGAAGGCTTGAGCGTGCCGGTGCAAGTCGTGTGGCGAAAGGCTGAGCTGGTGGTGCAGGAGGTCGTGCTGGATCCTGCGGCCGGCGACATCCTTGAACAGTTGCATGCCCGCTTCGATGCCCGGCATTACCGCCTCGACATCGCCCAGGCGCCGTTGTTGCGTCTGGTGTATGCCCGGGATGCGGCCCGTGGCCGGGTGGTGGCGATGCTGCTGTTCCATCACATTGTGCTCGACCACACCGCGCTGGAAGTGGTGCGCCACGAAATGCAGGCGTACTTGCGCGGGGCCGACGAGCCGTTGCCGGCGGCGGTGCCGTATCGCAATTACGTGGCGCAGGCGCGGCTGGGTGTCACCGAGCAGGAGCATGAAGCGTTTTTCCGCGACATGCTCGGCGACATCGACGAGCCGACCCTGCCGTTCAGCCTGCGCGATGTGCGCGGCGACGGACGCGGCATCGAGGAAGTGCAGCAGGTCCTCGACAGCGGCCTGAATCTGCGCCTGCGCAGTCAGGCGCGGCAGATGGGCATCAGTGTGGCCAGCCTGTTCCACCTTGCCTGGGCCCAGGTACTGGCGGCGACCTCCGGGCAGGACAACGTGGTATTCGGCACCGTGCTGATGGGCCGGATGCAAGGCGGCCAGGGCGCCGACCGTGCACTGGGCATGTTCATCAACACCTTGCCGTTGCGGGTCGATCTGGGCGAAACCCCGGTGCGCGAGGCGGTCAAGGCGACGCATCAGCGTCTCACCGCGTTGCTGGGCCACGAACACGCTTCGCTGGCACTGGCCCAGCGTTGCAGCGGGATCGCGGCGCCGTCGCCGTTGTTCAGCGCGATGCTCAACTATCGACACAGCCACGGTGCAGAGCATGCGGACAGCGTGGTTCAGGCCTGGCAAGGCATCGAGACCCTGAGCAGCGAAGAGCGCACTAACTACCCGCTGAGCCTGAACGTCGATGACCTGGGCAACGGCTTCTCGCTGATTGCCATGGTGCCGGCGGACATTGGCGCGCAGCGGATTTGCGGCTACATGCAGACGGCGTTGATGGCGTTGGTGGAGGCGCTGGAACAGGCACCGACGCAAGCGATGAATCGTTTGCCGGTTCTTGAGGGGGCGGAGCGGCAGCGGCTGCTGTTCGACTTCAATGCGACCGATGTCGGTTATGACCTTCAGCAGAGCATCCATGGCTTGTTCGAGGCGCAGGTCTTGCGGTCGCCGCAGGCTGTGGCGGTGCTTTCCGGCGAGCAGCGACTGAGTTATGCCGAGCTGAATGCTCGGGCCAATCGCTTGGCCCATCACTTGCGCGGACTGGGTGTTGGCCCGGATGCGCGGGTGGCGATCTGCGTCGAGCGGGGGCTGGAAATGGTGGTCGGGCTGCTGGCCATTTTGAAGGCTGGCGGCGGTTATGTGCCGCTGGATCCGGCGTATCCACTGGAACGGCTGGCCTACATGTTGGAGGACAGCGCGCCTTCGGCGGTGCTGGTGCAGGATTCGACTCGCTCGTTGCTGGGTGAAGTCGCGGTGCCGGTGGTCGATCTGGATCACGACACCTGGCAATCGTTGTCGGCGGATAACCTTTCCGTCGATGGGCTGACTCCGCAACACACGGCTTACGTGATCTACACCTCGGGCTCCACCGGCCAGCCGAAAGGTGTGATCAACGAGCATTCCGGGGTGGTCAACCGCCTGCTGTGGATGCAGAACGCTTATCGCCTGACATCTGAAGATTCGGTGCTGCAAAAGACCCCGTTCAGCTTCGACGTGTCGGTGTGGGAATTCTTCTGGCCGTTGATGACCGGCGCGAGACTGGTGATGGCCCGTCCGGGCGGCCATAAAGATCCGCTCTATCTCAGCGAAGTGATTGAAGCCGAACGCATTACCACGCTGCACTTCGTGCCGTCGATGCTCGACGTGTTCCTCGCCCATGGCGACACCGCACGTTGCCACGGTTTGCGTCAGGTGATGTGCAGCGGTGAAGCGCTGCCGGGCAGTCTGGTGCGGCGCTTCAAGCAGCAATTGCCGAACAGTGGTTTACACAACCTCTACGGCCCGACCGAGGCGGCAGTGGACGTCACCGCCTGGGATTGCTCTGGTCCGCTGGAGCAAACCCCGGACAACACGCCCATCGGCAAACCGATTGCCAACACCCGCATGTACATCCTCGATGCCCAGCAACAACCGGTGCCGCAAGGCGTGGTCGGCGAGCTGTACATCGGTGGTGTGCAGGTGGCGCGGGGTTACCTGAATCGTCCTGAACTCAGCGCTGAACGGTTCCTTCAGGATCCGTTCCAGCCCGATGGCCGCCTGTACCGCACCGGCGACGTCGCCCGTTATCTGGCGGACGGCAACATCGAATACCTGGGCCGCAACGACGATCAGGTGAAGATCCGTGGTCTGCGCATCGAACTGGGTGAAATCCAGTCACGCCTGACCGACATCGGCGGCGTGCAGGAAGCGGCGGTGCTGGCCCGCGAAGATGTGCCGGGGGACAAGCGACTGGTGGCCTATTACACCGGCGCCCGACTGGAAATCGATGTGCTGCGTGGTCATCTGCTGGAGCACCTGCCGGACTACATGGTGCCGGCGGTGTTCGTGCATCTCGATGCATTGCCGCTGAGTCCGAACGGCAAGCTCGACCGCAAGGCCTTGCCGGTGCCGGATCAGGCCTCGGTCGTCACTCGTGAATACGAAGCGCCGGTCGGCGAGGTGGAAATCCTGCTGGCCGGACTCTGGGCCGAACTGCTCAACGTGGAGCGGGTAGGGCGACACGACAACTTTTTTGAACTGGGCGGGCACTCATTGCTGGCGGTCAGTCTGATCGGCCGGTTACGTCAGGAAGGCATGGAAGCCGAGGTCAGGGCGTTGTTCGAACAACCGACCCTGGCCGGATACGCCGCAATTACGGAAAGAATGGAGATCGTCCTGTGAACGTGATCGAACTGTTGGCAACACTTAAAGCGAAAGACATCCAGTTGGCGGTCACCGACGACCAGTTGCGCGTACAGGGCAACAAGCAGGCGCTGAGCGATCCGGCGGTGCTGGCGCTGTTGCGCGAGCACAAACCAGCGCTGATCGAGCTGATCAAGGCCGGGCAATATTCAGCGACCAAGAGCGGTCAGGTCGACGTGCCGGCCAATGGCATTGCACCCGGCACCACGCGCATCACTCCGGCGATGCTGACCCTGGCCGAACTCGATCAGGTGACCATCGACCGTCTGGTCAAAGACGTGCCGGGCGGCGCGGCCAACGTGCAGGACATCTACCCGCTGGCGCCGTTGCAGGAAGGCATCCTTTACCACCATGTCAGCGCTACCCAGGGCGATCCGTACGTGATGCAAGCGCATTTCGCCTTTGCCGATCGCGGGCGTTTGAACGCGTTCGTTGAGGCCTTGCAGGCCGTCATCGATCGCCACGACATCCTCCGTACGGCGGTGGTCTGGGAGGGGCTGGATACACCGCAGCAAGTGGTCTGGCGTAAGGCCGAGTTGCCGGTGGAAGAGATCGATGCCGAAGGCGATGCGCTGGCGTACTTGCACGAGCGTTTCGACGCCCGGAAATTCCGTATGGACGTGAGCCGGGCGCCGATGATGCGCCTGGCCCATGCCTGGGACGAAGCCGGGCAACGAGTCGTCGCGACGCTGCTGTTCCATCACATGGCGCTGGATCACTCGGCGCTCGATGTGGTGCGCCATGAGATGCGCGCGTTCCTCACAGGGCAGGGCAATCTGCTGGGCCGGCCGGTCGCGTTTCGTGACTACGTGGCGCAGGCACGGCTGGGTGTCAGCGAAGCCGAGCACGAAGTGTTTTTCCGCGACATGCTCGGCGACATCGACGAACCGACCCTGCCATTCGGCCTGCAGGATGTGCAGGGTGACGGGCACGGCATCACCGAACTGAGCGTGCCGGTCGATCCGGCCTTGGGCCAACGCCTGCGGGGGCAGGCACGGCAGCTCGGGGTGAGCGCGGCCAGTCTGTTCCACCTGGCCTGGGCGCAGGTGCTGGCCACGCTTGCCGGCAAGCAACGCGTGGTGTTCGGCACGGTGCTGATGGGCCGTCTGCAAGGCGCCGAAGCCACCGACCGGGCGCTGGGCATTTTCATCAACACCTTGCCGGTGCGGGTAGACGTCGATGCTCAGAGTGTGCGCAGCGCCGTGCAGGCAACCCACGCACGCCTGACCACCTTGATGCGCCATGAACACGCGCCGCTGGCGCTGGCCCAGCGCTGCAGCAGCGTGGCCGCACCGACGCCGTTGTTCAGCGCCTTGCTCAATTACCGTCACAGCCATGGCGCCGCTTCGGCCAGCGCACAAACCCTGTCGGCATGGGAAGGCATCACCACCCTGCACTCGGAAGAGCGCACCAACTATCCGCTGACCCTGAGTATCGACGACCTGGGCGACACCTTCAGCCTGACCTTGCTCGCCACCAATGAGGTCGCCCCGCAACGGGTGTGCGATTACATGCTCGGCTCCCTGAACGGTCTGGTGTCCGCGCTGGAGCAGGCGCCGGATTCGCCGATCAGCCAGGTGCCGATCCTGCCGGAGGCGGAGCGCGAGCAGATCCTGCGCGGCTTCAACGCCACTCGGGCCGAATATCCGCAAGGGCTGACGATTCATCAGCGTTTCGAGGCGCAAGTCATCGAACGGCCGGAAGCGGTGGCGGCGGTGTTCCTTGGTGAACAAGTGACCTATGCCGAGCTGAACCTGCATGCCAACGCCCTGGCCCATCATCTGATCAGTCTGGGCGTTCGCCCTGATGATCGCGTGGCCATCGTCGCCCGCCGCGGGCTCGATACGCTGGCGGGGCTGCTGGCGATTCTCAAGGCCGGGGCCGGTTATGTGCCGGTTGACCCGGCGCATCCGCCCGAACGCCTGAGCTACCTGCTCAGCGACAGCGCCCCGGCGGTGGTGCTGACCCAGAGCGATCTGCGTGATCGGTTGCCGACACTGGACGTCCCGGTGATCGACCTCGACCGCCGCACCTGGCCACTGAGCCTGGCCCTTGATCCGCAGGTGCCGGGCCTGACCGCCGAGCATCTGGCCTACGTGATCTACACCTCGGGCTCGACCGGTCTGCCCAAGGGCGTGATGGTCGAACACCGCACCCTGTCCAACCTCGTCGACTGGCATTGCGGCGCGTTTGACCTGTGCGCCGGCCGCCACACTTCAAGCCTTGCCGGCTTCGGCTTCGACGCCATGGCCTGGGAAGTCTGGCCCGCCCTGTGTGCCGGCGCGACGCTGCACCTGGCCCCGACCCGCGACGGCAACGAAGACATCGACGCCTTGCTCGACTGGTGGCGTGCGCAACCGCTGGATGTGAGCTTCTTGCCGACCCCGGTGGCCGAATACGCCTTCAGTCAAAACCTCGAACACCCGACCTTGCGCACACTGCTGATCGGCGGGGATCGCTTGCGGCAGTTCAGCCGTCACCGGCATTTCGACGTGATCAACAATTACGGCCCGACCGAAACCACGGTGGTGGCGACCTCGGGCAAGGTCGAAGCCGGGCAGGCGCTGCATATCGGCCGGCCGGTGAGCAATGCCACGGTGTATCTGCTGGACGAGCAGCAACGTCTGGTGCCCATCGGCGTAGCGGGGGAGTTGTATGTCGGTGGCGCCGGGGTTGCCCGGGGTTATCTGAACCGTCCGGACCTGACGGCCGAACGCTTTCTCGACGATCCGTTCAACGGCGGGCGCATGTACCGCACCGGTGACCTGGCGCGCTGGCAGGACGACGGCACCCTCGAATACCTGGGACGCAACGACGATCAGGTGAAAATTCGCGGGGTGCGCATCGAACTGGGCGAGATTGAAACCCGTCTCAACCAGCTCCCCGGCATTCAGGAAGCGGTATTGCTGGCCCGTGAAGACGAACCCGGCCAGCCGCGCCTTGTCGCCTATTACACCGAACAGGCTCAAGTCGAACCGCAACCGGTGGCTGAGCTGCGCGCCTGCCTGCTGGCGCAGTTGCCCGAGTACATGGTGCCAGCGGCCTTCGTGCGCCTGGACGCATTGCCGCTGACCGCCAACGGCAAGGTCGACCGCAAGGCCTTGCCGGCGCCGGATCGCGCGGCGTTGTTCACCCGTCATTACGAAGCACCGCACGGCGAACTGGAAATCGCGCTGGCACGGATCTGGGGCGAAGTGCTGCAGGTCGGACAGGTCGGGCGCCGGGATCACTTCTTCGAACTGGGTGGCCACTCGTTGCTGGCGATGCGCATGGTGTCCCAGGTGCGCCAACGTCTGGGCGTCGAACTGGCCCTGAGCGACTTGTTTGCCAATGCCGAACTGGCAGCGGTCGCCGAGGTACTGGCCCAGGCCGGTCGTAGCTCGCAACCGGCCATGTTGCCGGTGCCACGGGACGGCGCGCTGCCGCTGTCGTTCGCCCAGCAGCGGCTGTGGTTCCTGGCGCGCATGGAAGGGGTCAACACCGCCTACAACATCCCGCTGGGCCTGCGCTTGCGCGGTCATCTCGACGAGGCGGCGCTGCAACGGTCACTGGCGCGGATCATCGACCGCCACGAAACCCTGCGCAGCCGTTTTGTCCCGCACGACGATGATGTGCAGGTGATGATTGCGGCCGCCGACAGCGCAGTGCTGCTGCGGGTCGAAGATCTGCGTCAGCATCCACACGCCGACGACGCCATGCAGACGTTGATCCGTGAACAGGCCTCGACCCCGTTCGATCTACAACACGATCCGTTGATTCGCGGATGTCTGGTGCGGTTGGCCGACGATCACCATGTTTTGCTGCTGACCCTGCACCACATCATTTCCGATGGCTGGTCGATGGGCGTGCTGACCCGCGAGCTGATGGCGTTGTATCAAGCGTTCAGCCAGGGCGAGGCCGATCCGCTGCCGCCACTGGCGCTGCAATACGCCGACTACGCGATCTGGCAACGCCGCTGGTTGAGCGGCGAAGTGCTGCAGCAACAGAGCGATTACTGGCAGCAGACCCTGGCCGGGGCCCCGACCTTGCTGGTGTTGCCAACCGACCGTCCGCGTCCGGCGCAGCAGGATTACACCGGCAGCAGCGTCGAGTTCCGGTTGGACGAGCCACTGAGCGCCGGCCTCAAGGCACTCAGCCAGCGCCATGGCGTGACGATGTACATGACGATGGTGAGCGCCTGGGCCCTGTTGCTCAGTCGCTTGTCCGGTCAGTCGGACGTTGTGATCGGCTCGCCGGTTGCCAACCGTGGTCGCGCGGAAGTCGAAGGGCTGATCGGCTTGTTCATCAATACCCTGGCCCTGCGCATCGACACGTCCGGCGGGCTCAGCGTCGAGGCGCTGCTGGCCCGGGTCAAGACGCTGACATTGCAGGCCCAGGCCCATCAGGACCTGCCGTTCGAGCAGGTGGTGGAAGTCACCCGGCCGGCGCGCAGCCTGTCCCACAGTCCGTTGTTCCAGACCACGTTGAGCTGGGAAAACAGCGTCGGGCCGGCGCTGGAACTGGGGGAGATGGCGCTGGAAAACGTGGGCGGTCCGGCGCGGTTTTCCAAGTTCGACCTGTCGCTGACGTTGGGCGAAACCCGCGATGGCATTCGCGGCGTGCTGGAATACGCCACGGCGCTGTTCGATGAATCGACGATCCAGCGTTATGTCGGCTACTTCGAGCAACTGCTGCACGCGATGGTCGCCAACGATCAGGCGCAGCTGGAACAGCTCGATATGGTGCAGGCTCACGAGCGTGAACAGTTGCTGGTTGCGTTCAACGACTCGCACGTGGAGTTTGTGTCGGGGCTGACCATTGCGCAGCGATTCGAAGCGCAAGTGATCGAGCGGCCTGAAGCGGTCGTGGCGGTCTGTCAGGGGCAGGCGTTGACCTTTGCCGAGCTGAACCGGCAGGCCAACACCTTGGCCCATCACCTGATCGGGCTGGGCGTTCGTCCTGATGATCGCGTGGCCATCGTTGCCCGACGCGGGTTGGATACGCTGGTCGGGCTGGTGGCCATTCTCAAGGCCGGGGCCGGTTATGTGCCGGTGGATCCGGCGCACCCTGCGGAGCGTTTGAACTATTTGCTGAGCGACAGCGCGCCGGTGGCGGTGCTGTGCCTGAGTGATTTGCGTGAACGACTGCCGGCGCTGGACGTGCCAGTGATCGACCTCGATTTGCAGGCCTGGCCGGACACCGAAACCGGCAATCCGCAGGTGCCGGGCATGACCCGCGAACACCTGGCCTATGTCATCTACACCTCGGGCTCCACCGGCCTGCCCAAAGGCGTGATGGTCGAACACCACACCTTGAGCAACCTCGTCGACTGGCACTGCAAGGCTTTCGACCTGTGCGCCGGGCGCCACACGTCGAGCCTCGCCGGATTCGGTTTCGACGCCATGGCCTGGGAAGTCTGGCCGGCCCTGTGCGCCGGCGCGACCCTGCATCTGGCGCCGGCCCGCGACGGCAGCGAAGACGTGGATGCGCTGCTCGACTGGTGGCGCGCGCAGCCGCTGGACGTGAGCTTCCTGCCGACACCCGTGGCCGAATACGCGTTCAGCCAGAACCTCGAACATCCGACCCTGCGCACGCTGCTGATCGGTGGCGACCGTCTCCGTCAGTTCAATCGTCAGCAGTCGTTCGATGTGGTCAACAACTACGGCCCGACCGAGGCCACGGTGGTTGCCACCTCGGGCATCGTCGAGGCGGGACAGGCGCTGCACATCGGCAAACCGATCGCCAACGCGACGGTGTATCTGCTCGATGAACAGCAGCGTCCGGTGCCGGTTGGCGTGGCTGGAGAACTTTATGTGGGTGGCGCCGGTGTGGCCCGGGGTTACCTGAATCGTCCGGACCTGACTGAAGAGCGCTTCCTGCGCGACCCGTTCAACCAAGGGCGCATGTACCGCACCGGCGACCTGGCGCGCTGGCGCGCGGACGGTTCCATCGAGTACCTGGGGCGCAACGACGATCAGGTGAAAATCCGTGGCGTACGCGTCGAGCTGGGGGAAATCGAAACCCGCCTGAACCAGTTGCCCGGCATCCAGGAAGCGGTGCTGGTAGCCCGCGAAGATGAACCCGGGCAAGTGCGGCTGGTGGCGTATTTCACTGAACAGGCGCAGGGCGAAGCGCTGGCGGTGTCCGACCTGAGGGCGCACCTGCTCGGTCAACTGCCGGAATACATGGTGCCGGCGGCCTTCGTCAGACTCGACGCGCTACCGCTGACCGCCAACGGCAAAGTCGATCGCAAGGCCTTGCCGGTGCCGGATCGCAGCGCCTTGTTCACCCGCGACTATCAGGCACCGCAAGGTGAACTGGAAACCACCCTGGCGCAGATCTGGGCCGAGGTGCTGCAGGTCGAGCAGGTCGGACGGCAGGATCATTTCTTTGAACTGGGCGGCCACTCGCTGCTGGCGATGCGCATGCTGTCTCAGGTGCGCCAGCGGCTGGGGGTGGAACTGACCCTCGCCGAACTGTTTGCCAACGCCGAACTCGCCGCTGTGGCCGAGGTGCTGGCCCAGGCCGGACGCTGCACGCAACCGGCGATCATGCCGGCGCCGCGTGACGGCATGCTGCCGTTGTCGTTTGCCCAGCAACGGTTGTGGTTCATGGCGCAACTGGAAGGGGCGAATACCGCCTACAACATTCCCCTCGGGCTGCGCCTGCGCGGTCGCCTCGACGAAGCGGCCCTGCAACGGGCATTGGCGCGGATCGTCGAGCGTCACGAAACCCTGCGCAGCCGCTTCGCCCAGTTCAACGATGAAGCCCAGGTGCTGATCGCGCCCCTCGACAGCGGAGTGCTGCTGCGGGTCGAAGACTTACGCCGGCACCCGCAGGCCGACGACGCCTTGCTCGCGCTGATTCAGGGCGAAGCCTCGGGGCCGTTCGATTTGCAGGACGATCCGCTGATTCGCGGGCGTCTGGTGCGACTGGCCGATGACCATCATGTGTTGCTGCTGACCCTGCACCACATCGTCTCCGATGGCTGGTCGATGGGTGTGCTGACCCGCGAGCTGATGGCGCTGTACCAGGCGTTCAGTCACGGCGAGGCCGATCCGCTGCCACCGCTGGCGTTGCAGTACAGCGACTACGCCGTGTGGCAGCGCCGCTGGTTGAGCGGCGAAGTCTTGCAGCGACAGAGCGACTACTGGCAGCAGACCCTGGCCGGTGCGCCAGCACTGTTGATGCTGCCAACGGACCGTCCACGACCGGCCTTGCAGGATTACGCCGGCAGCAGTGTCGACATCCGGCTGGATGAGCGTTTGAGCGCCGGTCTCAAGGCGCTGTGCCAACGCCACGGCGTGACGCCGTACATGGCGGTGATGAGCGCCTGGGCGATGCTGCTCGGTCGCTTGTCCGGGCAGCCGGATGTGGTGATCGGTTCGCCGGTCGCCAACCGTAACCGGGCGGAAATCGAAGGGTTGATCGGGCTGTTCGTCAACACGCTGGCCGTGCGCATCGACACCTCGGGCGCGCTCACCGTCGAGGCGTTGCTGGCTCGGGTCAAGGCTCGCACGCTTGAGGCGCAGGCCCATCAGGATCTGCCGTTCGAACAAGTGGTGGAAATCACCCGGCCGGTGCGCAGCCTGTCCCACAGCCCGTTGTTCCAGACGTTGCTGAGTTGGGACAGCGGCAGCGGTGCGACCTTGGCCCTCGGTGACCTGACACTGGAAGGCGTGGCCGAGCCGAGTCACTTTGCCAAGTTCGATCTGTCGTTGACGTTGGGCGAGGCCCAGGGCGTGATCCGGGGTTCGCTGGAATATGCCACGGCGCTGTTCGATGAATCGACGATCCAGCGTTACGCCGGTTACTTGCAGCAGTTGCTGCAGGCCATGGTCAGCAATGATCAGGCATTGCTGGAGCAGGTCGATGTGCTGGCGGAGGATGAGCGCCGGCATTTGCTGTACGGCTTCAATGCCACTGACGTTGATTACAACCTTCAGCAAAGCATTCACGGTCTGTTCGAGGCGCAGGTGTTGCGCACGCCGCAGGCTGTGGCGGTGCTTTCCGGCGAGCAGCGACTGAGTTATGCCGAGCTGAATCAGCGGGCCAACCGTCTGGCGCATCACTTGCGCGGTCTGGGTGTTGGCCCGGATGCGCGGGTGGCGATCTGTGTCGAGCGCGGGCTGGAAATGGTGGTCGGGCTGCTGGCGATTCTGAAGGCCGGCGGTGGCTATGTGCCGCTGGATCCGGCGTATCCGCTGGAGCGGCTGGCGTACATGCTGGAGGACAGCGCGCCGTCGGCGGTTTTGGTGCAGGGTTCGACCCGCTCGTTGCTGGGTGAAGTCGCGGTGCCGGTGGTCGATCTGGATCACTGCACCTGGCAATCGCTGTCGAGCGAAAACCCTTCGGTCGATGGACTGACCCCGCAACATACGGCCTATGTGATCTACACCTCGGGCTCCACCGGCCAGCCGAAAGGTGTGATCAACGAGCATTCCGGGGTGGTCAACCGCCTGCTGTGGATGCAGGACGCCTATCGCCTTGGTTTCGAAGATGCGGTGCTGCAGAAAACCCCGTTCAGCTTCGACGTCTCGGTCTGGGAGTTCTTCTGGCCGCTGATGATCGGCGCGAGACTGGTGATGGCCCGTCCGGGCGGCCATAAAGATCCGCTCTATCTCAGCGAAGTGATTGAAGCCGAACGCATCACCACGCTGCACTTCGTGCCGTCGATGCTCGACGTGTTCCTTGCCCATGGCGACACTGCGCGTTGCAACGGTTTGCGGCAGGTGATGTGCAGCGGCGAGGCGTTGCCGGGCAGTCTGGTGCGGCGCTTCAAGCAGCAATTGCAGGGCTCTGGATTGCACAACCTGTACGGCCCGACCGAAGCGGCGGTGGACGTTACCGCGTGGGATTGCGCCGGGCCTGTCGACACTACGCCGGACAACACGCCGATCGGCAAACCGATCGCCAACACCCGCATGTACATTCTCGATGCCCAGCAACAACCGGTGCCGCAAGGCGTGGTCGGCGAGCTGTACATCGGTGGTGTGCAAGTGGCACGGGGTTATCTGAACCGTCCTGAGTTGAGCGCCGAGCGGTTCCTCAACGATCCGTTCCAGCCAAACGGCCGCCTGTACCGCACCGGCGACGTCGCCCGTTATCTGGCGGACGGCAACATCGAATACCTGGGTCGCAACGACGATCAGGTGAAGATCCGTGGTCTGCGCATTGAGTTGGGTGAAATCCAGTCACGCCTGACCGACATCGGCGGCGTGAAGGAAGCGGCGGTGCTGGCCCGCGAGGACGTGCCGGGAGACAAGCGACTGGTGGCCTATTACACCGGCGCCCGACTGGAAATCGATGTGCTGCGTGGTCATCTGCTGGAGCACCTGCCGGACTACATGGTGCCGGCGGTGTTCGTGCATCTCGATGCATTGCCGCTGAGCCCCAACGGCAAGCTCGACCGCAAGGCCTTGCCGGTGCCGGATCAGGCCTCGGTCATCACTCGCGAATACGAGGCGCCGGTCGGCGAGGTGGAAATCCTGCTGGCGGGGCTCTGGGCCGAACTGCTCAACGTGGAACGGGTAGGGCGCCACGACAACTTCTTCGAACTGGGCGGACATTCGCTGATGGCGGTCAATCTGGTTGCGCGGATGCGCCATGTCGGGCTGACGGCCGATGTGCGTGTGCTGTTCAGCCAGCCGACGCTCGCCGCTCTGGCCGCTGCGGTCGGCGATGAGACGGAGGCCGAAATCCCGGCCAACCGGATTGCGCCGGACTGTAGACACATCACCGCTGACATGCTGCCACTGGTTGCACTGGATCAGCCCGCCATTGACCGCATCGTCGCCAGCATTCCCGGCGGCGCCGCGAATGTGCAGGACATTTACCCGCTGGCACCGTTGCAGGCCGGCATCCTGTTCCATCACTTGTCGGCACCTCAGGGCGATCCGTATGTGTTGCAGGCGCAATTCGCGTTCGCCGATGAATCCCGTCTGCGGGTGTTCGCCGAAGCCTTGCAGGCCGTGATCGAACGCCATGACATCCTGCGCACGTCGCTGTTCTGGGACGGGCTGGAAGAACCGGTGCAAGTGGTCTGGCGTCAGGCGTCGCTGGTGTGTGAAACGGTGGAGCTGGACGAGAGTGAAACGGATGCATTGAGCCAGTTGCGCAGCCGGTTCGATACCCGGCACTACCGCATGGCCGTCACTCAGGCGCCGCTGATGCGCGTGGTGCACAGCTGGGACGCGGTCAATCGGCGTGTGGTGGCGCTGCTGCTGTTCCATCACCTGGTCATGGACCACATTGCGCTGGAGGTGCTGCGCCACGAGATGCAGTCGGTCCTGCTCGGCCAGGTGCGGCAGCTGGCCGAACCGGTGCCGTATCGCACCTATGTTGCCCGCACTCGCTCGGGGCTGAGCGAGGAGGAACATGAGACGTTCTTCCGCGACATGCTCGGCGATATCGACGAACCGACCCTGCCGTATGGTCAGGGCTCCGTTGCTGACAGCGGCAACGGGCATGCGCAGCGGCTACTGAACACCGCGCTGAGCCAGCGGGTCAGGGTCAAGGCCAGGCGTCTGGGCATCAGTGCTGCCAGCCTGATGCACCTGGCCTGGGCCAGCGTGCTGGGGCAACTGTCGGGGCGTGAAAACGTGGTTTTCGGCACCGTGATGCTCGGCCGCTTGCACGGTGGTGAAGGTGCCGAACGGGCGCTGGGCGTGTTCATCAACACCTTACCGCTACGCATCGATCTGGGCGGGAAAACGGTGAAAGAAGCCGCGTTGGCGACCCATCAGCGCTTGAACCGCTTGCTGCATCACGAACACGCGCCGCTGGCGCTGGTACAACGTTGCAGCGCCATGGCGCCGGGGGTTCCGCTGTTCAATGCCTTGTTCAATTACCGCCACAGCGGTGGCGGGGGCACGCCGTCCGACGAAGTCGTGGCGGCATGGCAGGGCATGCAGTTGCTCGATGCCGAAGAACACAGTAACTACCGCCTGAGCCTGAGCGTCGATGACCTGGGCGAAGACTTCAGCCTGACCGCGTTGACCATGGCGGGGATCGACGCCGGTCGGATCTGCGACTACATGGAACTTGCGGTCGAGAGCCTGTTGCAGGCGCTGGAGCGGACGCCGCAACTGGGCATCGACCAATTGTCGATCCTGCCGCGGGATGAGCGGCGGCAATTGCTGGTCGAGTTCAACGCCACGCAGCGGGATTACCCGGCGACGTTGACGGTTCATCGACTGTTCGAGCTGCAGGTGACGAAGCAACCGCAAGCGGTGGCGGTGGTGCATGGCCGGGCGGCGTTGACTTATGAAGAGTTGAATCAACGGGCCAATCTCCTGGCCCATTACTTGATTGGACATGGTGTGCAACCGGGTGATCATGTGGCGATCCTGTTGTCGCGTTCGCTGGATCTGTTGATCGCACAACTGGCCATCGGCAAATGTGCGGCGGCTTATGTGCCGCTGGACATCAATGCGCCGGCTGAACGTCAGGCATTCATGGTTGAGGATTGCGGGGCGAAAGCGCTGTTGACCTTGAGCACTGAGTCAGTCGGCTACAGCGTGCGCCGGATCGATCTGGATGCACTGAAACTCGAGGCGCAACCGACGCACAACCCGGACCTGCCGCAGTCCTCGGAATCCGTGGCCTACATCATGTACACCTCCGGTTCCACCGGCACACCGAAGGGTGTGATGGTGCCGCACCGGGCCATCGGTCGACTGGTGATCAACAACGGTTACGCCGATTTCAATCCGCAGGACCGCGTGGCATTTGCGTCCAACCCGGCGTTTGACGCCAGCACCATGGATGTCTGGGGGCCGTTGCTCAACGGCGGGCGCGTGGTGGTCATCGATCACGACACCTTGCTTGATCCAGACGTGTTCGGGCAGGTATTGGCGGCTTCGGGCGTCACGATCCTGTTCGTCACTACTGCGTTGTTCAACCAGTATGTGCAGTTGATCCCTGAAGCCCTGAAGGGCCTGCGCATGGTGCTCTGCGGCGGTGAACGCGCCGACCCGGCTGCGTTCCGCCGCTTGCTGGCCGAGGCGCCGGATCTGCGCATCGTCCACTGCTACGGCCCGACCGAAACCACCACCTACGCCACAACCTTCGAAGTGTGCGAAGTAGCAGAAACTGCCGACAGCGTGCCGATTGGCGGCCCGATCTCCAACACCCAGGTCTACGTTCTCGACGCCCGTCAGCAACCGGTGCCGATGGGTGTAACCGGCGAGCTGTACATCGGCGGCCAGGGCGTGGCGCTGGGGTATTTGAATCGCCCGGACCTGACCGCCGAGAAATTCCTGCAAGACCCGTTCGGCGATCAGCCGGGCGCGCTGCTTTACCGCACCGGCGACCTCGCACGCTGGCTGGCACCGGGGCAACTGGAATGCATCGGCCGCAACGACGATCAGGTGAAGATCCGTGGTTTCCGTATCGAACTGGGAGAAATCGAAAACCGTCTGCTGAACTGCGAAGGGGTCAGGGAAGCCATCGTGCTGGCGCGTCAGGACGGCCAGGAGCCGCTGCGCCTCGTGGCCTATTTCACAGCCGATGAGGGCGTCGACAGCGCTACTTTACGCAGCCAATTGCAGGCGCGTCTGCCGGAATACATGGTGCCCTCGGCCTGGGTACAACTCGACGCGTTGCCGCTGAACAACAACGGCAAGGTGGATCGCAAGGCCTTGCCGATCCCGGCGCAGGACGCGCTGCTCAGCCGCGCCTATGAAGCCCCGGCCAATCCGCTGGAGGAAACCCTCGCTCAGTTGTGGGCCGAGGTGTTGCAGGTCGAGCAGGTGGGTCGTCACGACAACTTCTTCGAACTGGGCGGGCATTCGTTGCTGGCGATTCGTCTGGTCAATCTGATGCAGCAGAACGGGCTGGAAGTGACGCTGGCCGAGCTGTTCCAGCACGCCAGCATCGAGTCGCTCGGCACGTTGCTCAGCCAGCGCACCGGTGCAGAACAACAGGATGACGGGCTGGTCGTGGTGCGGGCCGGTGGTGCAGGCACGCCGCTGTTCCTGATGCATGAGTTCAGCGGGATGGACGCGTACTTCCCGGCGCTGGGCCTGCACATCGAGGGCGATTTTCCGATCTACGGCCTGCCGGGCATCCCGTTCGGCCAGGCACCGCTGCGCACCATGGAATGCCTGGCGGCGCGCCTGGTGGAGATCATCCGTACGGTGCAGCCGCACGGGCCGTATCGTCTGGCCGGCTGGTCGTTCGGCGGGGTGCTGGCTTATGAAGTGGCGATGCAGTTGCTCGGCATGGATGAGACGGTGGCGTTCGTCGGCCTGATCGACAGTTTCGTGCCGCGCCTGACCGATCAGGGCAAGGCGCGCTGGAGCGACGAACATGCGCACAAGCGCCAGTTGCTGCAGCACTGCACGATGTACCGGGCCTCTCTTGGCGACGCGGGGCAAGCCGCACTGGCGCATCTGGCGCTGTTGCAGACCGAACTGGAACAGATCGACTTCCAGCCGCTGTTGCAACGCTGTCGGGACGAGCAATTGCTGCATCCGGAGATGGCCGCCGCTGCACCGCAAGACCTTTGGCATTACCTCGACCGCGAGGTCGCCCACGGGCATGCGCTGGCGCATTACCGGATCAATCCATTGGGCTTGCCGCTTTACCTGTTCCGGGCGCAGGAGCATCCGACGGAGCTGTCTCGTCGTCATCCGACCCTGGGCTGGTCGGATGAAGTGCCGGCCACGCTCCTGCACTGCATCGATGTGCCGGGCGATCACCAGAGCATGATGCAGGCGCCGCATGTGCAGGTGCTTGGTCAGGCGCTCGGTCAGGCAGTTCAGGCTTCGGCAGTGATCGAATCCCGGGCCTATCAGCCGCTGTTGACGATCCAGACCGGTCACGCCGGGCATGCGCCGATTTTCTGTGTGCCGGGGGCCGGCGACAGTGTCACCGGGTTCATCCACCTGACCGAGGCGCTGGGGCCGGAGTGGCCGATTTACGGGCTGCAACCCCGTGGCCTCGACGGCGCCACCGTGCCGCACAGCCGAGTCGAAAGTGCCGCCACGTTCTACCTGCGGGCACTTGAACAGTTGTATCCGCAAGGACCGGTGCACCTGATCGGGCATTCGTTCGGTGGCTGGGTGGCCTACGCCATGGCGGCGCAGTTGCAGGCGGTGGGGCGCGAGGTGGCGTCCCTGACCCTGATCGACAGCGAATCGCCGGGTGGCAACAGCGTCGTGGGCAAGCCGTACACCACGACGGCGGCGTTGTTGCGACTGATCGAGTCTCTGCAACTGTCCAGCGGCAAGTCTTTGGCGATCGATGCACTGGCCTTCGCCGAAGCCGATGACACCACGCAAATGCGCTTGCTGCATGACGGCATGGTGCATGCCGGCGTGCTGTCCGAACGTTCGGCGACGAATGCGATGCAGGGCCCGGTGCGCACCTTCGCCACCGCGCTGCGCACGGTCTATCGGCCTGCACTGGCCTATACCGGGCCGGTGCGTCTGGCGCTGGTGGACGATCCGACACTGGACGCCTCGGGCAACCAGCGCGAACAGGCAGCGATGCTCGAAGGCTGGCAGCGCGAGGCCCGGGATCTGGCGGTGTGGTACGGCCCCGGCAACCACTTCACGATCCTCAAGGCGCCCAACGTCTTCAGTCTCGCGGCGTGGTGGCATGACGGGCTGACGGTGGCGGCGGGTCAAGTGTTGTCCTGATTGAAGTTTTTATCCTGGAACCCGGCCGCTGGCCGGGCTCAACCCTGAACGGAATTGTGGTCATTTATGGAACAGTCGAAGTTGCGCAAAGTCGGTCTGGGAATCGCGTTGACGCTGGTGGCCGGGTTGGTGTTCTACACGGTGCAGGCACCGGCCGAAGCACCGCAGTACCTGACCGCCACGGTTGAACGCGGTGACATTGAAAACGCAGTGCTGGCCACCGGATTGCTGGAAGGCATCAAGCAGGTGGACGTCGGTGCCCAGGTCTCGGGGCAGTTGAAGTCGCTGAAGGTCAAGGTCGGCGACAAGGTCAAGAAGGGTCAGTGGCTGGCGGAAATCGACCCGCTGGTGCTGCAGAACACGTTGCGTCAGGCGCAGGTCGACGAAGAGAACCTGCAAGCCCAGCGCCGGGCAACTCAGGCTCAATTGCGCCAGACCAAGGCAATCTACGAGCGCTATCAGAACCTGCAGGAAGACGCCTCGATCTCGCGGCAGGATTTCGAAACCGCGCAATCGAACTACGAGGTGCAGCAGGCCAACCTGTTATCGCTGGACGCGCAGATCAAGAGCGCGCATATCCAGATCGACACGGCCAAGGTCAATCTGGCCTACACGCGGATCGTCGCGCCCATCGACGGCGACGTGGTGGGCATCGTCACCCAGGAAGGCCAGACCGTGATCGCCAACCAACTGGCGCCGATCCTGCTGAAACTGGCGGACCTGGACACCATGACCGTCAAGGCTCAGGTGTCGGAGGCCGATGTCATTCACATTGCGCCGGGGCAGGAGGTGTATTTCACCATTCTGGGCGAGGACAAGCGTTACTACGGCAAGCTGCGCGGTACTGACCCTGCGCCGCAGAACTTCCTCGAAACCCCGCCCGCCGGCACGCCGAAACAGAACACGGCGGTGTTCTATAACGCGCTGTTCGAGGTGCCGAACCCGGATCATCGCCTGCGTATTTCCATGACGGCGCAGGTGCGCGTGGTGCTCGACACGGCCAAATCGGTGCTGACGATTCCGGTGGCGGCGCTGGGCCCGCGCAATAACGACGGCAGCTTCCCGGTGCGGGTGCTGGACGCCAAGGGCCAGGCGCAGTCGCGCAATGTGCAGACCGGGATCAACAACAACGTCAAGGTGCAGGTCAACGACGGTCTGGCCGAAGGCGACCGGGTGGTGATCGGTGATCCGGTGGCGAAAGTGGCAGGGGCATGAGCATGACCGAACCTCTGCTGCAACTGAGCGGCATCAGCCGCAGTTTCACCGCTGGCGATCGTGAATTTCTGGCGCTGAAGAATATCGACCTGACGATCAACGCCGGGGAAATGGTGGCGATCATCGGCGCTTCGGGCTCCGGCAAATCGACCCTGATGAACATCCTTGGCTGCCTCGACTACGCCACGGCCGGCAGCTACAAGATCAACGGCCGGGAAACCCGTGATCTGGACAATCAGGCGCTGGCCGAACTGCGACGCGACTATTTCGGCTTCATCTTCCAGCGCTATCACTTGCTGCCGCATCTGAGCGCGATGCATAACGTCGAAATGCCGGCGATCTACGCCGGCACGCCAGAGCCGCAGCGCCACGCCCGGGCCCGTGAGCTGTTGGCACGGCTGGGGCTGGAAGGGCACCTGACGCACCGCCCCAGCCAGCTGTCGGGTGGCCAGCAGCAGCGGGTGAGTATCGCCCGGGCCTTGATGAACGGCGGCGAAGTGATCCTCGCCGATGAACCGACCGGTGCCCTCGACACTACCAGCGGCAAGGAGGTGATGCGCATTCTGCTGGAGCTGCACGCCGCCGGGCACACAGTGATTCTGGTGACTCACGACCCCAAGGTCGCCGCCAACGCCGAACGCATCATCGAAGTCAGCGACGGCGAAATCCTCAGCGACCGCCGCAACGAGCGCGACACCACGGCACTGACCAACGAAGACGCCGTGTCGCGTAAATCCGGTGCGGCACGACGTCTGGTGGCCAGCTTCGGCTTGTTCAAGGAAGCGTTCAACATGGCCTGGGTCGCACTGATCTCCCATCGGATGCGCACCTTGCTGACCATGCTCGGGATCGTTATCGGTATCACCTCGGTGGTGTCGATCTCGGCCATCGGCGAAGGGGCCAAGCGCTATGTCTTGAAAGACATTCAGGCCATCGGCAGCAACACCATCGATATCTATTCCGGCACCAGTTTCGGCGACAGTCGCTCGGCGGCCATCGAAACCCTGGTGCCGGCAGATGTGACGGCGCTCAATCAGCTCTACTACGTCGACAGCGCTACGCCGGTGGTCGGACGCAATCTGTTGCTGCGCTATCGCAACATCGACCTCGATGCGCAGGTCAATGGCGTCAGCGATCTGTATTTCCAGGTACGCGGAATCAAGATGGAGTCAGGCATCCCGTTCAGTGAAAGCGATGCCCGGCGACAGGCGCAGGTGGCGGTGATCGATCACAACACCCGTCATCGGCTGTTCGGCGAGGGGGTCGATCCATTGGGGCAGGTGATCCTGATCGGCAATCTGCCGTGCACCGTGATCGGTGTGGCGGCGGAGAACAAGAACATCTTCTCGTCGAGCAAGTCGCTCAACGTCTGGGTGCCTTATGAAACCGCCGCCGGCCGGCTGTTGGGCCAGCGTTATCTGGACAGCATCAGTGTGCGGATCAAGGACGGTCAGCCGAGCAAGGTGGTGGAAGACAACGTCAACAAACTGATGCTGCAGCGCCACGGCACCAAGGACTTCTTCACCAACAACCTCGACAGTGTGATGCAGACCGTGCAGAAAACCAGCCGCTCACTGGCCTTGCTGCTGTCCCTGATTGCAGTTATTTCGCTGGTGGTGGGTGGTATCGGTGTGATGAACATCATGTTGGTGTCGGTCACCGAGCGTACCCGTGAGATCGGCATCCGCATGGCGGTCGGGGCGCGGCAGTCGGACATCCGCCAGCAGTTTCTGGTGGAGGCGGTGATGGTCTGCCTGCTGGGTGGCGCCATCGGTATCTCGTTGAGTTATGCAATTGGCCACCTGTTCTCGCTGTTCATCAAGGAATGGGAAATGGTGTTCTCGCTGACCTCGGTACTGACTGCCGTGATCTGTTCGACCCTGATTGGCATCGTGTTCGGCTTCGTGCCGGCACGCAATGCGTCGCGGCTCGATCCGATCGAAGCGCTGGCCCGGGATTGAAGAGGGCACGAAAAAACCGCCGTCCTTTGCAGGAGGGCGGTTTCGTCAGAGGTGTGTGAGCCTTCAGGCGGCGTTCGAAGGGCCGCAGGCTGTCGGGCAGTCCTGCGGCGAGTACATCCAGCGCATCAGCGAGTGACGTCCGCTGATGCCCAGTTTGATGGCTGCGCGTTTGAGGTAGCTTTCCACGGTATTGACCTTCAGTTGCAACTGTTCGGCCAGTTCAGGCGCGGTGCGCCCTGCGAGCAGGCCGACACACACTTCCATTTCGCGGTTCGAAAGGCTCAGCCCCAGTTGCTCCACCCGTTCGCAAAAGCGCAGGCGCAGGGTTTCCAGGCCCAGCAGGGTGGAATCCGATTGTTCCTGGGTTTGTCCCAGGGCGTCAGTGTTTGCCGGCTGCAGGGCGTTGATGTGTTTTTCCACCATCGGCAGCAGCACTGGAGAAATGTCCTGCAACAAACTGCGCTCGTGAGCGGAGAAGCGTTTTGCCGGGCCGCAACGGTAGACCGAGATCACATAGCGGTAACCGTCCTTGCGCCGGGTCAGGTGCAATTGCGAGGCGTCGGTGACCGTCGAGGGCTCGGGAGCGGGCAAATCATTGGCACTCGGCAGGGTGCTCAGTTCGGAATACACCGTTTCAGCCGGCAGCGGCGCTTCCTTGATGCATTCGGGTTCGCCGCGTGGTTGCGTGCGTCCGACCGGTTCCACGCGCATCTGCCGGATATGTGTGGCGTCCACCGCCAGTTGGGTCAGGATCAGGTCATGCAGCATCCGTGGGAAATGTCGGCTGCCAGTGCTGGCGATGACCTTGCCAATGTGAGGAAACAGCTGTGAGTTCATGTCGTTCATCCATGAGTTGCAGTGTGGTACTCGTGTTCCTGAACCACCGGAAAACAGCTCCATGCCCGGCGACAGCGAATCAGGAAATTGGATCCTATCCTAGTACAACGTTTCAGCGACGGTTTAATGAAGGTGCTATTAGCTCATAACTGACGGTGAGGAGGATGTCGGGATGACAGATGTCAGAGAAATGCCTTACAGCTGAACAGGATCAATTTTATAAAAAGTCCTACAAGTGACAGTTTTTAAGAGCAAAAAAAGCCCGTTTCAGCCGAAGCCAAAACGGGCTTTTTCCCGCATCGACAACCGTTACTTCAGGTTGTCAAAGTGGTCTCGCAGGAACTCGTAAAAGCGAAACGCTTGAAACGATCTCCATACGAGGCTCAGCGTACGCAGCAAAAGCTTCATACGTTTTGGCCTCCAGGTCGGGGGCCAGACCTCCAGCGCACTTACCGGACCATGTGTGCCTTCGGACATAAACGTCAGTTCTGTCCATGAGGCGGCCGGTTGTGATCCCTCCGAGCCATCATTCCGGCACGGGTGCAAAACCGTGTCGAAGGGCATGAAACCGTTATGGTTCCAGCCAAACCTCATGGTCATACTGACGAGTGAGCGCTGGCATATTAACCTGCCTTGTGGCGGGGTTTTGAGGAACATGGATAAAGGTTTTATATGTTTTGTAATTCGTTATTTCTGTCAGCATGTTTTTGGGTGGTTAACGTCCGTCAGCATCTACCTTGTCTTCGTGTAGCACGCAAAATAACGTTGCAACGAAGACCAAAGATTAATAGTATTCCGGCACGTCAGTTCTGTCCGTGAGACAAAACAGGTCCCAGCCGCAAACTGAGGCCTACCGAAAAACCGCCCCGCTAAGGCGGTTTTTTTTCGCCCATCATTTGACCACTGCCAGCAATCCTACGCGTCGCTCACCAAGGGCAGTGCGGCATCCACCAGCTCGATCCAGTGCCTGACCGGCGTGCATCCCGCGCCGTCGAGGTGGGTCTGGCAGCCGATATTGGCGGTAGCGATGACATCCGGATGATCGCTTTCCAGTGCATTGAGCTTCTGGTCGCGCAGTTGCCGGGCCAATGCCGGTTGGGTTATCGAATAGGTGCCCGCCGAGCCGCAGCACAGATGGGCGTCCGGCACGGTCGTGAGGCTGAAGCCCAGCCGGGTCAGCACCGACTCCACCGCACCGCCGAGTTTCTGTGCGTGTTGCAAAGTGCAGGGGCAGTGGAAAGCCAGGCGTTGATCGGCATGGATGCCAAGAGATTCGAGCGGTTCCTCGCGCAGCACTTCCACCAGATCTTTCGCCAGTGCACTGACGACTTTCGCCTTCTCGGCATAGACCGGGTCGGTGTACAGCAGGTGCCCGTAATCCTTGATGAACGCGCCACAACCGCTGGCGGTCTGCACGATCGCTTCGGCGCCTTGCTCGATGGCCGGCCACCAGGCGTCGATGTTCTTACGGGCCCGCTCAAGTCCTTTGGCCTGGGCATCGAGGTGATAGTCCACGGCGCCGCAGCAGCCGGCGTTCAGCGCCGGAGTAATGCCGATCCCCAGTCGATCCAGCACCCGTGCCGCCGCCGTATTGGTGTTGGGCGACAGACCCGGTTGCACGCAGCCTTCGAGAATCAGCACCTTTCGGGCATGCCGGGTTACCGGACGGCGCTCGGTTGCAGAAGTGCTGCGCGGCAGTTTTGTTTGCAGAGTCTCCGGCAACAATGCGCGGAAGATCTGGCCAGCGCCGAGCAGTCCCTTGAACAGAGAGGCATCGGGCGCCACTGCGCGTAAACCTTCGCGCAACAAGCGTTGGCCGATGGGCCGCGGCACAGTGGCATCCACCACGGCGCGGCCGATATCGAGCAGGTTGTGGTAATCCACGCCCGAGGGGCAGGTGGTTTCGCAATTGCGGCAGGACAGGCAACGATCCAGATGCATTTGGGTCTTGCGAGTGACCTCGTGGCCTTCCAGCACTTGCTTGATCAGGTAGATGCGACCCCGTGGGCCGTCGAGTTCATCGCCGAGCAACTGATAGGTCGGGCAGGTCGCGTTGCAGAAGCCGCAGTGCACGCAGGTGCGCAGGATGCTTTCGGCTTCTTTGGCGCGGGGCAGTTGTCGGGCCTTTTCGCTGAGAGTGGTTTGCATGGCTCAAAGCTCCCCGTACAGGCGACCGGGGTTGAAGATGCCCTGAGGGTCGAGTTGCTGTTTGAGACGACGGTGATAGTGCAGGAGGGCAGGTGGCAGCGGATGAAACGGCGCGTCGATCAAACCATGGCTGTAGCAGGTAGCATGGCCGCCAACAGCCGAAACCACCTGGCGAATCAGAGCAGCTTCGGCGCCTGATTTTAGCCAACGCTGGGCGCCGCCCCAGTCGAGCATTTGTACACCGGCCAAGGCCAGCGGCGGGGTGTTGTTCGGCACTGAAAGGCGCCACAGGGGCTGGTCTTCATCAAAAAAATCCAGGCGCTGTTCATTCAGATCCGACCAATAAGCGCCATCAAGCAGTTCGCCACCGAGACGATCACGGGCCGCCGCCACCGAGCCTTCGCCACCTTCCAGACGCAAGTGCAGGTGCTGGCCATCATGGCAGGCAGCGCTGATCGGCAACGGTTGCTGGCCCCATTCCGCCAGGCGCTGCAAGGCACGCTCGCTGTCCATTTCCAGGCTGATGCTCAGGCACTCACGGGGTTTGGGCAGGACTTTAAGCGAGACTTCGGTAATCACCCCCAACGAACCATAACTGCCAGCCATCAGCCGCGACAGGTCATAACCGGCGACGTTTTTCATGACTTCACCGCCAAAGCGCAGGTGCTTGCCATGACCCGTGATGATCCGCGTACCCAGCACGAAATCCCGCACCGACCCCGACCACGGGCGCCTCGGGCCAGACAGTCCGCTGGCGATCATCCCGCCCACCGTCGCATCGTCGGCGAAGGCCGGTGGTTCGCACGGCAACATCTGTTGTGAAGCATCCAGCACCGCAAGCAGTTCGCTCAGCGGTGTGCCGCAACGTGCGGTGATCACCAGTTCCGTCGGGTCGTAGCTGACGATGCCGCGATGGGTGCGGGTGTCGAGGATTTCTCCGGCAACGATCCGCCCCAGAAACGCCTTGCTGTTGGCGCCCTGAATCCGCAAGGGCGTGGCGTCCTGCAACGCCTGATTGACCTGATCGAGCAGCGCGGCGCTGTCGTCGACATCCTTTTCTCGGACCATCAGAAACGCTCCAGCTCGGGGAAGGGCAATTGCCCGGCATGAACATGCATGGCGCCGAATTCGGCGCAGCGGTGCAGGGTCGGGATGTTTTTGCCCGGGTTGAGCAGACCGCCGGGGTCGAACGCAGCTTTGACGGCGTGAAACAGCGTCAGCTCATCGTTGTTGAACTGCGCGCACATCTGATTGATTTTCTCCCGCCCCACGCCGTGCTCGCCGGTGATGCTGCCGCCGACCTTCACGCACAATTCGAGGATTTTTCCTCCCAGAGCTTCGGCGCGTTCCAGCTCGCCGGGTTGATTGGCGTCGAACAGAATCAACGGGTGCATGTTGCCGTCGCCGGCATGGAACACGTTCGCCACCCGCAGGCCGTATTCGGCGGACAACTGCGCAATGGCTTGCAGCACACCGGGCAGTTCACGGCGCGGGATGGTGCCGTCCATGCAGTAATAATCCGGTGACAAGCGGCCCACGGCCGGAAAGGCATTCTTGCGACCGGCCCAGAAGCGCACGCGCTCGGCTTCGTCCCTGGCCTGACGCACTTCGGTCGCGCCAGCGTTTTCCAGCACCCGGCGCACGCGGATGCAGTCATCGTGGACGTCGGCTTCGACGCCATCGAGTTCACAAAGCAAAATGGCTTCGGCCTCCACCGGGTAACCCGCGTGGATGAAATCCTCGGCGGCGCGGATCGCCAGGTTGTCCATCATTTCCAGGCCGCCGGGGATGATGCCGGCGGCGATGATGTCGGCCACGGCGCGGCCGGCGTTTTCCACGGAATCGAAAGCGGCCAGCAGGACTTTGGCGGTCTGCGGCTTGGGCAACAGCTTGACCGTGACTTCGGTGATCACGCCCAGCAGGCCCTCGGAACCGGTGAACAGCGCCAGCAAGTCGAAGCCGGGGGAATCGAGCGCATCGGAGCCGAGCGTGAGGTGTTCGCCCTCGACGGTCAGGATCTCGACCTTGAGCAGGTTATGCACGGTCAGGCCGTACTTGAGGCAATGCACGCCACCGGCGTTTTCCGCGACATTGCCGCCGATGGAACAGGCGATCTGCGAGGAAGGATCCGGCGCGTAATACAGGCCGAACGGAGCGACAGCCTGGGATATCGCCAGATTGCGCACGCCGGGCTGAACCCGCGCGGTGCGGGCGGCCGGATCGATGTGCAGGATGTTGTTGAAGCGCGCCATCACCAGCAGCACCCCTTTCTCCAGCGGCAACGCGCCGCCGGACAATCCGGTGCCGGCACCCCGGGCAACCACCGGCACGTTCATCTCATGGCAGGTGCGCAAGATGCCCTGCACCTCATCCAGATGCCGGGGCAAAACCACCAGCAGCGGCGTGGTGCGGTAGGCGGACAAACCGTCGCATTCGTACGGGGCGAGATCCTCGCGCTGATGCAGGATTTCCAGTGCCGGCCAACGGGTTTGCAGCGCCTGCAACAGCGCGGTTTTATCGACCTCCGGCAGGGCGCCGTCGATCTGTTCGTCGTAGAGAATGTTCATGCGGGCGCCCCTTGGTTTTTGTTATCGGGTGCGAGCGATCAGTCCAGATCAGCAGCCTCATGTCGTTCCGGCACCTGGCTCGCCTCATCGCCCCAGGTACGGTTGACACGCTGCCCACGAATGACCGCCGGCCGCTTCGCAATGTCCTCGGCCCAGCGTTGCACATGGGTGTATTCGTGCGCCGAGAGAAATTCGGCCGCGCCGTACACGTTGTTGCGCACCAGTTGCCCGTACCACGGCCAGACCGCGATATCGGCGATGGTGTAGCGGTCGCCGGCAAGGTAAGGACTCTCGGCAAGACGCCGGTCGAGCACATCCAGCTGACGCTTGGCCTCCATGGTGAAACGGTCGATCGGGTATTCGAGTTTCTCCGGTGCATAGGCATAAAAATGCCCGAAACCGCCGCCCAGATAGGGAGCGGAGCCCATCTGCCAGAACAGCCAGTTCAGGGTTTCGGTGCGGCCGGCGAGGTCAGTGGGCAGGAAGGCGCCAAACTTTTCGGCGAGATAAAGCAGGATTGAGCCCGACTCGAAAACCCGGATCGCCGGCTCGACGCCGCGATCCAGCAGTGCCGGAATCTTGGAGTTCGGATTGATCTCGACAAAGCCGCTGGAAAACTGATCGCCTTCGCCGATACGGATCAGCCAGGCATCGTATTCAGCCCCGGTGTGCCCGAGCGCCAGCAACTCTTCGAGCAGGATCGTGACCTTGACGCCGTTGGGCGTGGCCAGCGAGTACAGCTGCAACGGATGCTTGCCGACGGGCAGGGTTTTGTCGTGAGTCGGCCCGGCAATCGGGCGGTTGATGTTGGCGAACTGGCCGCCGGACGGAGCGCTGTGTTTCCAGACCTTGGGTGGTACGTAAGGCGTTTTGCTCATGAAACGAACCTCATCGTCAGCTGCTGAACAGGCGTGAACCGGCGGAAAAACCACCGGCTCCTGACGAACAGAACACCACAGAAGGGCGTTTGAATTCCACCCTGTTGTCCCATCAACTCTTTATATCGTTATTCGATTCGCGGGTGCTGCTGCACGAGGTGCTCGCGTTTGGCTTCCAGCTCGGCGATTTCGGCGTCGATGTCTTCGATCTTCTGTTCGATGTTGTCGTGATGCTCCTGCAGCAGCTCCTTGGCTTCTTCGATATCGGAGGCTGCAGGAGCCGCGCCGCGCAGCGGTTTGTTGGCGGTTTCCTTCATGGTTACACCGGTGATCAGCCCGATGACGGCAGTCACCATCAGGTAATAGGCCGGCATGTACAGGTTCTGGGTGCTTTCCACCAGCCAGGCCACGACGGTCGGCGTCACACCGGCGATCAGCACCGAGACGTTGAAGGCACTGGCCAGCGCGCTGTAGCGGATGTGAGTCGGAAACATCGCCGGCAGCGTAGAGGCCATGACACCAATGAAGAAATTAAGCACCACGGCCAGTATCAGCAGGCCGGAAAAGATCAGGCCGATCTTGCCGCTGTTGATCAGCATGAAAGCGGGTATGGCGAGGATGAACAGGCCGATGCTGCCGAAGATGATGAAGGGACGACGGCCGATCTTGTCGCTGATGAAACCGATGGCAGGCTGCACGAACAACATGCCGACCATGATCGCGATGATGATCAGCACCCCGCGATTTTCGCTGTAGTGCAGGTTGTGCGACAGGTAGCTCGGCATATAGGTGAGCAGCATGTAGTAGGTGACGTTGGTTGCCGCCACCACGCCGATGCAGGTCATCAGGCTGCGCCAGTGTTTGGTCGCGACTTCCTTGAACGACACTTTCGGGCCGCCGGCCAGGCCTTCGCGGTCACCTTGTTCAAGCTTCTCGACATGCTGCTGGAATGCTGGCGTCTCCTCGAGCGCATGGCGCAGGTAGAGCCCGATCATGCCCAGCGGCAGGGCGAGGAAGAACGGCAGGCGCCAGCCCCATTCCTGGAATTTTTCTTCGCCGATGATCGCGGAAATCAGCACCACCACACCGGCGCCGAGAACGAAACCGGCGATGGAACCGAAGTCCAGCCAGCTGCCGAGGAAGCCGCGTTTGCGATCCGGAGCATACTCAGCGACGAAGATTGAAGCGCCGGTGTATTCCCCCCCGACCGAAAACCCTTGAGCCATTTTCGCCAACAGCAGAAGGATCGGCGCCCAGATGCCGATCGAGGCATAGGACGGGATCAACCCGATGGCAAAGGTGCTGAGCGACATGATCACGATGGTCGCCGCGAGGACTTTCTGCCGTCCGTACTTGTCCCCCAGCGCACCGAAGAACAGCCCGCCCAGCGGCCGGATCAGGAACGGCACCGAGAAGGTCGCCAGTGCCGCGATCATTTGTACGCCGGGATCGGCACCGGGGAAGAAAACCTTGCCCAGCACATAGGCGACGAAGCCGTAGACGCCGAAGTCAAACCACTCCATCGCGTTGCCCAGCGCGGCGGCCGTAATGGCTTTGCGCATCTTGGCGTCGTCGACAATGGTGATGTCTTTCAGTCCGATCGGGCTGACGCTTTCCTTTGATTCCATGGGATTCACTCTGCATCTGATCTGTCTTTGTGCAAACCGCGAGGCCCGGTGAGGCTTGAGTCAGAGCGGTTTGTCGTGACCGATGCCATCTCTGTGATGGCACGGCTTCTTTCAGATCAGATACAAGTGGACACGAAAAAATTCACCACTGATTTTGTTTTTGCTGGTGACGGAAGTAGTCGATACGTCAGTGGGGGGGGCTGGCATCCGAGGTAGCCGAAGTCAGAAGTCAGTTTTGGCGTTACTGCTCGGGCCTTTTCTATAGTCAGAAAAATGCTAGCACATTGCCTTGATTCTCCTTGGCTAGCCACTAACCTCGATAGCAGCTTTCATTGAATACAGGGCAGTTCGCGTCGTTCGTGCGTATTGAGAACAGGGAGAGTCGATATGAACAGAACATACTTTGTGGCACTGCCAGCGCTGTTGACGCTCAACTCCTGCGCGCTGTTCGATCCTTACATACCTTCGGCGCAGATCGAGCGCGAAGTCCTTATTGAGCGGCAATGTTCAAGACCCTTGGAGGAAGCCGGACAATCCGGGCGAACAAAACCGGCAAGGGCGAATGAGACGACGAAACCACCTTGCTCTGTGGGGGCTTTGTCTCAGCGATATCGCGAAGCGTTCCAGTCCAATGCTTCGACTCTGGCGCGGACTTCCAGTGGTTCCACCGTCCTGCTGGCGGGGTTGCTGGGGTTTGCTGGCTACAAAGGCATAACGGGCGGCGGTGCGCATCAAGTGGCAGCACTCGGCGCCGGTGCTGCCGTGACTTATGGCGTGCAAGGTGCACTCTATTCGCCGTCTCGCGAACAAATCTATCAGGGCGGTGTACAGGCATTGGAATGCCTGGACCGGTTGTACGGTGGATTCAACTCGGCAGAAGGAGAGGCGTTGGCCGCGCCAAAACTCGGTGAGCCAGGGTGGCCTGCCTATTCGCCCAGATACTACGCCACGCTCTCGATGGTGAAACAATATGAGACTGAGTACCGGTATCGAGTGCTGGAGGTTCCGGCATCGATCAACAAACTTCTGGCTGCGCAGCAACCAAGCACGGAGCAGTCTTATGCCTTCATATCCAGTGTGATTTCGGGGCCAGTTCCGGGTATTGGTTCAAGTGGGCCCAAAAAACCGAGTATTTCCCCGTATTATTTATTGGGTCAGATTTATTCTGCACAGAGCAACCCATTTCCGGCCGTGGAAGATTGGGTTGAAAAATCCCTCAAACAGGAGAAAGCCTTCAAGGCCGCTCCGAACAAAGACTGTCCGACCCTCGGTAATCTTTCACCGATGATCAGGCGAGACCCGGTTCCCATCACGGAGTTGGCTGTCAATACTAAAAGCCAGTTCGTCATCGAGAACTCCAGCGGCACGCTGGCGGCCACAGTGACTCCCCAAGACTCAAGCGACAAGAGCGCCATTGACACAAAAATACTGACCGATAAGGGCGTGTTTTCCCTCGAGATCGACGCCAAGGCCAAAACCAACAAGGCAGTCTGGGTCAGTGTCGTAGACTATGGTCGTGGAGGGGTGTCGAGCGGATTCTGGGTGAACGTTAAATAGACGGATGCTTGCAACGGGGGCCTGGAACAATACTTCGCAACTGCGCCGGACTTACGCCAAGTCGCAGTCTGAATACGGTGGTCATATGCGCCTGCGAGTTGAAACCACAGGCCAGAGCAATCTCCGACAGGCTGGCCGTGGAGTCGCGCATCAGCGCTCGAGCCCGGGCCAGGCGGCGGTCGATCAGGTAACTGTGGGGGCTTTTGCCGGTCGCCTGCTTGAAGGCTCGAATGAAATAGCCTTCGGACAGCTCCAGCAGTTGCGCCATGGTGTGAAGACCGAGCGGGCCGTCGAGACCGGCGTCGATGAACTCGTCGAGCAGGCGCATCCGGTTGCCGGTGATCGAACCCTGGAGCGACAAGGTGTCTTTGCCTGCGGTGCGCTCGGCCAAGGCGAGTGCCCAGGTTTCCCAGTCATCGTCCACCGAGGCATTCAACAAGGCACGCCGCATTCGCGAGGCGAGGTGGATGGCCTGTGGATCGATGCGATTGTTGAACGCGTGCTCACCTGCCAGTGCGATGCCGTCGGTGCGGACCACCCGCAGGTATTCACCGCCCATGGGCGATTCGGACATCACGTCACAGCCGGCAGGCACAAACGCCAGGCCATTGGGCATGGCATCGAAGGGGCGCACCCGGTCGCTGCCGATGGCGTGCACGCCGCGCTGGCTGTCGAAGGCGAAGCCGATCGCCGACTGGCTCGCCACATATCGGGTGGCGTAGGCGGCGCCGGGCAGCAATTCGATCGCCCACGGGCCGGCTTCGATACGACGGACCGGTTCCGGGACGACGGCTGGCTGCTGGCGGTTTCGATGGCTCATGAGCGCCATAGTAGTGAAGAGTGCAAACAAAAGTCAGGTCAGTTTTTTGAAAGCCGACGTGCCGTGCCCATGCCTAGACTGGGGCCAGGCACAAGGAGATTCCCATGCATTCACTCACTCGCGAAGACATCGAACAGGCTGCCCGTCAGGTTTACCAGGTGATGCCGGCCACTGCCCAATATCGCTGGCCATTGCTGGCCGAGCGGCTGGGCTGCACCGTGTGGGTCAAGCACGAAAACCACACACCCACCGGCGCGTTCAA
Source organism: Pseudomonas sp. MWU12-3088 (assembly GCF_023242405.1). NCBI lineage: Bacteria > Pseudomonadati > Pseudomonadota > Gammaproteobacteria > Pseudomonadales > Pseudomonadaceae > Pseudomonas > Pseudomonas sp. MWU12-3088. The sequence goes on from NZ_JALJEA010000007.1 coordinate 211,817, forward strand.
GGTACGTGGCGGCATTACCTTCATGCACTGGCTGCGGCGCGAACATCCCAACGTCAAAGGCATTGTCTCCGCGACGCGTGGCAATCACGGGCAGAGCCTGGCGCTTGCAGCCAGTGCCGTCGGTTTGAGGGCGTTGATCGTGGTGCCGCAGGGCAATTCGCTGGAAAAGAACAACGCCATGCGCGGCTTTGGCGGCGAAGTGGTCGAGTACGGGCGTGATTTCGACGAGGCCCGCGAGGAAGCGGCACGTCTGGCGCTGGAACACGGACTCTATCTGGTGCCACCGTTCCACACCGAGCTGGTCAAGGGCGTGGCGACCTATGCGCTGGAGCTGTTCAGCGCGGCGCCGGATCTGCACACCGTCTATGTGCCGATCGGCTGCGGCTCGGGCATTTGTGGCGTGATCGCCGCTCGTGATGCGCTGGGCCTGGATACCCAGGTGGTGGGAGTCGTCTCGACCGAAGCGGCCGCCGCAAAGCTGTCCTTCGAGGCGAAAACGATCTGCGAGACCGCCTCCGCCAATACCTTTGCCGACGGCCTGGCCGTGCGCAAGCCGATTGCCGAGGCGTTCGATGTCTATGGGGCCGGCGCTGCACGAATCGTGTCCGTCAGCGAGGACGAAATCGCCGAAGCCATGCGCGTGTATTACACCGACACCCACAACCTTGCCGAAGGTGCCGGCGCCGCCGCGCTGGCTGCATTGATGCAGGAGCGGGACAGGATGCAGGGCAAAAGGGTGGGGGTGATTCTGTCCGGGGGCAACATCGACCGGGCGGTGTATGCGCGGGTGATCGGCTGATAGACGACGGCTGGCTGCGGGGCATCGCTTTTCCGCTTGTGATTCGTCCTGACTACCCCTTATAAGATCGGCTTTCACTTTCGATATAAAAAGGGTGTCACGCATGAGCAATGCCTGGAACGAAGGTTATTTCACGGACGAAGGTTACACCTACGGGTATAGCCGGGAGATCAATCCGGTATTCCAGCGCTATTGTTTGTTGTTGCGGGGTTTCGCCACGCTGGAGAGTACCGACGGCTATCACTGTGAGCTGGGTTTTGGCCAAGGCGTTTCGATCAATATCCATGCGGCGGGTAATCCGGGGACCTATGTCGGTACGGATTTCCATCCGGGCCAGGCCGCCCATGCCATCGGGCTGGCGAACGACTGGGGCAGCGATGCGCGGCTGTATGACGACAGCTTCGAGCAACTGCTGGCACGCCATGACCTGCCGCAGTTCGACAGCATCAGCCTGCATGGCATCTGGACCTGGGTCAGCCGTGACAATCACAAGCTGATCGTCGAGTTTGTCCGTCGACATCTGAAGCCGGGCGGTCACGTGTACATCAGCTACAACTGTTTCCCGGGCTGGTCGCCCATGGCGCCGTTGCGCCAATTGTTCAGCCTGCATGACCGTTTTGCCACACAAACTTCGGCACGCCCGGACCAGCGGATCGACGCCGCGCTGCAATTCTCCGAAGCGCTGTTGGCGGCCAACCCCAACTACGCCAATTCGGTGCCGGGGCTGGATGCGAAGCTGCAGAGCATCAAAGGCCAGAATCGTCAGTACGTCGCCCATGAATACTTCAACCGCGACTGGAATTGCATGTACTTCACCGACGTGGTCGATGCCCTGGCTCCTGCCAAACTCGACTACGCCACCACCGCCGTGCCGCTGGACACGGTGGACCCGCTCAACCTGAGCGCCGAAGGCATGGACTTTCTGGAAGGCATCGAGCATCCGGTCATGCGCGAACAGGTGCGCGATTACTTCGTCAACCAGAACTTCCGCCGGGATCTCTACGTACGCGGCGCCAACCGGTTGTCCGCCAGTGAACACCGCGAACGCATGCTCAGTACCCGATTCGTTCTGATGCAACTGGCAGACAGCGTAGCGGGCAGCGTCACGGGCCCGGCAGGCTCCGCGACGTTGCAGGCAGATATTTACGGCCCGGTGCTGGACGCGCTGGCGGACGATGCCTATGTGCCGAAAACCCTGCGTCACTTGCTGGAAGCGTCACCTTCATTGAGTTATGGCGATGTGGAGCAGGCTCTCAACGTGTTGATCGGGATGGGCGCCGTTGCACCGTGCCAGAGCGAAGCGGCCGAGAAGCTGGCACAGGCGCGCTGCAACACCCTCAACCTGCAACTGTGCAGACGCTCGTTGTTCGAACACAAGATCCAGGTGCTGGCCAGCCCGGTCACCGGCGGTGGCGTAACGGTCAGCCGTTTCCAGCAGTTGTTCCTGATATCGATCAAACAAGGCAAAACCCGTCCGGCCGAGTGGGCATTGCTGGCGTGGGGCATCATTGGTGGCCAGGGTGAAGGTCTGCTGAAAAACGGCAAGGCACTGACCACCGCCGAAGAAAACATTGCCGAACTGAGCGAACAGGCCGAGGCGTTTGCCGAGCAGTCGCTGGTCGTTCTCAAGGCGTTGAAAATCGTCTAGCGACAAGAAGTCTTTTTGGGTCCGGTTTTTTCATCGAACCGGCCGATCAGCGAACAGTTCTTCGAGGGCCTGACACGCCGTTGCTGCGCCTTCGATGGACTGCTTGTATCCTGCGCGGCCCGGGACATACGGTCGCTGTTGTGGCCCCGGTTCGACAACGGCCGTGACGGAAAACGGACTTTCCAAAAGGTACTGATGTGAAGCGTGATACCCACCTCGTGATGTTGTTGCTGTTGGTGATCGGCTGTTCCCTGGCGTCGCTGACCATCTGGAAGGTACTGGGCTCTCGGGAGCGGGCGCTGGACGAGGTGAACGTCCACGGGTTGAACCTGACCCAGGCGCTCGCGACCTATTCCGAAGGCATCGTCCGGCAGAGTTCGCTGCTCTTGCTCGGGCTCGTCGAGCGTCTGGAAACCGAGGGCAGCGGCCCCGCGCAGATCGAACGATTGAATGCGCTGGTCAACCGTCAGCAGCCGCTGATGCCGCAGCTCAGCGGCATCACCGTTTACGATAATCGCGGCCACTGGCTGATGTCCTCCAACCGACCGATTCCAGCCGGGGTCAACAGCAGTGACCGGGACTACTTCATCCATCACCGTGACGATCCTTCCCGTGAGCCCTTCATCGGCCCGCCCATCCGTAGCCGCTCGAATCAGGAGTGGGTGATTACCGTCAGCCGCCGCTTCAATGACGCGCGCGGAGAGTTCGCCGGCGTGGTGGCGGTCACCCTGGGGGTCGAAAACTTCCTGCGACTGTTCGGCAAGCTCGATGTGGGGCAGGAAGGCGCCATCGGTCTTTCCTACACCGACGGTACGTTGCTGGTGCGTTATCCCTTTCGCGAACAGGACATGGGGCGCAATTTCTCCAAGTCGCCCATTTATGCGAAGTACCTGGTGGACCAATCGGTGGGCACCGCATCCTTCACGTCCAGCCTCGACGGGGTGGAGCGGCTTTACGCGTTTCGCAAGAGTGAAAAGCTGCCGCTGATCACCACGGTCGCGCTCGGCAAGCGCGAAGCACTGGCGGCGTGGCGACTGGAGGCGCTGCTGTCGATCGTGGTGGTCGCATCGTTGCTGGGGCTTACTGGCGTGATCGGCTGGTTTCTCATTCTCGATATACGTCGACGGACCGAGGTGGAGGGGGAGTTGCGGCTCACTCAACAGCAGTTGCTCGGATCAAACCGGCAGCTGGAGTTGCTGGCGATGAAGGATGCGCTGACGGGCCTGGCCAATCGCCGCTGCTTCGATGAAACACTGGCCATGGAAGCGCGCCGGGCTCAGCGGGACGGGACTTCGCTGGCCTTGCTGATGATCGATATCGACTACTTCAAGCTGTTCAACGATTCCCAGGGGCATGTTGCCGGCGACGCCTGCCTGCAACGGGTGGGGAAAGTGCTCGAGGCCTGTGTGCGGCGACCGTCGGATCTGGTGGCGCGCTATGGCGGGGAAGAGATGGCGATCATCATGCCCGACACCGATGGCGAGGGGGCGGCGGTCGTGGCGCAGCTGGTTCTGGAGCGACTGACGCAAGAGCACATTGCTCATCCGGCGAGCCCGTTCGGTCGGGTGACGGTCAGTATCGGCGTCACTGCGGCGGCGGGGCCGCAACTGGCCGTGGTGCAAGCGCTGATCGAGACGGCAGATCAGGCGCTGTACCAGGCGAAGACCACAGGGCGGAACCGGATGGCAAGGAAAGCTCCCGGCGACAGCATCCCTTCAGCACAGCCAGTGTGAGCGGTGCTGAAGGAGCGGGTGTCGCGCCTTACCGAGAATCGGCAGTCATCACGCGTACTCGGGGTAGTCCACATACCCTTCGGCATTGCCACCGTAGACCGTGGCCGGATTCAGTGAATTCAGCGGCCAGTCATTGGCGATGCGCGCCGGCAGGTCCGGGTTGGCCATGAACGGGCGACCGAAAGCCACGAAATCCGCCAGCCCGGAATCGAGCAACCGCGCACCGGTTTCTGCGGTGTAACGCCCGGCGTAAATGATCGCGCCGCTGAAGGTGTCGCGCACGGCCTGACGGAACGTGAGTGGCATCACCGGCGCATCGTCCCAGTCGGCTTCGGCGATGGACAGGTAGGCGATGCCCACGTCCTGCAGCACCTTGATTGCTTCGATGTAAGTGGTGTGCGGATCTTCCTCGACCATGCCCAGGTAGGTGCGCGCCTCGTCGGTGGTGGTGAACAGCGGGGCGAAACGCACACCGACTTTTTCACGACCGATGCACTCGGCAACACCGGCCACCACTTCACGCAAAAAGCGCAGGCGATTGTGCAGCGAGCCGCCGTACTGATCGGTGCGCAGATTGCTGTGGGCCGAGATGAACTGGTTCACCAGATAACCATTGGCGCAGTGCAGTTCGATCCCGTCGAAACCTGCTTCCATGGCATTGCGCGCGGCCTGGATGTACAGCTGAACCAGTTCCTGCACTTCATCGGTGGTCAGTGCGCGCGGGGCGGACGGCGGCACCAGGGCGCCGGCACCAGGCGCGGTTTCGATGAATACGCTGACCCGGTCAGTGGCCACCGCAGAGGCCGAAACCGGTGCGGCACCGTCGGGTTGCAGAGCCGTATGGGACACGCGCCCCACATGCCAGAGCTGGGCGAAGATCACGCCGTCCCGCGCATGGACAGCCTCGGTAACCTTGCGCCATCCGGCGATCTGCTCCGGGGTATGAATGCCCGGCGTCCACGCATAACCCTGGCCGCGCGGCTCGATCTGCGTACCTTCCGTCACCAGCAGACCGGCGCCGGCGCGCTGCTGGTAATACTCGGCCATCAACGCGTTGGCGATATTGCCCGGTTGCGTGCTGCGCTGGCGGGTGAGGGGCGGCAACACGATGCGGTTTTTCAGGGTGTGACGACCCAAAGTGGCGGGCTTGAAGAAACTGCTGTGATTCATGAATGTGCCTTGATTGGGGTTTATTAGACCAGTCGACTAGTTGTCGGGCGAAAAAAAGACGCCGTGCAACACGCGCACGGCGTCCGGGTGGATGACGGCTGAAAAGTCAGCCGAGCAGCTTCAACAGTTTCTCGGCGACAGCGGCGGAACTGGCAGGGTTCTGGCCGGTGACCAGTTTCCCGTCAGTCACCACGTGCACTTGCCAGTCGGCGACTTTGGAGTAGCGAGCGCCGAGGCGCTGGAACTCGTCTTCGACCAGGAACGGCACCACATCCGTCAGACCGACCGCCGCTTCTTCGGAATTGGTGAAACCAGTGACGTCACGATCCTTGACCAAGGCTTTGCCGTCGGAGCCGAGCACATGACGCAGCACGCCGGGGGCGTGGCAGACGAAACCATGAGGCTTGTTGCTGCGGGCGAACGCTTCGATCAGGGCAATCGAATGCTTGTCCTCGGCCAAGTCCCAGAGCGGGCCGTGGCCACCTGGATAAAACACGGCATCGAAATCCTCGGCGCTGACATCGGCCAGGCGCCCGGTGTTCGCCAGCGCTTGTTGCGCCGCCGAATCCTTGCGGAAGCGGTCGGTTTCGGCGGTCTGGGCGTCGGGTTCGTCACTTTTCGGATCCAGCGGCGGCTGGCCGCCGGCGGGCGAGACCAGCGTGATATCGGCGCCGGCGTCCTTGAAGGCGTAGTAGGGCGCAGCGAATTCTTCGAGCCAGAAGCCGGTTTTCTTGCCGGTGTTGCCGAGCTGATCGTGGGAAGTCAGAACCATCAAGATTTTCATAGAGCACCTTGGGTGGGTCGGGTGTCGTGGCTGTGCGAGGGATTCGCACTTGATCGACACCGGGGAAAAGGTTTGTCGGGGCGCAGCATAGATTCCAATTAGACCAGTCGTCTAGTAATTTTTTATCCGCATGTTTTTCATGGACCGGTGTGGCAAACTCCCGTTCCTTCGAGTTAAACGACTGGTCTATTGCCTGGTAATCTGCGCCCCGATGAAACCGACCTACGACGACACCCGCCAACACCTGCTCGACACCGGCCACCGGATGATGGCCGAGAAAGGCTTTACCAGTGTCGGCCTGAACGAGATCCTGCAAACCGCCGGCGTGCCCAAGGGCTCGTTCTATCACTACTTCAAATCCAAGGAACTGTACGGCCAGGCGCTGCTTGAGGATTACTTCGTCTGTTACCTGGCCGACATGGAGCGGCGCCTGACACTGCCCCACCTCAATGCCCGCGAGCGGCTGATGGACTACTGGCAGGGCTGGCAGGATCGCTGCACGCTGGAAGGGCACGGCGACGAGTGTCTGGTGGTCAAGCTCAGTGCCGAAGTGGCCGATCTGTCCGAAGCCATGCGCCTGACCTTGCGCGATGGCGCCGAGCGCGTGGTGGCTCGCATCACCACTTGCATCGAGCAGGGCCAGGCCGATCAATGCCTGCCTGACGGCGATGCCCGGCAACTGGCGGAAACCCTGTATCAGCTTTGGCTGGGGGCCAGTCTGTTGAACAAGTTGCAAAGGACGGGGCAGTCGCTGGACACGGCGATGACGACCACCAAGCGACTCTTGGACGTCTGAACTTTCAGCGCTCCTGTCCCTTGCTGATCGAATGCCGGCGAAGTTTCAGGGCCGTATCGAGGCGGCTCACCCAGTTGATGTCATTCAGATCCGCGCCCAGCAGATTCTCGATGCGTCCTGTCCGGTAATTGAGGGTGTTCGGGTGGATACCGAGGGTCTTGGCGGTCTGGGCGCGGTGACGGCCGCTCGAGAAAAACGCTTCCAGTGTCAGCAGCAGGTCGGGTTCATGGCTGAGTTGCTCGATGAGCGACATCAGGTACCTGAGGGTATTGTCGTGGCTGCGCACGCTGTCTTCGATCAGCACGCTTGAGTAGCGTCGGACACGGGTTTCGGCCCCGTCGAAAGGGAACAGGTCGATGGCCTTGATCGCTTCTTCCGCCGTGCCGATCCAGCCGGCGATCCCCTGATTCAGCAGACCGATGCCGATGCCACGCAACGACGGCAGCAACGCCGGCAGTGACGCGGCGCTGTCGCTCATGCGCTGATCGCATTGCGTGAGGGTTTCACCTTTAATGCCCGGCAGCCAGATCACCAGTCTGTCGCGGTACCAGACGCGGATCAGTTCCTTGACGGGAATCTTCAGGTGCCGGGCAACCTGCAGGGTCAAACGGTCGAATTCGTCTTCGCGCTGCAACGGCTGAACAGGCCGCAAGGGCAGTTCCAGCGCGAGCGCCACGCGGGGCGTGCTGGCGTCCAGGCCGAGTGCCGACAGGGTGTCTTCGAATCCCTCGATATCGTGCGGTGAATGCAGCAGGAAGTGATAAAGCCGCTGGTGCAGATGTTCCCGCCAGCGAACTTTCTGAATCTGTTCTTCCAGATACGCCTGGACCACTTCTTCGGCAATGTCGTCGAAGAAGTCGAACATGTAGCCGGAAATCTGCAACAACAACTCTTTGCTCAACGCATCGTCGTCTCTGGCGAGCTCCAGGTAGCCGCTCCAGATTTCACGCACCCCAAGACTGAACCCGCGCATCAGCGATTGCAGGGGCACACCCTGATGGACGCGCCGGCAACCGATCTCCTTCAGCGTACGGCGAGTGTCCTGCGACAAGCCCTCGCCGGTCAGCAGCGTTTCGCACCACAGGCGCGCGGTGTAGCTCAGGGAGTTTTCCAGATCCCTGCGGGCTTCGGGCGTGAGGTCTTTGTAGCCCGCCATCCCGTTGAGCTGGCTGTTGATCTTTGCGGTGAGCAGGGAAGGGGTGTTCGCAAACTCGCGGGTGATCGTTGCAAGTCGAGCGCTGAGGGTGGGAATGGGCGTCATTGCGTTCACCTTTTTGCGCCTGGAAGTGTCGGTTTCACTCGCCGGCGAGTGTCTGTGCGCGCTCTATACTCTTACGTTCACCAAGCCAGTTCAACAGCGCTTTCAGCCCGGTTTTGCGGTTGTTTACTGTCACAACGAAGTTATGTTTTTTTCCAATATCGGGGCCGTCTTCGGATCGGTAAGGTGCGCAGGTCAATTCCTTGCCCAGAGGTTCCGGTTTGCGTCAGTCGTCACTCGCGGAGGTAGACATGCCTTCATTCGATCCCGTCAGGCTGGCACTGATACCTGTCGTTCTTCTGCTCAGTGGATGCTCCACGTCCCCCTCGCTTGTACTGTTCGGTGCGGCTTTTCCCGACTGGCTGTTCTGCATTGTCGGCGGCGTTCTGGCGACCACGGCGATCCACGTGATCCTGGGCAAATATTCGCTGCGCGAACGCATTTCTCCTCTGGCACTGAGTTACCCGGCACTGACCGGGCTCCTGGCGATGCTGTTGTGGCTCGTCGTCTTCCACGGATGAGTGCCCGCCATGAATAAACCCGACGCAAAACCGCATTCAAGCCGTGTGCCGGCGCTGTTGATCGTGCTGGCGGCGTTCCTGCTGCTGGGTTATGTGCTCTGGCAAACCGAAACCCGGCCGAGTACCGATGATGCCTACGTGTACGCCGACACCATCGATGTCGTTCCGGAAGTGAACGGCCGGATCGTCGAGATGCCGGTGCGCGACAATCAGTTGGTCAAGCAGGGCGATCTGTTGATCCGCATCGACGCGCGTCCGTATCAGGACGCGCTGGATCAGGCCAAGGCGCGGCTGGTGACCCTCAATCATCAAATCGGTTTGACCCAGCGCAGCGTGAACGCCCAGCAATACGAGGCCGCATCGGCGGTGGCGTCGGTCGAGCGGGCCCGGGCGCAAGCCACACAGTCCAACGACACCCTTCAACGTCTGGAGAAGTTGCTCGCCAAGGGCTACGTGTCCGTGGAGGCCGTGGATCAGGCGCGGACGGCGCAGCGTTCGACGGCCGCCGAACTCAACGCCTCGCGATTGCAGGCGCAACGTGCGGGAGCTGCCGTCAGTGGCGTGGATGCGTTGGTAGCGCAACGGGCCGAGGTCGAGGCGCAGATTTCTCTGGCCGAACTGAGCCTGGAGTTCACCGAAGTGCGCGCACCTTTCGACGGGCGAATCGCGTCCCTGCGCACCACCGTCGGCCAGTTTGCCTCGGCCTACAAACCGATCTTCACGCTGATCGATACGCGCCACTGGTACGTGGTGGCGAATTTTCGCGAGACCGATCTCAAAGGCATCAAGACCGGCACGTCCGCCACGCTTTATCTGTTGGGCGACACCGGCAAGCGCTTTCAGGGGCGGGTCGACTCGCTCAGTTTCGGCGTGCTGCCGGATGACGGCGGAACCGTCATCGAAGGCCTGCCGCGTGTCCAGCGCACCATCAACTGGGTCCGGGTTTCGCAACGGTTTCCGGTGAAGATCTCGGTGCAGGATCCCGACCCGGAGCTGTTCCGCATCGGCGCCTCGGCCGTCGCGGTACTGCGCCCTGACGAACCGGCCAAGACCGGTCAATGAAACACTCGGCGGAAGACTGGAACCGGGGCGGCCTGGAGCGCCTGTACCGGTTTCTGGTCGATGAGCTTCAACCCTATCCCGGTCGTATGAACCTGTTGCTGCGCACGCTGCTCGGCAGTGCGCTGGTGATCATCATCTCGATGACCCTGCAGGTGCCGTTGCTGGCGCTATCGCTGATCGTGGTGTTCTACGTGACGCAGACCAACGTGGTGCTGACCCGCATGGTCGGGATGCTGTTCCTGGTCGGTGCGACACTGGCCATCGGCTTGACCATCCTGCTTCTGAAATTCACCTACGGATACCCGCTCCTGAGAATTCTCGGCGCCAGCGTGCTGTTTTTCTGCAGTGCGTATCTGATTCGTGTGACCCGGATCGGCGTGGTGTTTTTCGTCGTCGGCATAGTGGTGATTTATGCCCAGACCTTCGTCGACCTGACCGATCAGGCTGAGGCCGTTTTGCGTCTGGTGCTCTGGGTGTGGGTGTCGGTCAGTTACGCCATCGGCCTGACGCTGTTGGTCAACACGTTGCTGTTGCCGTCTGAGCCTGTCAGGCAATTGCAGAATCATCTGCGCTCACAGTTGTTGATCGTTGCCCGGTGTTTGAGCGGCGAGCAGAGCGGGGCAGAGTTGGGTGCCGCCGCGATTCAACGCAGCGTGCTGGCCTCGCAACAACTGTTGCGGTTCGCCTGCATGCGCGACGCTGACTTTCGCAGTCAGCAGGCCGCGCATCTGGCACGCATCAGCAGTATTTCCCGGTTGTTGACGCTGGCGGCTCAACTGCCGCCGCCCACAGCCAATGCCCGGGCCACAGAGTTATTGCGTCAGGCCGTGCTTGATCTGAAGGCCTCTCTGGAGACGGGCCAGGTGCCTGAAGGATTGTCTGCACTTGATCAGATCGATACGACAGGTCTGCCCGGCGTGTACGAGGAAATGCGTCTGGAGTTGCTGTCTTTTCTCAATGTGCAAGAGGCTGACAGCGCCCCGGAATCCAAGGCGAAGGGGCCGCCGATGTGGGTACCGGATGCGTTCGAAAACCCGGTCTACACACAGTTCGCCGTCAAGACGCTACTGGCGGCGTCGCTTTGCTATCTGTTCTACATGGGCACGGACTGGCAAGGCATCCACACCATTATGCTGACCTGCCTGATCGTCGCTCAGCCCAGCCTCGGCGCGACCGGGATGCGTGCGACGTTACGTGTCGGTGGTGCGCTGGTGGGCAGTGCTTTGGCATTGGCGATGGTGATTCTGGTGGTACCGCACATCGATGGAATCGTCGGCCTGTTGTTCATGTCGTTGCCGGTGATTGCGCTCGGTTCCTGGATCGCCGCCGGCTCCGAGCGAATCAGCTATGCCGGTGTGCAGATCGTGTTCACCTTTGCGTTGGCATTGCTGGAGCAGTTTGAACCCAGCACCAATCTCACCGAGATTCGCGATCGCATCATCGGTGTGCTTTTGGGTGTCGGGATTTCCCTATTGATTCACGCTTTCCTGTGGCCCGAGGCAGAGGGTGAAACGCTGCGTCAGCGATTGGCGACGCTGGTTGGCCGGCTCGCGGATTCGCTGAAAACCAGACGAACAGCTGACGATGCCCCCCGTGATTTGCGGGTGTGGAGTGAGTTGGCCGATTGCCAGGCGATGGTGGCCCGGGTGGCACTGGAACCCGGTTGGCAAGTCGCCGAGAGTCATCAGGAAGTGCTGGTCTTGCGCATGCAGGAACTGCTGGTGCGACTCAGAACCATCGCCATGGCAATCGATGCGTTGCAAGTGGAGTTGACTCACGGTCAGTCCCAAGGCGAGTCTTGGCTGGCATCCCTTGAACTGTGCAACGAAACAGCGGCCGTGCTGGGTGACTACGCGCAACAACTGAAAGGTCAGCAGGGCTTTGCGGTCGTGAGCGGGGAGTTGGAGCGCTTGCGGGAATACGCCACGGCAAGGCTGGCGGACGATGTACTCAAGGCGCGTTTTCTTCAGTTGCTGGCCAGCGTGGAAAACCTGCCCGCCAGTTAATGCGACGAAACATACTCCGAGGGTGTAGTCGGCGCAGGCAACGCGTACGTCGCCTTCATCCACTCGATCTCCGCCTGCGGCGTTCTGCCAAAGAAGCGTTTGAACTCGCGACTGAATTGCGAGGCGCTTTCATAACCCACGTTGAACGCCGCTGCCGAAGCGGTCATGGCATTGCGCAGCATCAACAGCCGCGCCTGATGCAAGCGTGTCGACTTCAGATATTGCATGGGTGAGGTGTCCGTCACACCGCGAAAGTGCAGGTGAAAATTCGGCACGCTCATACTGGCTTCGTGGGCGAGTTGCTCGACGTCCAGGCGCTCCTGATAGCAGCTGTGAATTTTGCGGATCGCTCGAGTCACCTTGCCGAAATGCCCGTGTCGATTGAGCGCGGCACGCATCGATCCGCCTTGTTCGCCCGTCAGAATGCGGTAGTAGATTTCCCGCAGCAGCGATGGCCCCAGAATCTGCGCGTCCCCGGGAATGCTCATCGCCTCGAGAAAACGCAACGTCGAAGCGCGGAGTTTGTCGTCCATCGGCGAAGCGTACATGCCCTTGGGTAACGCATTGCTTGGGCCGTGAAGGTCATCCACTTGCTGCATCAACTCGCTGGCCAGCTGGAAGTCGAGGTGCATGTAGATCGCGAGCATCGGCTCGGCCTCGGTGGCATCGGTTTCCATGGTGAAGGGGATCGGCACGGACACCACCAGATAATGCTGGGCGTCGTAGACGTAGATGTCATCGCCCAGATAACCGCGTTTCAGGCCCTGACAGAGGATCACAATGCCCGGGTCGTACAGCACCGGTGTGCGGGTCAGCGGCCGGTTCGAGCGCAGGAAACGTACGCCTTCAAGCGCGCTGAGGTTGTAGCCCTCAACTGGTGCGAGGGTTTCCATGAGCTGCACCATGCGCGAGGTGCCTGCGTCGGCCTGCTTCATTGCGTTCTCTCTGTTGGCCACTCAATGGTCGGTGGAGCGAGTCAACGCTTCCCACTGATCGATCTCGTTGGCGGCGTGTTTGAGCTTTTCACGCACCAGGCGCAACGCGTCACTGCCCAGGAGCAGGTGCGCCGGTGGTGTCGGGCTGGCGATGATCTGCAACATCGCCCGGGCGGCTTTTTGCGGATCGCCGAGTTGCTTGCCGCTCTTTTCTTCGCGGGCCTTGCGCACCGGATCGAAACTGGCGTCGTAGTCGGCAATGCTGCGCGGCGTGCGCTGCATCGAGCGACCGGCCCAGTCGGTTCGAAATGAACCCGGCGCAACGGCGGTCACGAAAATATTGAAGGGCGCCAGTTCCTTGCTCAGCGTATCGGAGATGCCTTCGAGCGCAAACTTGCTGCCGCAGTAGTACGCGATGCCCGGCATTGTGATCGTGCCGCCCATCGAAGTGATATTGATGATGTGGCCCGCACGCCGCTGGCGAAAGAACGGCAGGAACGCCTTGATCACGGCGACCGCGCCGAACACGTTCACGTCGAACTGGCGGCGCATCTCTTCCAGCGGCGACTCTTCGAAGATGCCTTCGTGACCGTAACCGGCGTTGTTGATCAGCACATCGACCGGGCCATGAGTCGCTTCAACATCTGCGATGACGCCGTCGATCCGGTCGAAGTCCGTGACATCCAGCATCACCCCGTAAGCGTTATCCACGGAGAGCGCTTGAAAGGCGTGCAAGTCGGCTTCCTTGCGCACGGTGCCAATCACGCGATGGCCGGCCGCGAGTGCTTCCCTGGCCAGCGCATGGCCGAAGCCGCTGCTGACGCCGGTAATGAACAGGGTTTTGGTGGTGGAGGAGACGGGCTCCGGTGAATGGGGTTCAGCTCATGGTATCCATCGAGGAAACGCCCACCTATGTCGGTTTGTCTTTGAGCATTGCCTATTCCTATCAGCGATGCGAGATAACGGCCGATGAACTTTTTGCATGGCTCCGGGCATCCAAGAAGGAACAGACCCAACGCGCTGATATCAGCCAAGGACAGACGATGACCTTTCTAATTTTCCTGTTGGCCTGCGGTGCGGCAGCGAGCACCGGGATGATTTTCCAGCCGGGCCCATGGTACGAATCGCTGGTCAAACCGCGCTTCACACCGCCCAACTGGGTGTTTCCCGTTGCCTGGACAACGATCTACCTCTTGCTCGCGTGGGTCGGCTATCGCCTGACCCTGACACCCGGCAGCGAAACGGTCCTCGCCTTATGGGCAGCGCAAATTGCACTGAACACCTTGTGGACACCGGTGTTTTTCGGCGCCCATCGTCTCTTCGCCGGCATGCTGATCATCACGCTGCTGTGGCTGGTGGTCGCCGCGATGGTGGTGTTGGCATTGCGCCTGGATGTGATTACCGGATTGATCCTGTTCCCTTACCTGGCATGGCTGTGTGTCGCGGCGGCGTTGAACTTCTCCATACTGCGCAACAACCGCGAATAAAAAGGACGCAATGAAGACATCAATTGACTGGCCCGCCGACGAATACGAGTTGGCGCAATTACGCGCCTTCAACAAGAAACTCGCCCGGCTGCCGCGCTTTCGCATCCGCAATCGCATCACGCCGCGAGTGATTCAGTTGCTACTGCGCCTCAGCCAACTGGGCGGCGCGAGAAAGTTGCTCAAGCACGGGCTCGAGGCCGAACGCAAAGTAGTGAGCGTCGACGGCTCATCGGTGCCGGTGCGGATCATTCGGCCAAAGACAAAAGCCAAAGGCGTGGTGCTGGATTTTCATGGCGGCGGCTGGGTCATCGGCAATGCGCAAATGAACGATCATCTCAACATCGGCATGGTGAAAGCCTGCGACGTGGCGGTTGTCTCGGTCGATTATCGGCTGGTGGTCTCCACACCGATTGAAGGCGTCATGCAGGACTGCCTCACGGCGGCTCGTTGGCTGCTGAGCGATGACTGCCACGAGTTTGCGAACCTGCCCGTCATCGTCGTGGGCGAATCCGCCGGCGGCCACCTCGCCGCCGCAACCCTGCTGCAACTCAAACAGTGGCCGAAGCTGCTCGAACGGGTGAGCGGGGCGCTGCTGTACTACGGCGTCTACGACCTGACCGGAACCCCCAGCGTACGCAACGCCGGGCCCGATACCTTGCTGCTGGATGGGCCGGGGATGGTCGAGGCGCTGCAGATGCTCACGCCGGGATTGAGCGATGAAGAACGCCGGCAGGCGCCGTTGTCTCCGTTGTACGGCGACTTCACCGGGTTCCCGCCAGCGTTGATGTTTGCGGCGGAGCTGGATCCGCTCAGGGATGACACGCTTGAACTGGCCGAGCGTTGGGGCAGGGCGGCTGAGGTTGAAGTGCATTTGTTGCCGGAAACGGCGCATGGGGTGATTCATTTTCCGCTGGGGTTGGCGGGGAGGGTGGTTGGGTATGGTCGGGCGTGGGTTGCGGGGCGGGTTGCTTAGGGGGGAATGTTGGAGGGCCGTTTTCGGCCATCTGCCCGTCACGAAACGGAAGAAAGCGACCCCATACAGCCGCTCGGCACTGCCAGAAGTGGGCCAAAAGCGGGGTTTATCTGCTATGACATCAATGACGAGTTGCTCTGTGAGAGAGACTGTAAAAATATGATTACTACAGTGAGCCAAGACGATTACTTAAGCTATTTCGTCGTCGTGCATGGGGTTGACATTGAGACCTACGAACGGCTGGCCGTTCACTTCGAATGTCGTCGTGGCGGCATACGAGTGACGGACGAAAGTCGATATATCTCTATTCCCGTCACGATGGCCACCTTAGGGGACGCCCTTGCTTGGGTCACAACCGAACTGGGCGGGCGTTATCATGAGCTGTATTTAATAGCGTGCGTCGCAACCAAATTGTCTTGGAACGAAGTTGTCATTGACCCTGAGATAGCTTTGCTCGCTGGTAAAGCTGGTGCGGCGATTAAGGTTGCTTTTAAGCGAGCGTGATTTTATCTCTGCAATATTCGCAATGGATCGATTGCGGCCCATCGTGACACGCGACAATCGGCCAGAAGAGGTAGTCTTAGGTCGAATGGCTGCTCCAGATCCCAAGAGCAACTCCATCGCAATTAACAGTCGAAGGGAAATGATGAGCAACGAATTCAGCTATGTTTGGTTATTTCCACTGCTTGAAAAGCCTTTCGAAGCCGCGGCAATCGAATTGCCTGACGCGGTGAGAATCTTGCAGAAAAAGTACACGCTGCCTGCCGAGATATCCCTGCAACCATTAGTGCTCACGGCATTGGTTTCACATTCCGAGTACTGGGCAGGATTAGCGCTTCAATGGCTAGAAGATGGCTTTCCTTTGGATTTCGAACTTACTGAAACGTTGGCTTTTTGCGCCGAAAATAAAGCCATCCCTCAATCTCTTCGCCACAAAGCACGCAGACTTGCCCACCGAAAGTAAATGACAGCTATAGTCGGGTGGCGACGGTCTAGAATCAACCGTCGCGGCGGTGGTCAAACCTCGGTCTGTTCTGCCATTTCCAAAGCGTCATCGACTTCGATTCCCAAGTATCTGACGGTGCTTTCAAGCTTCGTATGACCAAGCAAGAGCTGAATAGCTCTAAGATTCTTTGTCCTGCGATAAATCAGAGTGACCTTGGTTCGCCTTAGCGTGTGAGTACCGTACATGGTTGGGTCAAGGCCAATAGTCGTCACCCAAGCTTTGACTATCCGAGCATATTGCCTGGTAGATAGATGCTCTGATCCGCGCAGTCGAATGGTAAACAGGACGTCCTCGCTGCAAAGGCACGCCCGATGCATCCAAGCCTCCAGAACCGTTCGAGTTTGTTCAGTAATTTCAAATTGCACGGGATGACGGGTTTTCTGCTGCATCACGATAGCGCGTGATGACACGTGCTCCCCAGGAGCTATGTCTCGTACTCGCAGCTTGTTAATTCACAGGCACGCAGCTTGCTGTCGATAACCAAATTGAACAGCGCCAAATCCCTCGTCTTCTCTGCAAGCTGAAGCCTCACTCGGATCGCCCAGATATCCCTGACTCGGAGCGGAGTTTTCTGCCCGACAAGCTTTCCCTTATTCCATGGTTGATGCCGATATTTAGCAATGGTGGCCATGGCGGTGTCCTCCACGATGGTGGAGGACTAGGGTGGATCAGTCGATCGGTACTATTGTCGCTATTCGGCCAGAAACGGGCGTTCAACGCTAAAGCCCAGCCGTCCATTTGGATGAATGATTAGGGCGCATTCCAGTCAATGGTTATATCACCTGTGTTAACGAAGAGGGCGATCTCCGCGAACAATAACAAGCTGCCACCCCATGAGGCCACTGCATGCCAGTAGCTGTATTGCCAAGTTTCTGGCGATACTTGGACACAGCTTCCATGAGCACAAACAAAATATTTTCCCGCTTGGATATATCCGTTGAGCGCATCGCCACCAATGTATTTGCTGATCGCTACGAAGATAAAAAAATTGAGCATGCCAAGCACTAGCGTTGGGTACAAAACCCACCGTGCTCGATTCGACAAACTCTTGAAAGTGAGACGTGATTTCATGACCCCTCACTAATGAATATACAAAGCCCTGGGGCCGGTTATACATCCTTGGTCGCGTCCAAAAATCTAAACGCGCCCCCTGTACTGATTGGAGCTTATCTTCGCGGAGGCCGGCTAACAACCAGATGCATAATCGGACGGAGGAAGCGGGTTAGGAAGTGGCTGTTTTGGATCGAGAAACGCCAGTTGCGAGAGTCGACTTTCCCCCCAAACCTGCGATTCGTAACAGGTAAAAGACGACCAAAGGCGGACGTTCACAAGCGACCGCTATCGGCCAGAAGCGGACGTTCGACCCTTGGCCACTTCTGGCCAAAAGCATACGTTTATCTAGCACAGGGCCGGCATAGGCGCTGTCTTTGAGCCCATATCATCAACTGGTGTGAAGGAATCCCCAAAGAGTGTTTCGGTATCTGCCTAGCCTGGACTGGTACATTATGTAATCTTCTGCTATAGACAAATGACCGCTTTTTCAGTGAAGCGATTTTGGAGCTGTAAAAATAATTACTAAAAATTGAAGGGAAATCAGATTATGAAAATTGGAGTAAGGGCCTCACCGACTGAAGTGATTTATTGCGTATTCGACCCTAGTAATGACGCGATAGTGAATATAGGAAAAATAAACATCCCTAAATCACTTGGAGTTCCTGAGCAGCTTAAGCATATCAGACTAAATTTACTCGACGTGCTTCGGGAATATGATGTTCTGGAAGCTGGTATAAGGATTTTAGAGCCTACAGCGCAGAGTATTTCCATTGAGCGAGTCCAAATCGAAGGCGTTATACAAGAAGCGTTCGCCAGTAGCAATGTGAAAAGTTACTATGTCGGCCAAATTTCAAGTATCTCTTCCAGAGTCGGAATCGATCGAACTCAATTCAAACCATTAGTTGAAGGTGAGACTAGTCTAGACGGCTTTGAAAACTGGCGTGACCTGTCTAAAACAGAGCGCGAAGCGGCGCTTTGTGCTATAGGAGCCTGATATGTACGGCGTATACAGTCGCGCAGAAGTCGAATTTGAGTATAAAAAAGAGATCGGTCAAGACGGGAGAAACTCTAGAGCCTACCTTGCACACGATAAATATCTTGATGCCGAACTAGTTATTAAAGAAATGGCTCAAAGCAGCTTTGAAAACAGCGATGCCTTTTTTGCGGAGTCCAGATTGCTATACAAGGCTGCCCATGCGCACGTTGTTCAAATTCAATATGCTTGCGCGTGTGAGAGCAACATTTACCTGGCATTGCCGTTTTACAGGAATGGCTCTTTAAAAGATTTTTCAAAGAACAACAACCTCACCGTGCGAGAAATAGTCAGGTTTTCGATTCAGATATGCTCCGGCCTTCATAATATACATTCAAAAGGTCTTATACATTTTGATGTCAAGCCCGATAATATCTTACTTTCAGACAGGCTAGAGGCATTAGTTTCAGATTTTGGGCTAGCAAAAGCAATGGGACTAAATTACATGGCCACGCCTGCTCAGATGTATACGAAGCACATGGCACCTGAGTATTTTACCGAAACTGAATTTACCAGCCAGTATGATATTTACCAATTGGGATTGACCATTTATAGACTCATTGTCGGAGAAGCAGAATTTAATGCCCAAATAGCAGCCTTTGGCTCCTTTGATGAGTTAAAAGATGGGATTCTCACTGAAGCATTCCCCCGCCGTTTGTCGCTTGAACACATACCCTCACGCCTGAAATCGATAGTGGAAAACTGTCTGAAGGTCGAACGCAATGAAAGGTATAAATCGGCACTTGAAGTTGCGAATGAGTTGGCTCAGATAGACGACAAAACACTCGATTGGGTATATGAGAACGACGATGGCATACGTCGATGGCACAAAGTGACGCCTACCCACGAATACTTGCTGGAGATCGACCGAACTGGCACGTCCGTCGCCCAAAAGAAGACTACAGCAGGGAAATGGTCTAGGATAAAGGAGTCATGTGGTGGATTGACCACCGCTGCAATCAAGAGATTTCTAAGGAAATTCTGATGCGTATTATACGCAATGACAGGAAAACATATAAAACTCGAGAGTCACTCTCGTCGCCGCCTAAAATTAAAGATTTCGAATCGAAACCAAAAAATATGGAGTTTGAATTTGAGATCTGCGGTCACTTTGTAAAACGCCGAGTAAAGTCCGATCAATAGAAAAAGCCCGGTTAATGCCGGGTTTTTAGCCTCTTCACTTCCAGCCTATACACTTAGCCGGATGGATAACATACTGGAGTCACGATAACCTGTGTATCCGCTAAGCTCCTTCATTGCGTGAGTTGGCCGCCACTATTCTAATCAAAGTCCTCGATCGAGACCTTAATCATATGTTAGTAGACATTCCCGATTCGAACGATTTTTATATATCCGCCGAGAACTTAATAAACGGCGCTTGGAACTGCCTGGTAAAACTTCTTGAAAACCATGAGGTCTTTGAGAATTTAGGATCTGAGCAGAAAACCATAGATCAGTATTGGACATTTGCAAAACCTGATCTAACATCAGCCTTAGCCATGGTGCAAAATGCTGTAGAATTTTACCTAAAGGCTAAAATATTGTCGATATCTCCATATTTGCTAATATCCTTAGATGCTCGACTCCTACCCAAAAAAAGCGAAATAAATGATATAAGCTTTAGTGATTTTAGAACGCTGGATGCCCAAGATTTATTAAAGGTGCATAACACTTTCTCAGCTGAAAGGCTAACGGATGAGTTCAAGCAATGGTTTGACGGCATGCGTTCAATGAGAAACAAAATTATGCATACGGTTGACAAGACGCTTTCAGTAGAACCTTCAGAGCTTGCTCGCTCAATATTGATGTGTCACGAATACCTCGTGGGTGGTAATTGCTGGATAAAATCCAGAGTAAGTTACTTGAATCGCTCGCCTGAACATGGCGTTAAGCTTTCCGAAGATCAGAGCAATGACTCATATATCCGCCTGGCAATTCATCGAGAATTTTCGTGGATTATCAATAAGCTGAAACCGTCAGATACAAAAAGATTTTTCAAGTACGACAAAAGACTAAGCGCCGAGCCGTGCTCTGCATGCTACAAAGTATTCTCTAAGTGCGAGTTTTTTGATGGGAAGTGGACGGACTCGTTTGTTGATACTCTGCAAGAAAAAATTAATACTAATAACGAGATGGAGTGCGTGGTATGTGGTCATCTGGCAAAATTCTCCGAAATCCAGTGTAAAGAATGCGAAGGTTATGTGGTAGATGAATCAACAGGAAAGTGCTCGCACTGTGCAACTTACGGGAATTAGGATTTCGGATTGAAGATTTCGGCTGAGTCCAGTTTATGGTTTTTTTCGCGTGCAATGCCAACCACTGGCTCGGTATTGTACTGAAAACCCTAAGCAGCTCGAATGTGCCAAATGCCACACAACCTTCGCAGGAATTTTGCCGAGGGCGGACTTGGTTTGAGCGTCCGCTTTTGGCCGAAAGCAGCCGGTCAAAAAAAAGGATGAGGGCCGCTCCAGATCCACCCGTTTAACTCTCCAAAAAAAACCGTTTAAAAGACACCTACCGTTACTTCCTTAAGGCTACACAACCTTGCGTCATTGCCTACGACTACGCCAGAATCCGCCGGCTTGTGCGTCTAGGGCGCGGGTTTTATCGTTTCCGGGTCACTGAAAAACAGTGATCGGGTTTGGTAGCCCGGTTTACCTGTCGCATCGCAACACCAGTTTGCAGGGACTCTTTCGTCCTCTGTTTTATGGTGGCCATGCGTAGGGCGTCTTCGGGCGCGCCGGGTATCCAGGTGACCGGTCTACCAACCTCCGTATGGCCACCACCCTCGTTTGGTAGCGAGGTTGATGGCTCCACTTTCTCACCCTGGAGTTACATCAATGATCAAACCAACACCCAACCCACCCGAAACCGACCCGGTTTCCCCCTACCAATTCCCCGATTCCCGAACCCTCAACGAAGCCGCCGAGCGCGCACTCGACCATTACCTCACCCCGCAACAACGCATCATGGGCAGTCACTCAAAGCACGATCCCATGTTCCTGGCCAACCCCGCCTACAACAGCGAATCCCTCCTGGCCAACGCCAGCGAATCCCTCGATTCCGCCAGCGAAATGCTCAGCAACTTCGCCGCGATCCTGGAACCCGGCCACCGCAAAACGGCGCTGGGCATTGCGCAAGTGGTGATGGTCGCGGGGCTGGCGGTGAATCAGGCGCTGGATCATGTCGAGGTGAAGACGTGATCGGTTGATGGCTGTCGCTCAATAGCCGGAAAGAAAATGGCCGAGGTTGTCAGGTGTAACTGACGACCTCGGCCATATTTTTTTCTGCACCTCTCAACGTTCGAACAAAGGGGAGGCCTCGTCAGTCTGCGATGTCTACGCTTTCCGTCCGCTTGACCACCACTTGGCGCGCATCCCGCCGCACTGCCTGCGGAGGCACGCCGAATCCTCGAATGAACGCTTCACGCATATGGCGCCGATCACGAAAACCGGATTCGCTGGCCACCACATCGAGAGAGTGTCGGCTCTGTTCGATCATCAATCGAGCGGCCTCCAGACGCAGGCCTTCGATGGCTTTTGCGGGAGATTGTCCGGTTTCCGCACTGAATATGCGGGTGAACTGGCGAGGGCTCAGGTGCGCCACGCCGGCCAGTTCTTCGACGCTGAGCGGTCGGCTCAAATGCTGCCGTGCATAGTTCAGCGCGCTTTGGATGCGGTCGGACTTGGGTGCGAGGTCGAGCATTTCCGAATGCTGCGACTGGCCGCCGGAGCGGTGCTGGTGCATCACCAGTTTGTGCGCCACCGAGCGGGCGATATCGACGCCCAGATCCTTCTCCACCATGCCGACCGCGAGGTCGAGGCCGGCGGTCATGCCTGCCGAAGTCCAGAAGGGGCCGTCGACGATATAGATGCGGTCGACGTCGACGCTGATTTCAGGATGGCGCTTCTGCAAGGCCTGCGCGTAGGCCCAGTGGGTCGTGGCGCGGCGTCCGGTCAGCAGGCCGGCTTCGGCGAGGATGAAACCGCCGGTGCAGATGCCGACGGTGCGCCGCGCCTGGTTGCCGGCCTGGCGCACGAAGTCGAGCACAGCAGAGGCAGTGTCGGTTTTTTCCGGATCATTGACCCCGACAACGATCCAGGTGTCGGCCAGTCCGGGCGCCTCGAGCGGGCGGGTTTCCATGGCCAGCCCCAGCGAGGAGCGCACCATGCCGCCGTCCGGCGAGAAGTTTTCGATGCTGTAGAAGGGCGCTTCGGCGATCTGATTGGCGAACTCGAAAACGGCTTGAGTCGCCAGGGAGAGCACCTGAAAACCGTCGGTGAGCAAGTAGCCGATACGATGCATGATGATTTCTCGGATGTCCTGAATCCATACCATATACGTCATTTGAGATATGGCCAAGCCGTCGCATTCTGTTCTCCAGTACTTCCCACAACCCTGGAGATTCGACATGACTCAATCCCGCCTCGGCACCGTCCTGATCACCGGCGCTTCGTCCGGCATCGGTGCCATCTACGCTGAACGCCTGGCCCGCCGTGGCCATGACCTGATTCTGGTCGCGCGCAATCGCGATCGTCTGAATGTCCTGGCCAAGCGCCTGAGTGAAGAAACCGGCCGCCACATTGAAGTCCTGGCTGCCGACCTGTCCGACCGGGCCGATCTGGCAAAGGTCGAAGATCGCCTCAAAACGGACGCCAACATTTCTCTGCTGGTGAACAATGCCGGAGTCGGTGCGACTCAGCCCTTGCTGGAGTCGGACGTCGACAAGCTCGACGACTTGCTCACGCTCAACGTGAACGTGCTGATGCGCCTGACTTACGCGGCGGTCCCGGGCTTCGTCGCCCGTGGCGGCGGCACGCTGATCAACATCGCCTCGATCGTGGCCATTGCCCCGGAGGTGTTGAACGGCGTTTACGGCGGCTCCAAGGCTTTCGTCCTGGCGTTCAGCCAATCCTTGCGTCACGAACTGGCGGACAAAAATGTCCGGATCCAGGTGGTGCTGCCCGGCGCGACGGCCACCGAATTCTGGAGCGTGGCCGGCACACCGCTGGAGCACCTGCCGGAGGCCATTGTGATGCGGGCGGACGACATGGTGGACGCTGCGCTGTCCGGCCTTGACCAAGGCGAGTTCGTCACCATTCCGGCACTTCCCGAGATCGCCGACTGGGATGCCTACGAGGCGGCGCGCCAGAAGCTGATGCCTGATCTGTCGCGCAGTGAGTCGGCTGCTCGCTATCGCGACTGAAGTTCGACGCAGGCATCGATTTGCGAACGAAGGGGGCTACGAACATAGGGGCCGAAATTACCGGCAGAAGTTCTCACTCCGCACGCGTCAGGCTTGAACGACCGTGCAAAACTCCTATGATGCAAAGGGCCTGCGCCTGTGGCTTGCAACCGGCGACGCCCCCTTCGTTTCCCAGTGAGATCGCCCCTCGTGGAGTCTATTCCAGACGCTTTGCATGAATCACTCATGACCCGGTTCGTGTTCGGGCCGTTTTGCGTCGTTCCAGGTAAAAGGCTGCTGACCAGAAACGGGGTGCCGGTGGAAATCGGCGGTCGGGCGCTGGATCTGCTGATTGCCTTGCTCGAGCAGCCGGGGCGGGTGCTGTCCAAGTACGATCTGATCGAAAAGGTGTGGCCCGACAGCGTGGTCGCCGAAGGCAGTCTGCGCTTTCACATGACGGGCCTGCGGCGGATTCTCGGGGATGGCGAGGAGCACGCGCGTTATATCGCGACCCAGGTGGGCGTGGGTTATGCCTTCGTGGCGCCGCTGGAAAGGCAACTGTCCGGGGTTCAGCCGACGCCTACGGAGACCGGGCATCTCAGGGCCGCCTGCAGCCTGCCGCCGCGGGCGAAGCTGATCGGTCGCGAAACCGACCTGCAACTGGTCGTCGATCATCTGCAGCAACCCAGGTTGTTCACCCTCGTCGGTCCCGGCGGTGTCGGCAAGACCAGCCTCGCCATCGAAGTGGCGCATCGCATCGCGGCCCAGGGTTACGAACGCGTCTGCTTCGTCGACCTGGCCCAGGTGGAAGACAGCACGCTGGTGCCTTCAGCACTGGCCAGGTCGCTGGACATCGCCGTGCAGGCCGAAGATCCGATGTTCGTGTTGCTGGCGCATTTGCGCGAGCAGCGGCTGATGCTGGTCATCGACAATTGCGAACACCTGATCGACGCCGTTTCGACCCTTCTGGAACAGATCAGCGACAGCGCGCCCGACGTGGGCATTCTGGCAACCAGTCGCGAGCCGTTGCGGGTGCGTGGCGAGTACGTGCATTGGCTCAATCCGCTGGAGTTTCCTCGCGAGTCCCGGCACCTGTCCACTCAGGAGCTGCTGGCATTCGCCGCGATCAAACTGTTTGTCGAACGCGCGTCGTCGAGCAATGCGGCGTTGCTGCTGGAGGCGGATGGCGGGCAAATGATCGCGGACATCTGCCAGCGCCTGGAGGGCATGGCACTGCCGATCGAGCTGGCGGCGATGCGGGTTGCCAGCCACGGGCTGAAGGCCACGCACGCCTTGCTCGGCGAGCGGTTTTCACTGGGCTGGTCGGGGCGCCGGACGGCAGTACCGCGGCATCAGACGCTGCGTTCCATGCTCGACTGGAGTTACGACTTGTTGTCGGCGCCGGAGCGTCTGGCGCTGGAGCGGTTGTCGGTGTTTGTCGGGCCGTTCTCTCAAGAGGCGGCGTCCCAGGTGGTTGCCGAGTCCCAGTCCGAAGGCCCTGCGGTGGCGGCGATCCTCGATGATCTGGTGTGCAAGGGGCTGGTCACGGTCGATCACAGTGATTCGACGGATTCCTATCGGCTGCTCGAGATGACACGCGCCTACGCCCGGGAAAAACTGGCGGCCCGGGGCGACACAGAAGTGAACTCGCTGGCCTTCAGGCATGCGGCGTATTACATGGATCTGCTGGGCCATCCCGGCAACTCGCCCGATGAGTTTTTCCGCAACTTTGCACGCCTTGCCAGTCAGTTGGGCAACGTACGCAGTGCGCTGGAATGGAGCTTCGGGCCCCATGGCGACCCGGGCCTGGCGTTGCCCCTGGCAGCGGCGAGTGCACCTCTGTTCCTGCATTTTTCCTTGCTGGTCGAGTGCCGGACCTGGTGTGCCCGGGCCGTGGAGCTGCTCGAATTGGGGTACTACGGCACGTCGACCGAAATGGAGCTGCAGGCGGCGCTCGGGCTGGTGCTGATGTTCACTCAGGGCAACAGCGAAGCTGCCGAGAAAGCCTTGCTCCGGGCGCTGGACATCGCTGTTGCGCTGGCTGACCACGGCTCGCAGTTGAGGCTGCTTGGCCGCTTGCAGATTTTCTACGAACGCATTGGTGATTTCCCTTCTTCGCTGGCGTGGGCGGAGCAGGCAGCCGTTGTCGGCAACCTCCTGAATCAGCCGGCAGCCATTGCGATTGCTTCATCGCTGACCGGCATTTCCCATCATCTGCTGGGCGATCAGCGTCTGGCGCGGCAGGAGCTGGAACGCTCGCTGCGCAACAGTTTGCCGTCCCATCCCAGCCACACCATCTACTACGGCTTCGATCACCGCAATCGCACCGGGCTGGCACTGGCCCGTTCGCTGTGGTTGCAGGGCTTTCCCGATCAGGCCCGGCACTGGGCCGAGCTGATAGAAGCCGAAGCGTCGGCGCTGCAGCATCCGGTCACCTACTGCATCGCCATGGTCTGGATTCTGTGCATCTACATCTGGACCGGCGATCTGGAGAAAGCGGCCGCCAGCCTTGAACGGTTCAGTGCCGTGGCCGAGACCAATGCCCTGGGCCCCTACATCGCCGCCGCCCATGGCTTGCGGGCGGCGATTGCGATCCGCGCCGAACAGCCTGGGGATGCGGTGCCGCTGCTGGAGGAAAGCCTGGCGCGGCTGCATGGCATGCGCTACGAACTGCTCACGACATCGTTTGAAATCGCGCTGGCCGAGGGCCTGATTCTGGGTGGGCAATACTCGAAGGCGCTGGTGCTGGTCGACGGCACCATCGATCACTGTCGTCAGAGCGGCGACGCCTTTGCGTTACCGGAACTGCTGCGGATCAAGGCCGGAATTCTCAAGGAAACCGATGGCGAAAATGTCCAGGCCATCAAGACCCTGCTTGAGGCGTCCATCGCGCTGAGCCGCGATCAGGGGGCCTGGGCGTGGGAGCTGAGGACTTCGATGGATCTGGCCAGGCTCTGGCTGGAACAGGGCAGGGCGGAGCAGGCCAAGGCGTTGCTCGGCGCGTGTCGCGAGCAGGTTTCGGAGGGCTTCGACACCCTTGATCTGCGCCGGCTGGAAACCCTCTGGCAAAGCCTTCGCGTCACGCGGGGGTGATCAGCGCCGCCATTTTTACCAGATCTGCCAGCGAGCGGGCTTTCATTTTGCGCATGACCTTGCCCCGGTGGGCCTTCACCGTGATCTCGCTGATCTCGAGGTCTGCGGCGATCAGCTTGTTCAGACGACCGCTGACCACTGCGGCCATGATTTCCTGTTCGCGGGGCGTCAGGGTCTTGTAGGCCTCCAGCACGGAACGCAGGGCTTTTTCCCCCTCCAGAGCCGCACGGCTGCCTTCGAGCGCATCGCCCATGGCGGTCAGGAGCTCATCTTCGTTGAACGGTTTGGTCAGGAACTCCACCGCACCGGCTTTCAAGGCCCGCACCGTGCGCGGAATGTCTCCGTACCCGGTGATGAAGATGATCGGCATGTTGTAGCGCTCGTCAGCCAGTGACGTCTGCAGATCCAGACCGTTCAAGTCAGGCAGGTTGATATCCAGTACCAGGCAGCTGGGTACCCGCGCGCGGGGCTCGGCGAGAAAGTCCTGCGCGGATTCGAAGAGTCGTGGCTGCCAGCCGGCGCATCGGATCATCAGCTCCAGCGACTCGCGCACGGAGATGTCGTCATCCACAACGAACACCACAGGCGTGACATCACTCATCGGCAATGCTCCGTGGCCGGAGGACACTGTGTGATTCGAGTTCAACATGTCGATTCCTTTTCTTTACCGCTTCGCGTTCAGTCGAGGGGCAGGGCAGCGCTCAGGGCCTTGATCAGTTGCGCTTCACTGAAGGGCTTGAACAGGCACTCCACCGCACCGGTGTTCAACAGCTTTGCCTGTTGGCTGGCGTCGGCGTGAGCGGTGATGAAAATCACCGGGATGCGATAGCCGCGCCGCAGCAGTTCCTTGTGCAGATCCGGCCCGGACATGCCCGGCATGGCCACATCGAGAATCAGGCAATCGGTCAGGCCGAGATAAGGCGAGGCCAGAAACCCCTGCGCCGAGGCGAATGCCTGGACAGCGAATCCGAACTCCCTGATCAGGTCAGGCAGCGACTCACGAACCGACTCGTCATCATCGACAACCGATACGAGCAAGTACTTACCCATCAGTGATTCTCCATGACGCGATCACAGGCCTCGCGGTTGTCGGCATTCGGGATTGAAAAGGCAAACGTCGCACCCGGGCCGTCGTGGGCAGAGGCCCGGAGTTGCCCGTCGTGGTGTTCGATGATGGAGCGACTGATCGACAGACCGACCCCCATGCCCGAGCTTTTGGTGGTGTAGAAGGCATTGAAAATCCGTTCCATGTCCTGTGGATCGACCCCGGTGCCGCTGTCTTTCACCGCCAGATAAACGCTCCGGTCTTGCTCCTGGCCGGTGCTGACGATCAATTCTCTGGAGCGACCGGTGATGCTGCTCATGGCCTCGACGGCGTTCATGATCAGGTTGAGGATCACCTGTTGAAGCTGGACCCGGTCGCCCCTGACCGGCGGCAGGGCCTCGGCGAATCGAGGATGAAGCACCACGCCGTTGCGTTGCAGTTCGCCCAGCAGCATGGCGATGACTTCCCGTGCGGCGTCATTGAGGTCGACGTTTTCAATGGTGATGCTTTTTTTCGAGAACAACGCTCGCAAGCGGTTGATCACATCGGCGGCCCGATTACCGTCGCGAATGGTGCGGCGTGCGGTTTCCAGGGCTCCGTCGACATTCGGCGGATCGGCTCCGAGCATGCGCAGGCAGGTGCTGGCGTTGGTGATGATGCCGGCCAGCGGCTGATTGACTTCATGGGCAATGGACGCGGTGACCGCCCCGAGGCTGGCGACTCTGGCCAGATGCGTCAGTTCGGAACGGGCCTTGGCCAGAAAGGCTTCCGCCTGTTTGCGGTCTTCGATGTCGGTGTTTTCGCCATACCAGCGCACGATCCGGCCCGCCTCATCGCGCTGGGGCACGGCGCGGATCAGAAACCAGCGATAAATGCCGTCGAAGCGTTTCAGGCGAGCCTCGTACTCACCGGCATTGCCCGAGTGCAGAAGCGCCTGCCAGTAACCGCCCAGTCCGGGAGCGTCGTCGGGATGGATCGATGCCACCCAGCCATCGCCGCACGCCTCTTCAAGCGACATGCCGGTGTAATCGCACCACCGCCGGTTGACGAATCCGACGCTGCCTTCGGGCGAAGCGCTCCAGACGAATCCGGGAACAGCATCGATGATGCCGCGCAGGCGTTCCTCCGAGCTGCTGACCTCCGCGAGGGCTTTGGCGATCAAGACCTTGTCCCGTCGGCGCTCGTCGATATCGACCTGCAACACGCACCAGCGAGTGATGTTGCCTTCGCTGTTCCTGACCGGCAGGCCGCGCACATGAAACCAGCGATAGACACCGTCGGCGCGCCGAATCCGATGCTCGATATCGTAGGGTGTGCCGGTGCCGACCGAATGCATCCACGCCGCGCTGACCGATGGCAGATCGTCCGGGTGCAGGGTGTCGCTGGCCTGCCAGTTTTTCAGCTCATCGAGCGGGATGCCGATGTAGTCCAGGATTTGCCGGTTGACCTGCTCCAGCTCACCGGACGGTGTCATGAAGGCGACCATGGCCGGAATGCTGTCGATGATCGAGTCGGCCTCAGGCATTGGCAGGCCCCTGTCATTGACGTGGCCTGGACCGTCTTCGATGACGCGCTCCCGCTCGTTCGCCATGTCGATTCTCATTGTGCAGTCACCGTTGAACAAAGATGCGCCTTCTGATGGCACTCGCCCATCATACTTTGGTGTCGCTTTACGCGAATATCGGCCGCCCTCACGCATTGCGATGCGCGTCACAGACCGCCCGGGGCTTTTGTAAGCCACTGTATCTACGGCCCCTCAAGCCACACAAGCATGCAAATGAGCCTGTTCGCGAAACTGCGCGGATACACCACCCGGCCACCCTTGGCGCTGGTTTCAACGTCTTCCGACGATTGAATGAAGACAACGTGACGTCCGCGCTCCTGCCACCCGAACGGCAGCAGGACAGGTCGTCCCTGTAGCAGGGCAAAACACAATGAAAGCAGTCGTGATCCAGGCCTTTGGCGGGCCCGAAGTCTTGACGGTGCAAGACATTCAACTGGCTGAACCGGGACCCGGACAAGTCCTGGTCAGCGTCATGGCGGCGGGCATCAATTTCATGGACACCGGTGTCCGTCGCGGCCTCGGCGCTGCCTGGGAGCTGCCGCTGACGCCGGGTGCCGAAGGCGCCGGTGTCGTTCTGGCCACCGGTCCGCAGGTGACGGAGTTCGGTGTCGGTGACCGCGTGGCCTGGCATTACGTGCCGGGCAGCTACGCCGAACAGGTGATCGCCCCGGTCAGTCAGTTGGTGCCGTTGCCGGACGAGATCGACTTCAGCACCGCCGCCAGCCTGATGATGCAGGGCCTGACCGCCAGCAATCTGGTGGACAAGGTGCATGCGATCCAGCCGGGTGACGTGGCCTTCGTGCATGCGGCGGCCGGTGGTGTGGGGCTGATGCTGACCCAGTTGATCAAACTGCGGGGCGGCAAGGTCATTGGCCGGGTGTCCCAGGCCGACAAGGTGGAGGCGGTGCTCGCGGCCGGGGCTGACTACGCAGTGATCGGGCGTTCGCACAACATTGCCGGACAGGTCATGCGCCTGACGGAGGGGCAGCGAGTGAATGTGGTGTACGACGGCACGGGCGCGGAGGGCTTCGCCGAATCGTTGAGCCTGCTGGACCATTTCGGCACCCTGGCCTTGTACGGGCCGTTCATGGACCCGGTCCCGCCGATCGATATCTTCAGCGTGCCGCGCAGTATCAAGCTGACGTATCCCTCGGTCATGCACTACGTGCGCAGCCGCGAGCTCCTGCTGGACAAGTCCCGGCAACTGTTCGCGTGGGTCAGCACCGGCAAACTGAAAACCTTCATCGGCCAGCGTTATTCTCTGGACGGCGCGCAGCAGGCCCATCGCGATATCGAGTCGCGCAATACGACGGGCAAGCTGATCATTGTTCCTTAGTGCCACGCCAGATCAGCAGCGCTGCCAACAGCTGGCTGCCGGCGAAGAACGTGAACAGCTCTTGCGCGGTCCATCGGGCATCCAGCAGAAAACCGGCGACTATCGGCGAAATGATCGCCCCCAGGCGCCCCATGGCCAGCACCACGCCGACGCCGGTCGTACGGACTGACGTGCAGAACGCTTGAGGGGCCAGGACATACAGGGCGGCGACCGCACCGTTGAGCATCAGGCCAAGCGTGACGGCCACGAGCGCGGCCAGACCGGGCACGTGCGAGGCTGGCACCATCAGTGGCAACAGGACGGCGTTGAGCAGCAGGAAACCCGACGACAATCGCCGGCAGCCATACCGATTGGCCGCCAGTCCCAGCAACAGGGCGCCGAGCATGCCCCCCGACGCCAACAGAACGCCGATCCGCGCGCCTTGCCGATCGGTAAAACCGTTGTGCACCAGAAGACTCGGGGTCCAGCTCATCACGAAGTAAAAGCAGAACATCAACAGAAAGAGTGCCAGCGCCAGCGACGTGGTCTGTTGCCACTGACCCGGCGAAAACGGTCGGCGGGCATTGTCTGGCGACGCTGGCGTGACAGGCCCACGGCGTTCAAGTGCCAGAAATGACGGCGACTCTCGCAGCCAGAAGACGCCCGCCAACGCCGCCGCCAGCGTGATACAGCCACCCGCGAGAAAGACATACCGCCAGCCCATGAAATCATTCAATACGTGAGCCAGCACTCCGCCCAGGCTGGCGCCCATGGCGAAGGCGAGGGATTGCAACGCGATGGCCAGGTTGCGCCGCTGCGCGCTGGCGTGCTCGAACGTCAGCACGTTCGCCCCCACCAGCACCGCCCCCGTGCCTATGCCGGTCAACAGTCGCAAAAGCATCAATACGTGATGATCCTGGCTCCAGAACGACAGCAACATGCTCAGTCCGCCGAGCAGCAGGCCGGCGAGCAATAACGGCCTGCGCCCGAAGCGGTCGGCCCTGGGCGCGGCCAGCAGCGATCCGAGCGCCATCCCGACCAGGCTGGCGCTCAACAACAGGCCCGTTTGCGCGCCGTTCAACGTCCACTCCGCTGACACCCGGCTGGCGGTGAAGGCCATGGCCATTACGTCCAGGCCGTCGATCACGTTGAACAGCATGCACAGCCCGATCACCCACCACTGCGAAGTGGTCGATGACGTGCCGCACGGGCGTTCGAGCGCTGTTTCCCCACGCATCCGCAATCCTTGTTCTGCCAGGTCATTCGAATGGGCCGGCTCGCCGAGCCGTATCCCCGCCGCATTTTGCCCGTTAACCGCTGCTGAATTCGAGCGCGATTTTGCGCGTCATACCAAGGTATCGACCGACACCATCGTGTAATCGCTGCGAGGGTGGCGGGGTGGTCTGATCCGATTGGCGATGCCTTTCGAATAATGACTACAAGGAGATCCAACATGGTTGCGGTTACGTGCGGTTCCACATGGCGCCATTGCCTGGCGTCAGCCATCAGAAGAGGGGCCCTGGGCCTTGCCGTGCTGGCAGGCAGCAGCGGCGCCTGGGCCACCAGCCCGACAACCGATCAGTCGCAAGCCATTCGCCCGTACCACGTTCATGTGGATGAAGCGAAATTGACTGATCTGCGCAAACGCATCGCCGACACCCGTTGGCCCGACAAGGAAACGGTCAACGACGTGTCCCAGGGTGTGCAACTGGCGCAGGTCGAGGCCCTGGTGAAGTACTGGGGCAGCGGTTATGACTGGCGCAAGGCAGAGGCGAAACTCAATGCCTTGCCGGAGTTCGTGACCACGATCGATGGCGTCGACATTCAGTTCATCCACGTGCGCTCGCGCAACCCCAACGCGATGCCGCTGATCCTCACCCATGGCTGGCCGGGTTCGCAATTCGAGTTCCTCAAGACCATCGGCCCGCTGACCGATCCCGTGGCCTATGGCGGCAAAGTAGAGGACTCGTTCGACGTGGTGATTCCGTCGATTCCCGGTCACGGCTTTTCCGGCAAGCCGACCGAGCTTGGCTGGGGCCCGGACCGGGTGGCGAAGGCCTGGGATGTGCTGATGAAACGCCTGGGTTACGCCGACTACGTGTCTCAGGGGGGCGACCACGGTTCGGTGATCTCTGATGCGCTGGGCCGTCTGGCACCGCCCGGTTTGCTGGGCATTCACTTGAACATGCCCGCCACCGTGCCACCGGAACTGGTCAAGCCGATCAATGGCGGAGACCCCGCTCCGGCAGGGCTGAGCGGCCCGGAACTGACGGCGTTCAACTCGCTCAGCAAGTTCTTCGGGCGCAACGCGGCCTATGGCGCAATGATGGTGACCCGACCACAGACCATCGGTTATCTGCTGGCGGATTCGCCTGCCGGTACGGCGGCGTGGATGTATGAAAAATTCGCCGCCTGGACCGACAGCGACGGTCAGCCCGAGAAGGTGCTGAGCCGCGATGAAATGCTTGATGACATCAGCCTGTACTGGCTGACCGACAGCGGCGCCTCGTCCTCCCGTTTTTACTGGGAGAACAACAACAATAACTTCAGTGCCGCCGCGCAAAAGACCGCGGACATCAAGGTTCCTGTCGCGATCACCGTGTTCCCCCACGAAATCTACCGTGCGCCGAAAGTCTGGTCGCAGCGGGCCTATCCATCGTTGGCCTACTTCAGTGAAGTCGGCAAGGGCGGTCACTTCGCGGCATGGGAGCAACCGCAATTGTTCAGCGAAGAACTGCGCGAAGCCTTCCGGCCACTGCGCGCGGCTGCGCAGAAAACTGCGGCTCAGGCCGCGCGCTAGCCCTTCAACCGGCAATTCCTTCAACGCTAAGCCCTTCAACGCAAGCCCTTCAACCAAAGCCCGGAACCGCCGTCTGGCGGTTCTCGAGGGAGACTCGGCATGACTGACCATAACGCTGTAACTCAATCCCGGCGCGTGCTCGCCGTTTCGATGCTGGCGATTGCGCTGGGCATCGCCTCGGCACACGCCAGCGCCGCCGAAGTACCCGGCGGCAAGATCGACGCGATCACCGCCGGCAGCACCGTTTCATTCGGCGCACTGAAACACGTCAAGGCCGGACTGCTGGACGTGTCGTACGCCGAAGTCGGCCCCGCCGACGGGCCGGTGGTGATCCTGCTGCACGGCTGGCCTTACGACATTCACAGCTACACCGACGTGGCCCCGGCACTGGCGCAGAAAGGCTATCGGGTACTGATTCCCTATGCGCGCGGTTATGGCGATACGCGCTTTCTGTCGGCCAAAACCGTGCGCAACGGCCAGCCGGCGGCGCTGGCGAAAGACCTGATCGACTTCATGGATGCCCTGAAAATCAAGCAGGCCGTGCTCGGCGGCTATGACTGGGGTGCTCGCACCGCCGATATCGTCGCCGCGCTCTGGCCGGAACGGGTGAAAGCGCTGGTGGCGGTGAGCGGTTACCTGATCGGCAGCCAGGACGCCGGCAAGACCCCGTTGCCGCCGGCTGCCGAGTTGCAGTGGTGGTATCAGTTCTATTTTGCGACCGAGCGCGGTCGTCTGGGTTACGAGAAAAACACCCATGACTTCGCGAAACTGATCTGGCAATTGGCGTCGCCGAAATGGAACTTCGACGACGCGACCTACGACCGCAGCGCCGCCGCGTTGCAGAACCCGGATCACGTCGCCGTGTCGATCTTCAACTACCGCTGGCGTCTGGGGCTGATCAAAGGGGAAGCGCAATACGATCCGCTGGAGAAAAAACTGGCGGCGTTCCCGTCCATCAGCGTGCCGACCATCACCCTGGAAGGCGACGCCAATGGCGCACCGCATCCACCGGCCGAGGCCTACGCCAAGCGCTTCACCGGCAAGTACGAATACCGCTTGGTCAGCGGTGGCATCGGCCACAACCTGCCGCAAGAAGCGCCGCAGGCGTTCGCTCAGGCGGTGATCGATGCCGATCATCTCTGATTGCCGGCCTGAGGGGATTCGACGATGAAACTCAACCATTGGGCGGTGTTGCCGTCGGCCATTGCATTTGCCGCGCTGGCCGCCACCGGTGTCGCGTTGGGCGAGGCCGATGACGGCGACGCCTCCCCGATCTACGGCGTGAAGCTGCCGAAAAACTATCGCCAGTGGGCGCTGATTGCCCCGGCCCAGGAAGCCGCGCCGCTGGATGAATTGCGCGCGGTGTTGGGCAATGACCGGGCGATCAAGGCTTACCAGAGCAAGACGCTGCCGTTTCCCGACGGCACGGTGCTGGTCAAGCTGGCGTGGAAACACGTGCAGTCCCCGGAGTTCGAGCCCGCCTCGATTCCGGGGGCGGCCACCACCGTTCAGGTGATGGTCAAGGACTCGCGCAAATACGCCGCGACCGGTGGCTGGGGATTCGGCCGCTTCATCAACGGCAAACCCGCCGATGAAGCCCAGCACCAGACCTGTTTCGCCTGCCATCAGGCGCGGGTGCAGAACCACGATTTTGTCTTTACCCGATACGCCCCCTGATCCGTCATACAAGGAGTTGTCACATGAAAAGAACATTGACTGCGTTGACCCTCGCTGCCGGGCTGTGCCTGGGCGTGAGTGCCTTCGGCCAATCCGCCAAACCGACCGTGGTACTCGTGCACGGCGCCTTTGCCGATGCATCGAGCTGGAACGGCGTGGCGAAAATTCTCGAGAAGGATGGCTACACGGTGGTCGCTGCCGCCAATCCATTGCGTAGCGTCAAGAGCGATGGCGCGGCGGTATCGGCGTTGCTGAGCAGCATCCAGACGCCGGTGGTGCTGGTCGGTCACTCCTATGGCGGTAACGTCATCAGTGAGGCGGCCAACGATCATGCCAATGTCAAAGCGCTGGTTTATGTCAGCGCCTTTGCGCCCGAGGCCGGCGAAACCGTTGCCGGACTCGCCGGCAAGTTTCCCGGCAGTACCCTCGGCCCGACACTGGCGGCGCCCGTCGCGCTGGCCGATGGCGGCAAGGACTTGTACATCCAGCAGAGCAGGTTTCACGATCAGTTCGCCGCCGATGTCCCGGCTGCACAAGCGGCACTGATGGCCGCGACCCAACGCCCGGTCACCGAAGCGGCGCTGAACGAGCAGGCCGGCACGCCTGCCTGGAAGCACATTCCGTCGTGGTACATCTACGGCGACAAGGACAAGAACATCCCGCCCCAGGCGATGGCGTTCATGGCCCAGCGTGCGGATGCCAAGGCAGTGGAGGTGGTCAAGGGCGGCTCTCACGTGGTGATGGTGTCGAACCCGGCACCGGTGGCCCGATTGATTGAGAAAGCCGCTGCGGCCAACTGAAACCCTGCGACGTGCCGAGGCGCGTCGCAGGTCTGTCACTTCCCGCTCAGGCAGCGGACACCTGTGGCGATGCTGCCGGTGCCACTCTGAGCAGCGGGGTGATGCCGAGCATCAACAGCAGAACCGCGAACAGCAAGGTGTACGCTGGGCCATAGTGTCCGGCGTATTCGCGCAAAGCACCGAACAGCAACGGCCCGAGCGCGGCGATCAGGTAACCGATAAACAGCATGAACACCGTCCACAATCCGGCCTGCTCGCTGGTGCTGGCGTGATCCAGCGGCAAGGTCATGGCCACGGTGAAGCCCATGCCCAGCCCGATGGCTGCGAGCACCACATACAGCATCGGCCAGTACCCCGGCAGGAACGCCATGCCACCCAGCCCCAGCAGGGCCAGCAACGCCGACAACCCGAGCAGGCCGCGCCGGTCGTGGGCCTTGCCTGGAATCAGCCCCGCACCCACGCTGGCAACGGCGAACACCGCCGTAAAAATACCCAGCAGAATGCCCGGGGACACACTCGACGTGGCCGCTTCCACCGACGCTGGCGCCATCCAGGCGAAGAGGGCGTAGACCACGAATTGACCGGCACCGAAATTCAACGCGATCAGCCACGCCTGCGGATTGCCCCACGGCAGGCGCTTGCTCTGGTGCGACGGCGATTTCACTGCTGGCGCCGGGGTCGCAAAAAGCCGCGCCATCCACACCCAACTGGCGATGGCGGTGAGGCACAGCACGCTCCAGAACCCGGCGCCGACCCGCCAGTCCTGCGCCAGCTCGGCAATCGGCGCGCTGCACACTGCCGCGAGGGTCGCGCCCAGGCTCAGTCCGCCGGCATAGATGCCCATGAACAGTGCCGGTCGTTGTGCAAAGTGAGTCTTGATCCACGCGCCGGTCATTGCACCAGCGACCGCAATGCCGACGCTGGCAGAAAATGTACTGGCGAGCAGGAAAAATGCATTCGGCGAGAGCGCCCGCAACAAGGTCGAGGCCCCCAGCAACGTCAGTGCGACAACCACGCTGCGATCGATCCCGAAGCGTCTGGCCAGGCTCGGAACCACCAGCGCGAACACGCCCATGCAGACGTCGGGGATCGAGGTCAGCAGCGCGGCCTGGGTGTAACTCAACTGGAAGTGTTGCTGAATCAACAGCAGGATCGGCCCCACCGAAATGATCGGCGGCCGCAGGGCGATGGACAGGATCAACAGGCCGATCACCGCCGTGATGCCCTGCTGGCTGCTGGAGAGATTGCGGGTGATTGCCATGGGAAAAGCCTCATTGATGAACAATGAGCGCAAGGCTAACAATGGGCCGGCCATGGCAAATGCCAGGATTTGTCGCCAAAGTGACAATCGTCGCCTTACGACGATCAAGGGCTGATTTCAGGAGACTCCACGCGATGAAACAAGAGGTGCGCAAGGTCGTCGCCAGGCGTGAGTCCGCGCCGCGCAGCGAACGTTATCCCGACTATCAGGATGTGCCGCGGGTGATGACCGTGCTGGTGCGCGATCAGGCCACCGGCGAATACAACGAGCCGCACGTGCATCGGCACGGGCAGTTGCTGTATGCCTCGAACGGCGTGATGCGGGTGGCTACCGAGCGCGGGTTGTGGATCCTGCCGCCGAAGCGGGCGTTATGGATTCCGCCCGGGGTGATCCACGACCAGTTGATGCTGAGCGCGGTCAGGATGCGCTCGATCTACATCGAGCCGCAGGTCTGCGCCGGGCTGGGCGATCACTGCAAAGTGCTGGAGATCCCCGGACTGCTGCGCGAGTTGATTCTGGCCCTGGCCGACCAGCCGATCGAATACCCGCAGGAAGGGCGCAACGCGCACATTGTGGCGTTGATACTCAGTGAACTGCAGGCGGCGCGGACGTTGCCGATCGAAGTGCCGTGGCCGGTCGACAGGCGACTGGTCACGGTGTGCGAGGCGATTCTGCAGGACCCCGGACAAGACCATTCGATCGACTATTGGGCAGACCGGGTTGGCGCCAGTTCGCGCACGCTGATTCGCCTGTTCGTCAATGAAACCGGCCTGAATTTCCGCCACTGGCTGCAGCAGGTGCGGCTGGCGACCGCCATCGACCGGCTCGACAAAGGGCAATCCGTCGGGGTGATTGCCCGGGACTTGGGCTATGCCAGCCAAAGCGCCTTCAGCGCAATGTTCAGACGGGTGATGGGCGAATCGCCCCGTGAGTTTCTCGTCCGCGACTAGGACGTTTTGGCGATTCCGATACCTTTGTATTCTGTCGTCGAAGGGAGGCGGGTGTTATCAATGACGCTGCTGTTGCAGGTGCATTGAACGCCAACCCTCGTTCCGCGAGGAACCTTCGAAGAGTGAGAATCCTGATGCTTTTATACCTATCGACCTGGTCCGAAATCGCCCAATTCCTCGAACGCAGCCGCACCATCGTCATCCCGATCGGCTCCAACGAACAGCACGGGCCGACCGGCCTGCTGGGCACCGACTGGATGTGCCCGGAGATCATCGCCCATGAAGCGCAGAAAAGTGCAGACATCCTGATCGCCCCGACCTTCAATATCGGCATGGCGCAACATCACCTCGGTTTCCCTGGCACCATTTCGCTCAGGCCCTCGACCTTCATCGCCGCCATCGCGGACTGGACCCGTTCGCTGGCCGCCCACGGCTTTGAAAAGATCTTTTTCCTCAATGGCCACGGCGGCAACATCGCCTCGATCGAAGCGGCGTTTTCGGAGCTGTACGCCGAGGCGAGTTTTGCCCGGCGCAAGGCCGGGTTCGCCCTGAAACTCTGCAACTGGTGGGATCTGGAAGGCGTGAACGAGCTGGCGCGTGACCAGTTCCCGACCGGCCACGGCATTCATGCGACGCCTTCGGAAATCGCCGTGACCCAGTGGGCCTATCCCGATTCCATCAAGTCGGCCGACTACTCGCCGCAGATCGCCAACTGGGGCCCGATCCGCGAAGCCGCAGACTTCCGCGCCCGTCACCCCGATGGCCGCATGGGCTCGGATCCGGCCCAGGCTTCGCCGGAAAAGGGCCGGCAACTGGTGGAAATGGCGGCTCGCGGTCTGGTGCAGGAGGTGCAGGCCTTCAGCCGCGAATCATTGCCTGACTGACCCATACAAACAACAACGCCCGGATGATCCGGGCGTTGTTGTTTCGGCTCCCTGCCAGCGTCTTTGCAGATCAGCCCAGTGCCTCAATGGCGTGCGCAACCCCTGCGCCATACGCCGGATCTGCCCGGGTGCAATGGTCGATGTGTCGTTGTTTCGACTCAGCGCTGGCGCCATGAATCGAGCGCGCGGTGTTATCGAACAGGGCCTGTTTCTGGGCCATGGTCATGGCCCGGAACAGCGCGCCGGGTTGCGAAAAACAGTCGCCGTCCTCCCGGTGATCCCAGTGCCCCGCGCTGCCTTTGAGGGCCAGCGGTGGCTCGCTGAAATCCGGTTGTTCGGCCCATTGGCCATGGCTGTTGGGTTCGTAGCCGGGGGTGCTGCCTGCGTTGGAATCGGTGCGCATCTGGCCGTCCCGGTGATAGCTGTTGAGCGGGCAGCGTGGGGCGTTCACCGGGATCTGATGATGATTGACGCCCACGCGATAACGCTGTGCATCGCCGTAGGAGAACAGGCGGGCCTGGAGCATCTTGTCCGGTGAGAAACTGATGCCGGGCACGACGTTGGCCGGGTTGAAGGCTGCCTGCTCGACGTCGGCGAAATAGTTGTCGGGGTTGCGGTTGAGTTCGAGTACACCGACTTCGATCAACGGGTAATCCTTGTGGGGCCAGACCTTGGTCAGGTCGAAGGGATTGATCGGGTACGTCTCGGCGTCCAGCTCCGGCATCACTTGCACGTAGAGATTCCATTGCGGGAAGCGGCCTTCCTCGATGCTGGTGTACAGGTCGCGCTGGGCACTTTCGCGATCATCGCCGATCAGTGTCGCGGCTTGCTGATCAGTCAGGTTCTCGATGCCTTGCTGGGTCTTCCAGGTAAATTTCACCCAGAATCGCTCGTTCGCCGGGCTGATGAAACTGAACGTATGGCTGCCGAAACCATGCATGTGGCGGTAGGTGCGCGGCAACCCGCGATCACTCATGACAATCGTCACCTGATGCAGCGCCTCGGGCAGCAGCGTCCAGAAATCCCAGTTGTTGCGGGCGCTGCGCAGGTTGGTGCGCGGGTCGCGTTTGACCGCATGGTTGAGGTCGGGGAATTTCAGCGGATCGCGCAGAAAGAACACTGGCGTATTGTTGCCCACCAGATCCCAGTTGCCTTGCTCGGTATAGAACTTGATCGCAAACCCGCGAATGTCACGTTCGGCATCGGCGGCACCACGCTCGCCGGCCACGGTGGAAAACCGGACGAAGATATCGGTGGTTTTGCCCACGCTCGAAAACAGTCTGGCCTTGGTATAACGGCTTATGTCACGGGTGACGGTGAAGGTACCGAATGCCCCCGAACCCTTGGCGTGCATGCGCCGTTCGGGAATGACCTCACGATCGAAATGCGCCAGCTTTTCCAGCAGCCATACGTCTTGCAGCAGCACCGGGCCTCGCGGGCCGGCGGTCTGCGAGTTGTTGTTGTCCACCACTGGTGCGCCGGCGGCGGTCGTCAGCTTTTTCATGCGCTACTCCTGGCTTTTGTCGGTTTGCCGCCATCACATCAAAAGCCCTGGGAGCCCTCTATTGCACCATGGTGTCGCTGCATGGCCACCGGGCA
Source organism: Pseudomonas sp. MWU12-3088 (assembly GCF_023242405.1). Lineage (NCBI taxonomy): Bacteria > Pseudomonadati > Pseudomonadota > Gammaproteobacteria > Pseudomonadales > Pseudomonadaceae > Pseudomonas > Pseudomonas sp. MWU12-3088. The sequence continues at coordinate 252,254 of NZ_JALJEA010000007.1, forward strand.
GGGCAGGCGTGTCTGGCGTGTCGGCGTTTGACCGCTCGGGAGCGGCAGATGGGGGATCAAGCGAGGGTGATGCTGACGTTGATGTTGCTGCGCGTGGCTTTGGAGTAGGGGCAATTCTGGTGCGCGGCGTCGATCAGCTGGAGCGCCACTTCCGGTTCGATCTCCGGCAATGACACGGCCAGGCGGGCCTGCAGGAAGAACCCGTGCTCTGCGTGTACGAGGTCGACTTGAGCTTCCACCCCGGCGTTTGCCGGGAAACCGATCCTGCGAGCGTTGCAGGCGTGGCGCAGAGAACCGAGAAAACAAGCCGACCAGCACACCGCGAACAACTGCTCGGGATTGGTTCCAGTCCCCGGTGCGCCCGGTGGAGAGAGCCTGAGATCAAGTCGACCATCGTGACTGCGTGCGGTCCCCTCACGGCCTCCTGTGGTGCAGGTCTGTGCGGTGTAGAGCGTTTTTTCGATGTTGATCATGGGTATTCCCTGGTGAAGATTTTCACTGCGTCGAAAGATCGATGCAGGCTGAGCGCGGGGTGTCGATGCGTTCTGTTGGCGACACGCACTGCAGCGGTGGGGGAGCGGCTGTCGTGGCCATGTCCCGTTTGCCCAGGTTGATGAGCAACGTGGATCGTGCAATCTCGATCAGCCAGGCCCGAAACGGAAAATCGGGGTCGTGCCGGGCCTGTTCCAGATAAAGCATCTTGAAGGCTTGCTGAACGAGGCTGCCGGTGTCCTCGCGATTGATCCTTCCGGCCTGAACCTGGCCTTCGAAATAGGCGATGAGCAACGGTGTCACCGTCGCGAACAGTTGCTGGGATTCAGCCCTGTCATGCCTGACGGCGCCCGTGACCAAGGCATACAGTTCGTCGTTGCCGAGTCGGTCAGCCTCGCACAGGCAATGTTGGCGATAACCTTCAGCCATGATCGGATCCCTCGCAAAACCATCGTTCGACCGACCGCGACAACCCATGATGTCTGCAGGTTGCCTGACGTTCAGCGGTGAGCCTCAATCCTGCCCCCGGGACCTGAGCGACTGCCAGTTATGCGTTGTTAGCGCTTGTTAGCGATGCCTGAAGGCTGTGTTTGAAGTGATGACTGCCTGGCTGTCAGGCCGGGGTCTTGGCGTGGTTTTCAGGCGGCGGATGCCTGAAGGACGGACAGGTTTGCGCGGGCGCATTTATGACAACCCGATCGCTTGGCCATCATTCCAATGGCGTAGGAAACACCCGATATTTATTTCGCACTTTTCCTACATTTTGTTTGCCTCTCCAGCAAAAAACGTGGTTATTATCCGGCGGCGCTACGGGTCACAAACCCGGCGCCAGAAGATTGCCGTGTGTCTACAGACCCGGCAGTCGCAGCCGATCGGGACCACCCTGGCGCTGTCACCCACCGCGCAGGTTGTTCCTCGTCGTTGACCCTCAAATGGAAGTCGAGGTTTCAATTGATCACGCGGTTTGCAATCGACGATGCAATGAGCAGGGCGACGGATGTCGTCAACGATTCTGTCATCTCCCCAGCTGCCTGCGCGGACCGCGCCGCGGTGTTCTTCGCCAGCCTTTCTCCCCCCGGTTTCCTGTGTGTGCCTGCGTGCGACGCGAGTCTGCATGCGCGTGCCGCGCCATCTTCCTGAATTCGAATGACCGAACCGGTACCTGATACCGGGGCCTGACTGGCGAGGCGCGTGCTGTCTCTGCCTGATCACAAAAATAATGCAGTCATGGACGGTAGCCTCCGATGCTCGACAACACTTCCTTGCGTGGGACGAATCCCGCGCAGCCCGACGTTTCATCCTCGATTCCGTTCGACACCGATCTGTGCGTGCACGGTCTATTCGAAGCGCAGGTGCTGCGCAACCCCGAGGCCATTGCCGTCCGTTGGCAAGCAGAGGCGCTCAGCTACCGCGAACTCAATATTCGCGCCAATCGCCTGGCCCATCATCTGCGCAGCCTTGGCGTCGGGCCGGACGTGCGGGTGGGGATCTGTCTTGAGCGTTCGCTGGAGATGCTGGTGGGTGTGCTCGCGGTGCTCAAGGCCGGAGGCGCCTACGTGCCGCTGGACCCGGCGTATCCGCAGGCGCGGCTGGCGCACATGCTGGCCGACAGCGCGCCGCCGGTGGTGCTGACCCACGGTCAGGCGCGGCATGTCCTGATGACTGCGCTCGAACAATCGACCACGGTGCTCGATCTGAGCGATTCAACACATTGGGCTTCGCAATCTCCGGAGAACCCCGATCCTTCCGCGACAGGCCTGACACCCCGACACCTCGCCTACGTGATCTACACCTCCGGCTCGACCGGCACCCCGAAAGGCGTGATGGTCGAGCATCGCGGGCTGGTCGCCGTGAGCGCTGCCTGGGCGCAACTCTATGCCTTGGGCGAGCCGGGCAATCACCTGCAAATGGCCGGTTTTTCCTTCGACGTGTTCAGCGCCGATCTGATTCGTGCGCTGGGGTTCGGCGGCACGCTGGTGCTGTGCCCTCGGAACACCTTGATGGATCCGCCGGCCCTGTATCGCTTGATGCGTGATGCGCAGATCGGTTTTGCCGACTTCGTCCCGGCGCTGCTCAATCCCTTGCTGGCCTGGGTCGAAGAGACCGGCCAGGACTTGTCATTCCTGCGCACCGTGGTCTGCGGCTCGGACATCTGGACCGCCCACAGCGCACGGCAATTGCGCAGGCTGTGCGGTGAGCGGGTGCAGATCGTCCAGGCCTATGGCGTGACCGAAGCGAGCATCGACAGCACCTGTTTCGAATTCACCGAAGGCAGCCAGACCGACGCGGTGTTGCCTATTGGCCGGGCACTGCCCAATACCCGGATTTACCTGCTCGACGAACAAGGCTTGCCCGTTGCCGAGGGTGTCGCGGGCGAGTTGTACATCGGTGGCGTCGGCGTGGCGCGGGGGTATCTGAACCTGCCGCAATTGACTGCCGAGCGTTTCATCGACAACCCGTTCGTGGCGGGCGAACGCTTGTACCGAACCGGAGATCTGGCCCGTTATCGGGCCGAAGGCCAACTGGAGTTCCTCGGCCGCAACGACTCCCAGGCCAAGTTGCGCGGCCTGCGCCTGGAACTGGGGGAAATCGAAACCCGCCTGACTGACATTGCAGGCGTGCGTGAATGCGTGGTGTTGCTGCGTCAGGACGGCCTCGGTGAACCTCGACTGGTCGCTTATTACTGCGAGAAACCGGGTACAACACTGAGTCCGCGCTCCCTGCGTGAACAGCTGAAAATCAGCCTGCCGGACTACATGGTGCCGACGGCATTTGTGCGTCTCGATGCGCTGCCGTTGACCGCCAACGGCAAGGTCGATCGGCCCGGTTTGCCGGCGCCGGACGTCGAGGCATTTGATCAGCAGGAATACCAGGCGCCGCAGGGAACGCTGGAAACTGCGCTCGCCGCAATCTGGGCCGAAGTGCTCGGCGTCGAGCGAGTGGGGCGTGAAGATCAGTTCTTCGCCCTCGGCGGTCACTCGCTGCTGGTGATGCGTGTGCTGGCGCAGGTTCGCCATACGCTGGGTCTGGAAGTCGCGCCTTCGACGCTGTTTGCCGCACCCGTTCTGAAACAGTTCGCCGAACGGCTGCAAGCCAGTCAGGCGGCGGCTCGTCCAGCCATCACGGCCCTTGAACGCCCGGGCGCGCAAACGTTGTCGTCTGCCCAGCAGCGCCTGTGGTTTCTGGCGCAAATGGAGGGCGGCAACGCGGCGTATCACATGCCGCTGAACCTGCGTTTGCGTGGTTTGCTGGACGTTCCGGCGCTCGAACGCAGCTTCAATCAACTGGTGGCGCGGCATGAGGCACTGCGTACAACTTTCATCGCGGTTGAAGGGGAAGGGCGGCAGCAAGTTTCACCGCCTGCGCACAGCCTTCGACTGACCGTCACCGATCTGCAAGGGCCCGATGCTCAAGAGCGTCTCACCCGGTTGATCGACGAAGAGGTCGCCCGGCCGTTCGACCTGAGCCGTGGCCCGCTGATGCGCGTAAGTCTGGTGCGACTGGCGGCGGATGACCATGTGTTGCTGCTGACCCAGCACCACATCATCTCCGATGGCTGGTCGATGGGCGTGCTTACTCGTGAGCTGGGGCAACTCTACGAAGCGGCGTTGCAGGATCGCGACGATCCGCTGCCGCCATTGCCCGTGCAGTACGTGGACTACGCCGTGTGGCAGAAGCAATGGCTGACCGGCGACGTGCTGGAACAGCAAAACCGCTATTGGCGCGAGACCCTCAACGGCGCGCCGGTGCTGCTGGAATTGCCGACGGATCACAAGCGGCCGCCCGTGCAGGACTACCTCGGCGGTTTTGTCCCGTTGGTCTTCGACGAGGCTTTGACCACGCGCCTGAAAGCCCTGGGCATGCAACAAGGCACCACGCTGTTCATGAATTTGCTGGCCGGCTTTTCGCTGCTGTTGTCGCGCCTGTCGGGGCAGGACGATGTGGTGATCGGCGTGCCATCGGCCAACCGTCCGCAACAGGAACTGGAAGGTCTGATTGGCTTCTTCGTCAACACCCTGGCCCTGCGCATGACCCGATCGGGCTCGCCGTCAGTAGCGCAATGGCTGCAACAGGCGCGACGGGTCGCGCTGGGGGCTCAGGAGCATCAGGACCTGCCGTTCGAGCAAGTGGTGGAGTTGCTCAACCCGCCGCGCAGTCTGGCCCACAGCCCGCTGTTCCAGGTGCTGTTTGCCTGGGAGCAGGATCAGGATTCCGATCTGCTGCTGACCGGGCTCGACGTCACCCCGGTCGAGAGCAGTCATCACGTGGCCAAGTTCGATCTGCAACTGGCACTCCATGAGCGCGACGGGCAGGTTGTCGGTGGTCTGGAATACGCCTCGGGCCTGTTCGAACGCGGCACCGTCGAGCAGTTTGGTGAGTACCTGCGCCGGGTGCTGACGCAGATGGTCGAGGACAGCGAGCAGTCGCTGGCGGGGATCAAGCTGCTGAGCGCCGAACAACACCAGCAGATCGTTCACGACTGGAACCGCACTGCGCGGGACACCGCGTCGCTGCCCGGTTGCGTGGTGCGTTTCGAAACCCTGGCCCGGCAAACACCCGAAGCCGTGGCACTGCTCGCCGACCGTGAGCAACTGGGCTACGGCGAACTGAATCGCGCGGCCAACCGACTCGCGCATTACCTGATCGAGCAGGGCGTCGGCCCCGAACATCGCGTCGGCCTGTGCCTGGAACGCTCGCCGCAAATGGTCACTGGCCTGCTGGCAATCCTCAAGGCCGGTGCGGCGTACGTGCCGTTCGACCCGGCTTACCCTAGCGAACGTCTGGCGTTCATGTTCAGCGATGCCGCGCCGACCATGCTGCTGACGCAATCGAGCCTGATGGCCGGGCTGCCGGCGAACGAGGCGCAGATCTGCTGCCTGGACACTGACGCATCGCAATGGGCGCAACACCGAACGGATGATCCGCAAGTCACGGTGACCCCGGAACACCTCGGTTACGTGCTCTACACCTCTGGCTCCACCGGCCGCCCGAAAGGCGTGGCCCACAACCGTCGTGCGCTGGACAACCTGATTAACTGGCAACTCGATCAAGCCACAGCACCGCAGCGCGTGCTGCAATTCGCCTCGCTGAACTTCGACGTTTCGTTCCAGGAAATCTGCAGCACGCTCTGCCAGGGCGGCAGCCTGCTGCTGATGACCGAGGACAGTCGCAAGGACCTCGCCGCGCTGCGCCCGACCCTGGTGGCCGAAGGTGTGCAACGGGCGTTCCTGCCATTCGCCGTGTTGCAGCAACTTGCCGGCCTGACCGAGGCCGATGCACCGATGCCGGCCGGCGGTTGCGAAATCATCACCGCCGGTGAGGCCCTGCAGATCAATGACGAGCTGCGCGGTTTTGTCCGTGGGCTCGGCGGCGCGCAGTTGCACAACCAGTACGGGCCGACGGAAACCCATGTGGTCAGCCAGTTCAGCCTTGACTGCAACGAGACCGATTCCTGGCCGGACACGCCACCCATTGGCCGTCCCATCGCCAACGCGCGGTTGTACGTGCTGGACGAACATCTGAATCCGGTGCCGGTCGGCGTGGCGGGCGAGTTGTACATCGCCGGCGCGTGCCTGGCCCGGGGTTACCTGAACCGTCCGGACCTGACCGCTGAACGCTTCCTGCCGGACCCGTTCAGCGACGAGCCGGGCGCGCGGATGTACCGCAGCGGCGACCTCGCGAAATTCCAGGCCGACGGCAACGTGCAGTACCTGGGACGCATCGACCAACAGGTGAAACTGCGCGGCTTCCGCATCGAGCTCGGCGAGATCGACAGCCTGTTGCAGCAGCAACCCGGTGTGCAGGAAGCCGCCGTGTTGCTGCGTGAAGACGTGGCCGGGGACAAGCGTCTGGTGGCCTATGTGGTCGGCTCCGCGACCAGTGAATTCCTGCGTGCCGAACTGCAACGCCAGTTGCCCGAACACATGATCCCGAGTGCCTGGGTCCGGTTTTCGCAACTGCCGCTGACCCGCAACGGCAAGCTCGACCGACAGGCGTTGCCGGCACCGGAACGCAGCGCCGGGGCGACCTACGAGGCGCCGCGCAACGACATCGAACGGCAGATGGCCGAAATCTGGGCCGAAGTGCTCAAGTGCGAGCGGGTCGGCATCCACGACAACTTCTTCGACCTCGGCGGCCACTCGCTGCTGGCGACGCGGATGATCTACGCGATCAACCAGCGCATGGGCGCGCAACTGTCCCTGAGCAGCCTGTTCCAGACCCCGGTGTTGATGGATCTGGCGGCGCAGGTTTCGCGTGAAGAGCAGAGCGTTGAACCGGCGTTCATCCAGATCGAGCCGGATCGCGGCAATCGACATGAGCCTTTCCCGCTGACCGATATCCAGCAGGCCTACTGGTTCGGTCGCGAGGCCACGGTCAGCCTCGGCGGTGTCAGCGCCCATGGTTACGAAGAACTGCGCATTCCTGAATTCGACGCGGAGCGTTTCGAGCAAGCACTTAACCGCATGATCCTGCGCCACGACATGCTGCGCGTGATCTTCCTCAGCGACGGTACACAACAGGTGCTGGCGCAGGTGCCGACCTACCGCATGCCTCGCAGCGACCTGCGCGGTTTGCCCGCAGAAGTGGCGCAGCGCACGCTGGAAGCGACCCGCGAACGCCAGTCCCATCAGGTGCTGGACGCCAGTCGCTGGCCGCTGTTCGAGTTCAGCCTGTCGTTGCTCGATGACGGCATCACTCATTTGCACATCAGCCTCGACGCGCTGATCGTCGACGCGGCGAGTACGCAGATTCTCGCGCGCGAATTGATGGCGTTCTACGTCGATCCGGTGCTGGAACTGGCCGAACCGGGCCTGACCTTCCGCGACTACGTGCTGGCCGAACAGCAACTGCGCAACGGCCGTCGCTACGAGCAGGCGCTGGGCTACTGGCGCGAGCGGGTGACCACTCTGGCCCCGGCGCCGGACCTGCCGCTGGTGCGCCAACCCGAAAGCATTGCCAACCCGCACTTCACCCGCCGTGATCGCGACATGTCGGCGGCGCAGTGGACGCAACTCAAAGCCGTGGCCAAGCAGTTTGCGGTGACGCCATCGGTGATGCTACTGACCGCGTTCAGCGAAGTGCTGGCGCTGTGGAGCCGCACCCCGCGTTTCACCCTGAGCCTGCCGCTGTTCAACCGCATGCCGCTGCACCCGGATGTCGATGAAATCATCGGCGACTTCACCTCGCTGGTGCTGCTGGAAGTCGGCATCGACGGGGCGCTGAGCTTCACCGACAAGGCCCGCGCCGTGCAGGCGCAGCTTTGGCGTGATATCGACCATTCGGTGGTCAGCGGTGTGCGGGTGCTGCGCGAGTTGTCCCAGGCCCGGGGCGTGCAGCAGACGGCGATGCCGATCGTGTTCAACAGCACGCTGTCGGAAGCGGCGCCGGAACTGGCCGAGTTCAACCTCGCGGACGCATTGAACGCCAAACACATGCACAGCATCACCCAGACCCCGCAGGTGTGGCTCGACCACACCTTGCTGGAGCTGGAAGGACGCCTGTTGTTCAACTGGGACAGCATCGACGAACTGTTCCCGCAAGGCATGATCGAGCAGATGTTCGTCGCCTATAACACGTTGCTCGACAGCCTCTGCGAGCCGGCGGCCTGGGGCGCCAACACGCCACAACTGCTGCCGCAGGCGCGGTTGCCGGCACCGGTCGACATTCAGCAAACGCTGCCATTGATGCACGAACTGTTCGAGCGTCAGGCCCTCGTCACGCCGGATGCACTGGCGGTGATCGGCGCGCGGCAGCTGACTTACGCTCAGTTGCGCTTTGAGGCCCGGCAACTCGGCGCCCGCCTGCAAACGCAGGGTGTGCTGCCGAACCGATTGGTCGCGGTGGTGATGGAGCGCGGCTGGGAACAAGTGGTGGCAACGTTGGCGATTCTGTATGCCGGCGGCGCTTATCTGCCCATCGAGCCAACCCAGCCAGCGGAACGGCTGCGGCATATTCTGGAACGGGCCGAGGCGAGTCTGGCGCTGACCCAACCGGCGTTGCTCGACAAAGTCGAATGGCCGGCGCAGGTCACGACCATTGCCGTGACCGATGCAGTCTCAATAGACGCATTGCCATTGCAACCGGTGCAGGTGAACGAAAGCGACCTCGCTTACGTGATCTACACCTCCGGCTCCACCGGCCAGCCGAAAGGCGTAGTGATCGACCATCGCGGTGCGGTCAACACCTTGCTCGACATCAACCGCCGTTTTGCCGTCGGCCCGAACGACCGCGTATTGGCCATCTCCTCGCTGAGTTTCGACCTGTCGGTCTATGACTTCTTCGGCACCCTGGCCGTGGGCGCGGCGGTGGTCATCCTCGACCCGCAACTGACCCTCGATCCGGCGCACTGGCTTGCATTGATCAAGCGTCATCAGGTCAGCCTGTGGAACTCGGTGCCGGCGCTGCTTGGCATGCTGGTCGAGTACGTGGAGGGCGAGGGCGGCGCGTTGCCCGCGAGCCTGCGGATGGCGATGTTGTCCGGCGACTGGATTCCGTTGACCCTGCCCGAGCGGGCCTGGGCGTTGCAGCCGGATTTGCAATTGATCAGCCTGGGCGGCGCCACCGAAGCGTCGATCTGGTCGATCTATTATCCGGTGAAGCACGTCGATCCGGACTGGCGCAGCATTCCCTACGGCAAGGCTCTCGACCATCAGCGCTTCTATGTGCTGGACGAAGCGCTGCAGGTCCGTCCGACCTGGGTTGCGGGTCAGCTGTACATCGGCGGCATAGGTCTGGCCAAGGGTTACTGGCGCGATGAAAAACTCAGCGCGGGCAGTTTTTTCGACCATCCACTGACTGGCGAACGGCTGTATCGCACCGGCGACCTGGGGCGCTTGCTGCCGGACGGCAACATCGAATTCCTCGGTCGGGAAGACAATCAGGTCAAGGTCCAGGGCTATCGCATCGAGCTGGGCGAGATCGAAGCCGCGCTCAATCGCCACCCCGGCGTGCAGAGCGCGGTGGTGCGGATTCTCGGCAGCACGCTGGGCGAGAAACGCTTGGCGGGTTATGTGCTCAAGGCCGATCCGGCGTTGCAGGCCAGCGACTTCACCGACTACCTGACGGACAAGCTGCCGGCGTACATGATTCCGACGTCGTTCACCTTCGTCGAGGCGTGGCCGTTGTCGTCCAACGGCAAGGTCGACAAGAAGCGCCTGCCGGAACCAGAGCAAATCGAGGAACAAGGCCCGGCGCTGGAAGTCGATGGCCCGCAGGAACAGCGGCTGGTGGAAATCGTACAGGGCGTGCTCAAGCGTGAATCCATAGCTGCCAATGCCAACCTGCTGAACCTCGGCGCAACGTCAATCGATATCGTCAGGATCAGCAACGCCTTGTCCGGCGCCTTGCAGTTCCGCCCGCATGTGGCGCAATTGCTGGCCCAGCCGACGTTGCTGCATCTGCTCGGCATGTACCGCCAGAACCGGGCCCGTCAGGAATTGCTCGGCAACGTCCAGCCGACACCGGAGACCCCGCAGGACATCATCGAAGATCCGCAGCAACGGGCACAGTTCAAGGCTGAGCAACGCGGTCGCCGAGCCTTCGCTCAAACCTTGCCGGAGGTGGCACTGGACTTGCCGCAAGACCCGGCCTTCGCAAGGCGTTTGAGTGATTACCGCTCGGTGCGCCAGTTCGGCGCGCAGCCGATTGCGACTCATGCCTTCGCGCATGTTTTGGCGGCACTGGCCCAGGGGCAACTCGACGGCGAGGTGAAATACCAGTTCCCGTCGGCGGGCGGGCTGTACCCGATTCAGGCCTACCTCTACGTCAAGCCGGATCGCGTGCTCGGCGTACCCGGTGGCGCGTATTACTACGATCCTCGCCAGCATCGCTTGCTGGCGCTCCAGAGCGGACTGCTCGACCCGGACACCTACGACTATTTCGTCAATCGCCCGGTGTACGAAAACGCCGCGTTCTCGCTGTTCTTCATCGCCGACATGGCCGCGATTCGCCCGCTGTATGGCGAGCGCAGCCGTGACTTCTGCCATATCGAAAGCGGCGCCATGGCCCAGTTGCTGAGCATGACCGCCGTCGAACACGGCCTGGGCCTCTGCGGCATCGGCTCGGTCGAGGAGCAGCAACTGACGGCGCTGTTCGACCTCGGGCCGAGTCATGAATTGATCTACTCGATGATCGGCGGCCTGCGCACGGCCGATGAACAACACCGCGCGCCGGTCGAGGCGTTTGCCATCGAGCCTGTGACCGCAAGCCTGGACGACGAAGACATGGAGGAGTTCGAAGTATGAATGCCGATCAATTGCTGGCGTTGTTCGCTCGCCATGGCGTGGGGCTCGAGGTGGACGGTGACAGGCTGCGCTGCAAGGCGCCGCGCGGGTTTCTCACTGAAGAACTGACCGCGGCGCTCAAGCTCCACAAGCAGGAGTTGATTGCCTTGCTCGGTGGCGGTGATGACGCAGTGATTCCCCGCCGTGCCGGCGGGCACACGTCCTGGCCGTTGTCGTTCTCGCAGCGGCAGCTGTGGTTTCTCGATCAACTGGAACCCGGCAACCCGTTCTACAACGTGCCCACGGCGGTTACGCTGAAGGGGCGGCTGGACGTGGCGCTGCTGGAGCGGGCACTGAACGAGCTAGTTGCCCGCCACGAAGCCCTGCGCACGACGTTTTGCAGTGTGGATGGCGAGCCGCGTCAGGTGGTGCATCCGTCGATGCCACTGTCGTTGTCGGTGACGGATTTGCGCCAGTTGCCGGCCGCAGAGCGCGAGCAGCAAGTGCGATTTGCCGTCGAGCAGGACGCCCGGGCACCGTTCGATCTGGCCACCGGCCCATTGCTGCGGGCGTCGTTACTGCGCGTGGCTGAAGACGAATACCTCTGGCTGTACAGCGTGCATCACATCATCGCCGACGGCTGGTCGATGGGCGTGATCCTGCAGGAAGTCGCCACGCTGTACGGCGATTATCTGCGTGGTGAGACCTCAAGCCTGGCGCCGCTGCCGGTGCAATACGCCGACTACGCCTGCTGGCAGCAACAGCGTGTCGGCGGCGCGGCGCTGGATGCTCAGCTCGATTACTGGCGCCGCACTCTGGACGACGCGCCACTGTTGTCGACCTTGCCCGCCGACCGGCCGCGACCGTTGGTGCAGCGTTATGTCGGTGCCACGTTCAGTTCCTCCGTCGATGGCGGCACCTTGCGCGAGCTCACGGCGCTGGCCCGGCAGACCCAGGGCACGCTGTTCAACGTATTGCTGGGGGCGCTGGCAGTGCTCTTGTGGCGCCACAGTGGTCAGCAGGATCTGTGTATCGGCACACCGTTCGCCAACCGCAATCGCCCGGAAGTCGAGCCGCTGATCGGCCATTTCGTCAACACGCTGGTGTTGCGTCAGCGTCTGAGTCCGCAGCAGACCTTCGCCGAACTGCTGCGCGACGTGCGTGGCCAGATGCTCGACGTCCACGCCCACCAAGACGTGCCGTTCGACCGCGTGGTCGAGACCGTCAACCCGCAGCGCGATCCCGGGCATTCGCCGCTGTTCCAGGTGATGCTGGTGTTGCAGAACACCCCCGGCAGCGGCGTGCAGATGCCCGAACTGGAACTGACGCCGTACGGCACCAGCAGCGCCACGGCCAAGTTTGACCTGGCGTTTGAATGGGTCGAGCGGGAAGGGCGGCTGGACCTGTTGGTCGAATACAACACCGACCTCTACAACGTCGCGACCATCGAGCGCCTGAGCGGGCATTACCGTCACCTGCTCGAACAGATCGCCGCTGACGCCAAGCAACCGATCAATGCGTTGCCGTTGATGAACGAGGCTGAACGTCAGCGGGTACTGATCGACTTCAACCGCACAATGCCGCTGACGCAACCCGCGCAATGCGTACATCAGTTGGTCGAAGCGCAGGCCGCGAGCAACCCTCAGGCCTGCGCGGTGGTGTTTGAAGGCGAGTCACTGAGTTACGTCGAACTTAATGCGCAGGCCAACCGACTGGCGCGGCACTTGCGCACGTTGGGCGTCGGCCCGGATGTGCGCGTGGCGGTGTGCATCGAGCGTTCGCTGGAACTGCCGGTGGCGTTGCTGGCAGTGCTCAAGGCTGGTGGCGCCTATGTGCCGCTGGATCCGGATTATCCGCTGGGGCGCCTGAGCCATATGCTCGGCGACAGCACGCCGGCGGTGCTGCTGACCCTCGGCTCGGCACACGGGATTTTGCGCCAGGCTGTACAAGGTTCGACCTGGGAAGCGCCGATTCTCGATCTCGAAAAAGATGCCGCGAGCTGGGCGTCGCTGCCAGCGGACAACCTCGACCCACGCAGTGTCGGCGTCACCCCTGACCATCTCGCCTACGTGATCTACACCTCGGGCACCACCGGATTGCCCAAGGGCGCGATGGTCGCGCACCGTGGCCTGAGCAATCTGTTGCTGTGGTGTTTGCAGGTCTGTGGCGAAGCGGGAGCGATGCTGCACAAGATCCCGTTCGGTTTCGATGCCTCGGCGTGGGAGACATTCTGGCCGCTGGCAACCGGCGGACGTCTGATCATTGCAAAGCCCGGCGGGCATTACGAACCGGCGTATCTGGCGCGTGAGGTGCGGGAACAGCAGGTCACGGCGCTGGTGTTCGTGCCAGCGATGTTGCAGCTGTTTCTGGAAGTCGAAGAAGTCAGCCTGTGTACGTCGCTGACTGATGTGTTCAGCGGCGGCGGTGAATTGCCGCCAGCCCTGGCCCGGCGTTTTCAGGAGCGCCTGCCCCATGCGCGGCTGCACAACGTCTACGGCCCGACCGAAACCACGGTGATCAACAGCATCTGGACCCTTGAGCCCGGTGCCGACGTACCGGCCCGGCAACTGCCGATCGGCCGGCCGATTTCCAACAACCGTTTTTACGTACTCGATGACCGCGACGAGCCGGTACCGGTGGGTGTCACCGGGCAACTGCACATTGGTGGCGTCGGGGTTGCCCGGGGGTATCTGGGGCTGGCGCAGCTCAGTGCCGAGCGCTTTATCGACAATCCGTTCGTGGCAGGCGATCGCCTCTATCGCAGCGGCGATCTGGCGCGCTATCGCCCGGACGGCCAACTGGAGTTTCTCGGGCGCAACGATTTTCAGGTCAAGTTGCGCGGCGTGCGTCTGGAACTGGGCGAGATCGAAGTCCGGCTCGAAGCGTTTCCCGGCATTCGCAGCGCCGTGGTGCTGATGGTCGGCGAGGCGGCACAGGACCAGCGACTGGTGGCCTGTTGTGTGGTCGTCGAGTCGATGGATGAAGCGGCGGTGCAAGCCCATCTGGCGACGACACTGCCCCGAGCGGTCGTCCCCGGCAGTTATCTGTGGCTCGACGCCTTGCCGCTGACCGCCAATGGCAAGGTCGATCGCGCTGCGTTGACGGCTTTGGCGGACGAGGAAATGGTCAATCGTCAGGTCAACCTGAGCAGCCCCCGCGACCACATTGAACTGACGCTGTACCAGATCTGGAAACGCCTGCTGCTGGTGCCGCAGATCGGTATCCGCGACAACTTCTTCAACGTCGGCGGCACTTCCATCGCCGCAATCAAGATGGCCCATGAAATCAGCCAGGTGTTCGCGGTTGAGATGCCGGTGCGCGTGGTACTCAGTTATCCGACCATCGAAGCCCTTGGCGGCTGGCTGCGGGTCGGGGCGAACCCGGCAGTGGCGCAGGGCAATCTGATCGAATTCCGCCGTGGCGCGGGGCAGAGCAATGTGGTGTGCATTCATCCGGCCGGGGGAACGGCGTTCTGTTACCTGTCGCTGGCCAAGGTGTTGCCGGATGAGGCCGGTGTTTACGGGGTGCAATCGCCGGGCCTGAATCCGGGCGAGAGCACCGAGCCGACGGTTGAAGCGATGGCCGAAGCTTACTTGCGCCTGATCGAACCACTGACGACGCAACCGCTGATTCTCACCGGGCTGTCGTTCGGTGGCCTGGTGGCTTATGAAATGGCTCGGTTGCTGACGGCGGCCGGGCATCGTCAGGTGACGGTGGTGCTGCTCGATACCCAAGGCAGCGATGATCCGGGTTTCCGCGAGCAGATCAGCACCGTGGACATGGCCGAGTTCCGCGACAAACTGGTGCGCTTCAACGGCATGTACCCCGGCATCGAAGATGCCCAGGTTGAGCGCTATTTCCACATTTACAACCACAACCGACTGGCCATGGCCGCCTATGAATGTGCGCCGCGGGCGGGTCGCGTGGTGTTGATTCAGGCAAGGGAAGATTTCAGCCGCCATCAGTTGCATGAACTGCGCGGCTTCTGGCGTCGCCGCGCGGGAAGCGGCTATCTGTCGAAACTGGTCAGCGGCGGGCACTGGGACATGCTCGAAAGTGCGGAAATCCATCGGGTCTCGCAGGTCATCCGGCAGGAGCTGCAACGCTTCGCCGCGCAGGAGGCGAAATGATGAGTGCGTCCAATGACCTGACATTGCTCGCGCGTTTTGCCGGGCAAGTGCAGCGCAATCCACAAGCTCCGGCCGTCATCGACGGCCCGGTAACCCTGACTTACGCCGAACTGGCCAGCGCCAGCGAGCGTATCGCCCGAGGGCTGTTGGCACGCGGAGTCGAGCCCGGCCAGTCGCTGGCGTTGTGCATGCCACGTAGCTGGCAGTGGCTGGCGGCGATTCTCGGCGCGTTGAAAGTTGGCGCCGTGGTCGTGCCGCTGGACCGTGCCAGTCCGCTCAAGCGTCGGGAGTTGATGCTGGCGGACGCGGCGTGCGTGGGGCTGATTACCCTGAACGAAGAACCTCAGTGGTCGCCTTCATTGTGGCAGTCCAGCGTCGAGGCCTTGCTCGACCAGCCGGACACTTCGCCGCAAGCGCTGACCGCAGAGTTCGCCGAAGTGATGTTCCTGTTTTACACCTCGGGCACCACCGGCATTCCGAAAGCCGTGGAAGTCGGCGAGCGTGGTCTGTTGCGACTGGCGCACACCGACGGCTATATCGAGATTCGTCCGGCGGACCGCTTCGCCTGCCTGTCCAACCCTGCGTTCGACGCCTGCAGTTTTGAACTGTGGGCGCCGTTGCTCAACGGTGGTTGCTGCGTGATGATCGCCGACGAGGATGTGCTGGATGCCCGGCGGCTGGCCGAGGTGCTGGAGCGGACGCAGGTCGACAACCTGTTCATGACGGTGTCGCTGTTCAACACCTTGATTGCCGAGTGGCCGTCGTGCTTTTCCAGCGTGCGGCAGGTGCTGATTGGCGGTGAGCAGATCAGCGCTGCCGCCGTCCGTGGCTGGTATCGGGCCAATCCTGAAAGCCAGTGCCGGATTCATAACGTCTATGGCCCCACCGAATGCACCACGTTTGCCCTGTGCTGGCCGATCAACCGCGACTTTACCGGTGACCTGGCGCCCATTGGCCGAGCGCTGCCGGATACCAGCGTGCAGGTGCTGGACGAGCAGCAACGGCCGGTGCCCGTGGGAGAGGTGGGCGAGCTGTATCTGAGTGGCAGCGGCGTCGCCCGTGGCTACCGCAACCGGCCCGAAGAAACGGCACGCCAGTTCGTCCGTTTGCCCGACCTCGACGGTGGCGCGCGCGTTCATTACCGCACCGGCGATCTGGTGCGCTGCAATGCCGAAGGTTTGATCGAGTGTCTGGGACGGGTCGACCGCCAGGTGAAGGTTCGTGGTTTTCGCATCGAGCCGGGGGAGGTGGAGCAACGGATCCTGGAGCATCCGGGCGTGGCGCAGGTGTACGTCTGCACCCGGCGTCAGGCGGCGGAAGATCATCAACTGCTGGCGTTCATCGTGCCGCGCGGGGAGCTGGACTATCACGCCTTCGAAGCCCATTTGCGGGCGCAACTGGCGCCATACATGCGACCGCATCAGTTGTTCCTGCTGGAGCGCCTGCCGCTGACGGCCAATGGCAAGATCGATCGCGACAGCTTGCTGGGGCAGCCGCTGAGTCCATGGCATCCAGCTTCCGTGGCCATGGAAAACGACAATGCTTCGCCGACGCTGGACTGGTTGCTGAGTCAGGCCCGTTCGCTGCTCGGCCAACGGGACCTGAGCGCGCAAGACGACTGGCTGGGCAGTGGCGGCGATTCGCTCAAGGCCATGCGTCTGCGTTCGGCGATTCGTAACCGTTGGCAGTGCGAGATCCCCCTCGACACTCTGCTCAACGAGTCTTTCTCATCATTGGCCGGACAACTGATTAGTGAGCGCGGCGATTCAATCTATCCCCCTGCGCCCGGGATCACTCGCGCTGCACGCTTGCCGGCCACTGCCGAACAGCGCCGTTTGTGGCTATTGCAGCAGCGCACGCCGACCTCGACCGCTTACAGCGTGCCGCTGATTCTGCATCTGGCGGCCGGTGTCGAGGTCGCAGCATTGGGCGAGGCCGTGAACCGTCTGGTGAAGCGCCATCCCGGTTTGCGCACGGCATTCGCATCGGGTGCCGAGGGTCTTGATCAGGTGATTGCCGAGCAAGGTTCGGCCTGCCGCGCCTTTGCCGTCGGGCATTTCACCGAAGGCAACTGGCAGGCCTTTGCGGAGCTGGTGTTCGGCACGCCGTTCGACCTGAGCACGCCGAACCTGTTTCAGGCGTGGCTGTTGCCGTTCGCCGATGGCAGCTGCCGGCTGCTGCTGAACCTGCATCACATCATCGTCGACGGCTGGTCGGTGAACCTGCTGTTCGACGACCTGAAGCAGCTCTACACCGACGCTGTGCAAGGGCGCGAAATCCCGGAATCGGCAGCCCGTCTGACGACGCTGGAGTTTGGCCAGTGGCAGCGGCAGTGGGGCGTCGATCCGCATTACCGCAACCAGCGGCGAGCCCTGGCCGAGCTGCATCGTCGGCAGGAAGAACCGTCGCCCGCGTTGATGCCGATGCGCCCGGTCAGCCCGGACGCGAGGTTGCACCGCGAACCCCTGGGCGCGGTGCGCAGTGCAGCCCTTGAACGGTTCTGCACGCAGCAGCGGTTGACCCGTTTCGAAGTGCTGTTCAGTGTCTTCGCCTGGAGTCTCTACGCCCTGACCGGATGCGAGCGGCCCCGGATCGCCAGTCCAGTGGCCAACCGGCCCCTGGCTGAGTTCGAGGACAGCGTCGGCATGTTCGCCAACACCGTGCTGATTCCCACCGCCGTAAACCACACATTGCCCCTGAGCGAACAGCTGCATCAACAGAGCGCCACCGTGCGCGAGGTGCTGGCGCTGCAAGATGTGGCCTTGGCGGATCTGGTCGAAGACCTGCGGCTGTCGTCGAATACTGCGCTGTTCGACTTCATGTTCGTGCTGGAAAACACTGATTACACGGCACTGGCTGACTCCAGCCTGCGCGCGACCCTTGAGTTCAACGAACACCTGCACGCCAAGTGTCCGCTGACCCTGTTGATGGTGGGCAGCGGCTCGCAGCTGGAGTGCTGGTGGGAATATCAGTGCAGCTATTTCGATGCCGGACAGATGAGCACGGTGAATGCGTTGTTCCGCCGTGGTCTGGACCTGTTGCTGGAAAGCCCGGCGGCAACGCTCGAGAGTTTGCTGGGCCCTTATCGACACGGTCTGGCCCCGGCCAGTGAAGGGCCGAAGGGTGAACCGCCGTTCAAGACCCTAGCGGACTGGTTCGAGCATCAGGTGCATTGCACGCCGGATGCGGTTGCGTTGGTTCAAGGTCAGCGCCAACTCATTTATAGCGAGCTGAATGGATTGGCCGACGCTCTGGCCGCTGACTTGATCGAGCATCATCCATTGCCTCTCGGTAGCGCGCCGCTGCATGTCGTGCTGTTCCTCGACGCGTCGGTCGAGCACATCGTCGCGCTACTGGCCCTGGCCAAACTCAACCTGACCGCCGTGCCGCTGGATCCTGCTTATCCGGTGGCGATCCAGCGTCAGGTGCTGGATCAGGCGCAACCTCATTGTGTGCTGTTCAGCGGCACGACGGCGGCCGCGCTCGATGATCTCAATTCCGGACGATTCGCCACGCATCGGGTCGATCTGCACGTCGATGCCGAAGCGTTCGAGCGCCCACGCCACGCCGGCGAGCGACCGCTGTACACGCTGTTCACCTCCGGCTCGACCGGCACGCCCAAAGGTGTGCAAGTGTCGGAACGCACCCTGTGCAACCTGCTGCAATGGCAACGCACTCAGGGGCTGTTGCCGGCGAAAGCGGTGACCTTGCAGTTCTCGATGCTGTCGTTCGACGTGTCGTTTCAGGAGATTTTCAGCACCCTGTGCGGGGGCGGCTGCTATCACCTGATCACGCCGCGCTGGCGGCAGGATGCCGAGGCATTGCTGGGTTACATGGTCGAGGCGCGGATCGAACGGCTGTTCCTGCCGTACGTGGCGTTGCAGCATCTGGCGCAAACCGCTGTGGCTCGCGGAATCTACCCGTCGGCCTTGCGCGAAGTGATCACCGCCGGGGAGCAATTGCTCTGCACGGACGCGCTGCGCAACTGGTTCGGCGGCATGCCGCAGGCTTCGTTGTTCAATCACTACGGCCCGACCGAAACCCATGTGGTCAGTGCCTTGCGATTGCCTGCGGTGCCCCGTGACTGGCCGTTGCGTGCGCCGATCGGTCACGCCGTCGGCAATGCCCGGTTGCTGCTGGTGGATGAACACGACCGCCCGGTTCCGAACGGTTGTCGTGGCTACCTGTTGGTGGCGGGGCCGATGGTTGCCCGTTGTTATCTGGCTGATGCTGATCTGAATGCCGCGCGGTTTGTAGAGCTGCCAGAGGGCCGCTTGTTCTACCGCACCGGCGATCTGGCGTGGGCCGATGCCCAGGGCTGCCTGCATTATCTGGGACGTGACGACCAGCAGATCAAACTCAGTGGCCATCGTCTGGAGCTGGGGCAGATCGAAGCGGCGTTGATGCGGGTGCCGGAAGTGGTCAACGCGGTGGTGGCGGTTCAGGCTGATCCGCCGCGCCTGATCGCCTGGCTGCAACTCGACGGCGAGCCTGCGACGTCGCAACAACTGGATCGTCAGGTCGCGCAACGCCTGCCGGCCCATGTGCGGATCGATGAATATCGCCGGATCGACGTCTGGCCACGCACCCCCAGCGGCAAGATCGACCGCAAGGCCTTGCCAAATGTGGGCGAGGCGCTGGAGCGTCGCAGTACGCCACAACCCGTTGTGCAATTGACCGCACTGGAGCGGCAGTTGAGCGAGCTGTTCCGGGATGTGATCGGCCGCGAAATCGAACCGGAACAGACCTTCTTCGAGGCCGGCGCCACCAGTCTCGGGCTGATGCGTTTGCATGGCCGTTACGCAGAAAAGCTGCCGCACAAAGTGACGATGGCCGACCTGTTCGAACATGTCACGATACGGCGTCTGGCGGCGCATCTGTCGACGGCTTCGGTGGCAGCAGTGGAGCGTGTCCGGCAAACCGATGCAGGTCACCAGCCGATGGCGATCATCGGCATGTCGGTCAATGTGGCCGGAGCGCGGAACCTGGGCGAGTTCTGGGCGATGGTGCAGGGTAACGAGCTGGGCATCGAACGCTTTGAGGCGAGCGAAGGTCTGGTCGGGGCCCGCAGCCAACTGGCCGGCATGCTCGACTTCGATCCCGAGTACTTCGGCATCAGCCGCCAGGAAGCGCGCCTGATGGACCCGCAACAGCGGCATCTGCTGATGGGCTGTGTGCAGGCCCTGCAACACGCGGCCATCGTTCCATCGGCGGACGGTCCGCGCATCGGCCTGATCGCCAGTTGCGGCGAAACCACGTACTTCCAGCAGATGCTGCGCGAGACCGCTGAAGGTGACCTGCCGGACGGCTTCCAGATGGCGCTGCATCACGACAAGGACTTTCTGGCGACCAAAACCGCGTATCACCTGGACCTCAACGGCCCGGCCCTGAGCGTGCAGGCGGCGTGCGGCAGCTCGCTGATCGCCGTGCACCTGGCCAGCTCGATGCTGCGTCAGGGCGACAGTGACGTGATGCTCGCTGCTGGTGTGCTGATCGACCCGACCCTGACCGATGGCTATCGTCATCGCTCGCAACACATCTTTTCCGCCGATGGCCTGTGCCGCCCGTTCAGCGACAACGCCAGCGGCACCATCGGCGCCAGCGGTTATGGCGTGGTGGTGCTCAAGCCATTGGCCAGGGCGCGGGCGGATGGTGACCGGATCTACGCGTTGCTCGAAGGCTCCGCACTGAACAACGATGGCCGAGCCAAGATGAGCTACACCGCGCCGTCGGTGGCCGGGCAGAGCGCGGTCATCAGCGACGCCTTGAATCGCGCCGGACTGACGGGCGCTGACATCGGCTACATCGAAGCCCATGGCACCGGCACTTTGCTGGGGGATCCGATCGAGGTTGCGGCATTGACCAAGGCCTTCGGCGAGGCGCCGGCCGGCAGTTGCGCGCTGGCTTCGGTGAAGAGCCAGATCGGTCATCTGGGGGCGGCAGCGGGGGTGGTGGGGCTGATTCGCGCCAGTCTCGCGGTGTTCCATGGCGTGCTGCCGCCGAACCTCGGGTTTGGCCGGATCAATCCGCAGATTGATCTGGAGCATTCGCCGTTCTACGTGCCGACCACATCGCGACCATGGCCGGAAGGGCGGCGGCGTCTGGCGGGTGTCAGCAGTTTCGGGATTGGTGGGACCAACGCTCATGTGATTGTCGGCGCCGCACCCAAGGCGCAGGAAGTGGTCGAGGAAACGCTGCCACTGCTGATGCTCTCGGCCCACAGTCGCTCCGAATTACTGCACGATATCGCGGTGATCCGCGAACACATGCAAACGCATCCGGAACAGCAGACTGAGTTGCTGAGGCATTTGCAGTCAGGTCGCCGGCAACTGCGCTGGCGCTTCGGGATGGTCTGCCAACCGGGTGATGAAATTCCTTTGCAGCCGGCAACGATCAAGGAAATCACCGCGTCGTGTGCACAACTGATCGCCCGTGATCATTCAGCGCAGGTATTGCTTGAGGCTTGGTACGAAGGCGCCCATATCCAGTGGCCGCAGCGCTCGGCACCGCCACCATGGGATTTGCAGCCGTCGTCTTTTGATCTCCAGACCTATCGGTTTCAACCCGCTGGCGAAATCGTTGCCCCCGTTTCCGCAGGCATCGAGCGGCAACCTCTGGCGCAGTGGTTTCATCAGCGGCAGTGGATGCGTGTCCAACGCCTGGGCTTGAAGGCACCGGAGGCCGTACGAGAAACGCTGATCCTTTGCAGTCATGAAGCACCCGGCGCGACGTTGCTTGAGCACCTGAGAGCGGTTTATCGACGCGTGGTTCAAGTCCGCACCGGCAATGGTTTCAAGCATCTCGGCGCCGATCGTTTCGAACTGGATCCGCTGGACACCGAAGCCCTGAATCGTCTGCTCACCGAGGTCACAGAACCTGACACCGGCGAACTCGACTGGCTGCACACCTTGCCGCTGGCGGTGTCAGGGGCGGTCAACGAGCAATCGCTGGATTTGGCGCAGTGGGCCTGTCTGGACACGGTCAGCGCGCTGATGCAGGCCTGGGGGCAAGCCGCACGCACGACGCGTCTGCGCCTGTGGCTGATGTCGTGGCAGGCGTGCCCGGTGGACGGCGAGGTTCGGCGTCCCGAGTTGGCGGCACTGGCCGGGATCAGCGAAGTGGTGCCCCAGGAATACCCGGTGCGTTGCCACTGGCTGGACTGGCCGTCGTCGCACCTTGATGCGCAGGCCGCAGAGCTGGCGGCGCTGCTCGGCGATCCGGCCGCGTTGCCTCGGCGGATGGCGGTGCGCGACGGTTACCTGTGGCAGCCACGGTTGATCGCTCAGCCATTGCCGGGTTCGACTACAACTTCCAGTCTGCTGCCGGGGGACGGCACGTTTCTGGTGCTGGGCGGCACTGGCGGGATCGGTCGAACCCTTTGCGAACATCTGCTGCAAGCGTCCGGGCGGCGTGTGGTGTTGCTCTCGCGTCAGGGGCAGTTGCCTGCAAATCTCGCGGCTTATTCGCCGCGAATCGACTGCCTTCAGGCGGACATCGCCGATCTATCACGCTGGCCGCAGGTACTCGAGCAACTGGCCCGGCGCTACGGTCAACTGACCGGGGTGATTCATGCGGCGGGTGTCGGCGCGGGCAGCCTGATTCGCCATCGCGATGCCCGGCAGATGGCCGAGACGATGGCCGCCAAGACTCGCGGCATGCTCGCGGTCGAAAGCCTGATCGATCAACTTTCGCCGGGTTTCGTCCTGTACTGCTCGTCGATGTCGGCACTGTTCGGCGGCGCGGGGCATCTGGATTATTCGGCAGCCAGCGGTGTGCTCGACGGTTTCGCGCATTACCGTCCGGACACGACCAATGCTTGCCTGCGCCTGGGGATCAACTGGGATATCTGGCGCGACATCGGCATGGCCACGACCAGTAATGGCGGGGACGCTGCGCATCAGGAGCATCTGACGGTCGGCTTGTCGACCGAAGAAGGGTGTCGGGTGTTCGATCTGACGATGGCGGTCCAGCTGCCGCAATTGCTGGTTTCCACCACTGGCATCGACACGGCGCGGCGCTTTTATCCGGTTCGTCACGGCGCTGTTGTCGCGCAGGTCGAAGTGCCGAAGGGCGTGGATCTTTCCGTGCGCCTGCGTGAATGCCTGTGCAAATGGCTCGGCGTGGCTGAGCTGGAGGACGACGATTCGCTGTACGACCTGGGCGCGGATTCGCTGACCTTGCTGGACCTGATCGATGAACTGCAAGCGGCCACCGGCGAGGTGTTCCAGCTGTCGCAGTTCAGCCACAAGGTCAGCCTGAGCGAGGTGTTGGGGCTGGTGGCAGATTCCACGGCAGAGGCTTCAGATGACGCGCCGAACAGCTGGAACGACGCGGTGCGGATCGATCAATGGCATTCCGGCGCCGGTCGCGAATGGTTGTATCTGATCCATCCGGTGGGCGGCGATGTTCAGGCCTACCGGGAACTGGTTTCAACGCTGCCGGCGGATCTGGGTGTCTGCGTGATCGCAGATCCTGCGTTGCGTGTGCCGGCGCTGCCGAACATCAGCATTGTCGAGCGGGCCCGGTGGTATCTGCAGGCGATCAAGGCCCACCTCCCGGTCGGTTGCGCCTGGCGTCTGGCGGGGTGGTCGTTCGGGGCCTGGGTGGCGCAGGCGCTGTGTCAGCAGGCCCAGGCTGACGGGTTCAGGCAACCGCTGCTGTACCTGATCGACCCACCCGCACCGGATGCCGGTGCGGAACTGGCCGGCATCGACGAGCGGACCATCGAACAGGTGTTCCAGCGTGAGTTCGCCCAGCGTTGGCCCGACGTCGAAGGGCAGGCGCTGTCCGAGGAACGTCAGGCTTATCTGCAACGGCTGACGGTGTGCTGCCGCAATAACATGGCCAGCATGGTCGACTTCCGGCCTCCAGCGCTGTGCAACACACGGGTGCAGATGTTCATCGCCGGGCACGCCAACCCTTATGGGCTGGGCAACGCCTGGAACATGAATGACCTGCAACGCAACTGGCAGGCCTTGCTCCCTCAGTTGCAGAGCTGGCAGCGACTGGAGACCGACCACTACGGCATCGTGGCGGGCCGTTGGGCGCGGATGCTGGCCGAGGTCATTGGCACGGAGGGACCGTCGATATGAATGAGCCGATCTTGATGCCCCGGTGGTTGCCGACCTTGGCGCAGGTGCTGTGTGAAGAACAGCCCGAAGTCCAGCGTCAGCGGATGTACAGGTTCGAGGACACGCAGTCGCTTCGTCCGATTCATCGTTGGCAAGCCGACGTGGTGCTGCCGATGCTATGCGAGGCATTGCCGAAACATCGGCCAGCGCTGCTCGCCTTGCAAAGCCTGCATCAACGGGCGGCGCTCGGTTTGTCCGGGCGTCAGGGCGAGTGGCGGGCCACCCTCAAACCGGTGTTGCTGGCGCTGTATCGACGGGCCTATGCCTATGACGCGGCGTACGCTCAGGCCCATGCCAGTGCGATGACTTACGGTCTCGCGCCAACCAATACCGCGATGATCGCCGAGCACTTCGGCGATGCCGAAGCGTTCGCGGTGTATTACGCACAACTGAATACCGAAGCCAGCGCCTCGGCGTTCGCTCAGGCCCATGCCACCGCCAATGTTGAAATCTCGTCCCGGGCCTTCGCGACTGACGACGCGGAGGCGTATGCGCAGGTTTGCGCAGCGTCGGCGCGGGTTTACGTCTGGGCTTGTGCGAAGACTGACGAGGAGCGGCGTGTGCTGTTCAACCATCTTGCAGAAGGGCTGGTCCGGCACCTGCAATCCCGTTCAACAGGAGAAACGACATGAACGATGCACAGCAGCAATTCGATGTGGTGATCAACGCTCAGGGTCAGTATTCCCTGTGGCCGGCGGGCAAGCCGATGGCCAGCGGCTGGAATGCGGCCGGGATGCGCGGCGAACGTCAGGTCTGTCTGGATTACATCAATGAGCACTGGATCGACATGCGCCCGCGTTCTCTGCGCGAGCAGTCATCGGTGTCGTTCCAATAAAAAAGGTGAGGAAACATGGATCAGTTGGCACTCAAGGCAATCGAGCGCATCGCCGCAGAAAAGCGCGCACCGTATCAGCGCATCACGGTCGACCGGATCACACCGATCATCGGGGCCGAAATCGGCGGCGTCGATCTTTCGCAACCGCTGGAGGACGCTCAGCTCGCGGAAATCCGCCGGGCTTTTCTGGAGAACCACGTGCTGGTGTTCCGCGATCAGCATCTGTCGGTGGAAGAGCACAAGGCGTTTGGCCGGCTGTTCGGCGAACTGCGGGCGTTGCCGGTGGAGGATATCGACGGCGATGACCCGGAACTGGTGGTGATCCGCGCCAATGCGCAATCGCGTTACGTCGCCGGGGAAACCTGGCACACCGACGGCACGGCTGACCTGGCGCCGTCCATGGGGTCGATGCTGTACGTCAAGGAAACCCCGGCCATCGGCACGGGCGGCGATACGCTGTTCGCCAACATGCACCTGGCGATCGAAATGCTCTCGCCGACGATGCAGCAGTTCCTCGGCGAACTGACCGCGATTCACGACGGTGCGATCCCATGGAAGGGGTACGAAGCACCGGCCAACCTGCCCAAGACTGAACACCCGGTGGTGGTGCGTCATCCGGAAACCGGGCGCAAGTCATTGTTCGTCAATTCCGGGTTCACGTCGCACATCGTGCAGTTGTCCGGGGGCGAAAGTCAGGTGCTGTTGAACATGCTGTTCGACCTGGTGGCCCGGGAGCCGTCCCTCAGTTGCCGCGTTCGCTGGGCACCGAACACGCTGGTGTTCTGGGACAACCGCTGCACCCAGCACCACGCGATCTGGGATTACTTCCCGCATTCGCGTTATGGCGAGCGGGTGACGATTCTCGGCACGCAGCCCAAGGCTTGAAAACATCAGAGGGAGCCATGCGCTCCCTCTTTTTCTAGACGCCGCGCCGAATCAGTTGCTCGACGATCAACTCACCGAACGCCAGATTGCCGTGCAGCGGGTCATCCACTTCGCAGAACGCCTCACGCTGAAAACCCTGTTCATCGTTCGCCGCCTCGCGCACGTCGATCAGCTCGACGCCAAGCCCTTGCAGGCGTTCGATCAGCAATGACTGCGCCGCCATGAACACGCGCGGGTCGGACAGCTCCGGCACCCGTTGCGGCGGCAGCACGGCGAACACCTTGAGGTTCAGCGCCAGGGCCTGTTCATAGAAGGCCAGGGCGGGGCGGGACAGGGTGTCGATGACCGTCTCGAACAACGGCCCGGCGAGAAAACCGTCATCGAACTCACCTTGCGCATTCTGGTAGCAGGTCCAGTTCGGCGCGGTGGCCAGATAGTGCAGGCTCAGGCCGATCGTGCTCACCAGCGGCACGCCGACCTTCGCCAGTTGCGGCACTTCGAGCGTGGCGAGGGCCTGACGGTACAGCCGATCCATTTCCGCATCCCGAAAGGCCACGTCATGGCGGCTCAACTGGAAGAAGTCGACGGCGAAGTCCCGACCGGTTCCCAGCGGACCACCGCCGAAAGGCAACTCACGGGCCTGCGCCGCCTTGCCGATGACGCCTGCATGGGAGTCGCCCAGCAGCAGAAACCTAGGCGTAGTAATCGAGTACGGCGTCTTCACAGACAAGATCCTCGCTGGACACACTAGTGGAGGTGGTCGGCGCCTGCACCGACTGGACGGCTTCAAGTCCGGCAAAGAATTGCTGCATCACGAATGCCACGCCCTCTGGCGTCACTTCCCGCTGGTTGGGCTGGTAGAACGCGCCCTTGAACGGGGTGCCGGTGATGATTTCGTAGGACGGGAAATAGTCGACGTCGGGCAGGTCTTCACACAATTGCCCGGCGACGGCGCGCAGCACCGATTTGGAGTAGGTCGTGGCGCTCAGTACATGTTGCCCGGTGGCGGTTGCCGTCAGGGGCACCGGTGAAACGGTGAGCAGCAGGCGCAGCTGCGGGTTGATCGAACGCATCAGTTCCAGCGCCCTGACCATGTCGCCATAAGTGTCCATGAAGCCGAAATTGCAGAACCGGTGGAACAACGGATCGAAAGTGCCGCGCACGGTGCCGGGGCACACGGGATAGACCAGACCGGTCTCGCGATGTTGCCAGGCTTCGGTCAGGCCGAGGGTGAACACGAACACTTTGGCGCGACGCAGCGCTTCGCGGATGGCGTCCAGGGTGGCCTCACGCGACTCGAACAGCGCCTGCTCGCTGGCAAATCCGTCAGGTTCCACGGCGGGGCGGAACGGATCGAAGAAACGCCCGTCATGCACCCAGGCCTCATCCGGCGGAGCGCTCACGCCCAGCGCCCATTCAAGCCATTGGCACAACATCGCCGGGGTATACAGATTGCCGGTGCGGAACGAAAACACCCCGTAGTTGTGGGCTTTCCAGTCGGCCTCGGGCAATGCGTCCGGGGCGGGTTCCGCGTCCAGCCAGTGCATGCCGCGCGCAACCAACGCGCGGCCGATGTGCTGGGCGAAACAGGAGCCGGCGGTGACGATGGCATCCTTGTTGCCGATCTCGAATTGCGGGGTCCACAGCTCACCGATGTCCGGTGCGGACTTGTCGGCGACAGCCGTACGCCAGAAAGCGCGGGGTGGCAGGCATTGATAGGGATTCACGACGAGAGGCCTCCTTGGCGAGTCGTTGAGCGCAAGGCTCAGCGGATTTGATAGTGGTAGATCAGATCGTCGAACCACCGATCACCGATCTGGTAGGCCTGCGGCACACGACGTGCGAACACAAAGCCGCATTTTTCCAACACCTTGCAGGACGCGATATTGCCATCGGTCACGGTCGATTCCAGCGAGTTCAGCCCGATGGCCGCGGCGTAGTCGATGATCGCCTTTCGCGACTCGGTGCCAAAGCCTTTGCCCTGATGCTCCGGCAACAGCAGGCATCCCACTTCGGCATGCCCCGGCGACAGAATGCGAAAACCGGTCACGCCCAGTTCGTGCCTGCTGGCCCTGTCGGTCACCACCAGGCACAGCCAGTGCTCCGACTGCGGTCCCCACGCCGGAAGCCGGTGCTCGAAGCCTTGGCGAACCTGCTCCTCGGCAATCTCACCGAACACGTACTGCATGGTCTGCGGCTCGGAATGCAGCCTGAGAAACAACGGCCAGTCGGATTCGACCATCGTGCGCAGGTCCAGTCGATCCGTGGATAGCTCGAGCATCCGCTGCTCCTTGCAAGGAGGAAAAGGGAGAGGGTTTTTTACTTGGTGGAGGGGGAAAGATCAATGAGCTGATGGGGAATGCTGAAGGTAGTGGCGGATGCCGGCCATCGATGGGCACAGGCACGCAGGTTGGAGGGCTCGTTAATGAAGGGAAGTTCCGGTTGGCCGGGCGTAGTGGAGAAAGGCGTTCGTGTCCGAACGGGCAGGCGCAACGCCTCTCTCCAGAGGTGCCTGTCAGCCCGCCAACGTCGCGTTATCAATCACGAACCGATACTTCACATCGCCCTTGAGCATCCGCTCATACGACTCGTTGATCTGGTCCGCGCGAATCAGTTCGATGTCCGAAACAATGCTGTGCTCGGCGCAGAAATCCAGCATCTCCTGGGTCTCTGGAATGCCGCCGATCATCGAGCCGGCGATGGTGCGGCGTTTCATGATCAGGTTGAACACGTTCGGCGATGGATGCGGCGAGGCGGGCGCGCCTACGAGAGTCAGTGCGCCGTCACGCTTGAGCAGCACCAGGAACGCGTCGAGATCGTGAGGGGCGGCGACGGTGTTGAGGATGAAGTCGAAGCTCTTGGTGTGCGCGGCCATTTCTTCGGCATTGCGCGACACCACGACCTCATCGGCACCCAGTGCTTTCGCTGCTTCGCGCTTGGATTCAGACGTGGTGAACGCCACCACGTGCGCGCCCATCGCATGGGCCAGTTTGATGCCCATGTGGCCCAGGCCACCGATGCCGACCACGCCGATTTTTTTGCCCGGCCCGGCGTTCCACTGACGTAGCGGCGAGTAAGTGGTGATGCCCGCACACAGCAGCGGTGCGACGGCGGCCAGTTGCGCTTCGGGGTGGCGGATGCGCAGCACGTAACGCTCATGCACCACGATGTTTTGCGAGTAGCCGCCGAGGGTCCAGCCGGGGGCGTCCGGGGTCGGGAAGTTGTAGGTGCCGATCATGCCGTCGCAGTAGTTCTCCAGGCCGGTTTCGCAGTCCTCGCAGTGTTTGCAGCTGTCGACGATGCAACCGACGCCGACCAGATCGCCGACCTTGTATTCGGACACATGGGCACCGACCGCCGAAACGCGGCCGACGATTTCGTGTCCCGGGACGCAAGGGAATTGTGTGCCGGCCCACTCGGAGCGCACCTGGTGCAGGTCGGAATGGCAGATGCCGCAGAAGGCGATGTCGATCTGGACGTCATGGGCCGCAGGGGCGCGGCGATTGATCTGGATGGGCTCAAGGGGTTTGTCGCCCGCGTGGGCACCGTAGGCTTGTACAAGCATGGGAACGTCCTCGATGGATCTGTCGGACAGTCATCTTCTCGCTCTGAAGTTGCATTCCGTTAGTGCATTCCTATCGAATACTTGCCTGATCCTGTGCGTCAGCGCCGTGCAGAAAGTTGCTGCGGGGCCAGGAACGCATCGTGGAAGTAATTGCGCAAGGCCTGCATCGCCGGGCTGAATTCGCGCTCGCGGTGCCAGGCCAGGCCAACGCTCATCGGGGTCACCTTGTCGGTGATGGTCAGGGTCTCGATGCGCTTGCCTTCCAGCGACCAGGGGCGGTGCACCAGGTCCGAGAGAATCGCCACGCCGCTGCCATTGGCGACCATGCTGCGCACGGCTTCTACAGAACTGGTACGCACCCGCACGTTGGGTTGCTGGCGGGCGTTTTCCCAATAGCGCATGGCGCTTTGTTCCGCTTCATCCACGGTCAGCAGGATGTAGGGTTCCAGCGCGACATCCGCGAGGCTGACGGCCGAACGTTCACAGAGTGGATGGTGGCTGGGCAGCCACAGACGGCGTTCGGAGTTGAACAGGGTTTCCGAAACGATGTCGGGGTGCGTGAGGTTCGCGGTAAGCACCACCGCCATATCGAATTTGCCTTCCAGCAATCCCTGTTCGATGGCCTGCCGTTCCTGCTCGTGGACTTCGATGGCGACGTCCGGGTGCCAGTGTTCCAGCCGTTGCAGATGATGCGGCAGAAAATAGCCGATCACCGTGTAGCTCGCGGCCAGGCGAATCAGGCCGCTGGCGCGGATGTCGGGTAACGGGCTGTTCAGCGCGTCGTCGACGCTGCGCAAAATCACGTAGGCGCGGTTCAGGAAGTGCCGACCGGCATCCGTCAGACTCATGCCTTGAGCCGAGCGCTGGAACAGCAACGTGCCGAGCATGCCTTCCAGTTCCTTGATCGCCGTGGTCACCGCCGACTGGGAAATATTCAAATGAATCGCTGCCTGAGATATCTGCCCGATCTCTGCGGTGGCAACGAAGTAGCGAACCTGACGCAAGGTCAACGACATGGGTGTTCCTGTTTTTCAGGTATCTGTTTTTCAGAAGATACCCTATCTGTTAATAGATCTTCCCAAGGGGTTGGCGGGAATTTAACGTGGCCTGCATGAAGTCACAAGGGTCAGGAGCAAGGGTTATGCAGGCAGTAGATTTCAACTCGGACATGGGCGAAGGCTTCGGTCCGTGGACCATCGGTGATGGCGTCGACAACGAACTGATGACGTTCATCAGTTCCGCCAACATCGCCACCGGTTTCCATGCCGGCGATCCCGGCACCATGCGTCGCACCGTCGAGCTGGCCAAGCGTCTGAAGGTCGGTATCGGTGCGCATCCGGGGTTTCGTGATCTGGTGGGTTTCGGTCGCCGACACATCAATGCACCGGCTCAGGAACTGGTCGACGACATCCTTTATCAACTGGGTGCACTGCGCGAACTGGCACGGGTGCAGGGCGTGACGCTGCAACACATCAAGCCTCACGGCGCGCTGTACATGCATCTGGCCCGGGACGAAGAAGCCGCGCGTCTGCTGGTGGAAAACCTGCAACGGCTGGAACCCGACCTGTTGCTGTATTGCATGCCCGATTCGGTTATCTGGCGTGTCGCCAAAGAGCTCGGCCAACCGGTCGTTCGCGAATTCTATGCAGACCGCGAATACGACCTGAGCGGCTCCATCGTCTTCACCCGCAATGTTCGCGCCTACGATCCGGGATTTGTCGCCGCCCGTGTGCTGCGCGCTTGCCAGG
This sequence comes from Pseudomonas sp. MWU12-3088, assembly GCF_023242405.1. Classification (NCBI taxonomy): domain Bacteria; kingdom Pseudomonadati; phylum Pseudomonadota; class Gammaproteobacteria; order Pseudomonadales; family Pseudomonadaceae; genus Pseudomonas; species Pseudomonas sp. MWU12-3088. Next base: position 283,263 of record NZ_JALJEA010000007.1, read on the forward strand.
AGGGCGTGGTGCGCACCGTCGAGGGTGAGGATCTGCCGATCGAGTTCGACTCCATCTGCCTGCACAGCGATACGCCGGGCGCTTTGGCGCTGGTCGAGGCCACCCGCAAGGCGCTCGATGCCGCCGGGATCGAGGTGCGCCGCCCTCGCTGAATAAAAACGAAACACCCGGCACACAGACGCCGGTGTTCAAACATCGATTTTTTTGCCTGCCTTTCTACAACTATTCCAAGAGGAACAGACATGGCCGAACACTCTGTCATCACCCCGTTACCCGGGACTTTCTACCGAAAGGCCACGCCGGATTCGGCGAATTACGTCGAGGTCGGCGATCCTGTCAGCGCCGACACGGTGATTGGCCTGATCGAAGTCATGAAGCAGTTTTCCGAACTGACCGCCGGGACGGCGGGGCGCCTCAGTGCCTTTCAGGTTGAAGACGGTGATCCGGTGGAGCCGGGTCAGGTCGTCGCTACGCTTGATAGCGAGTGAGGGCGTGAACATGACTCAACCTATTCGTAAATTGCTGGTCGCCAACCGTGGCGAAATCGCCGTGCGCATCATCCGTGCGGCCAAGGCCCTGGGCATTCCCACCGTTGCCGCGTGCAGCGAGGCCGATATCGACTCTCAGGCCGCACGCCTGGCCGATGAAGTGCATCTGCTGGGGCCGGCCCGTGCCGATAAAAGCTACCTGAACATCGAGGCGTTGCTGGGTGCCCTGCAAGCGACGGGCGCCAATGCGGTTCACCCTGGATATGGCTTTTTGTCCGAGAACGCCGGGTTTGCCGAAGCCGTGATTGCCAGCGGCGCGATTTTTGTCGGGCCGGACCCGGACACGATCCGGCGCATGGGCGACAAGGCCGAAGCGCGGCGTACTGCCCAGGCGGCAGGTGTTCCAGTGGTGCCGGGTTCGCCGGGCGAGCTGTTTGATGTCGAGTCGGCGCTTCGGGCGGCGGAATCGGTCGGTTACCCGTTGCTGATCAAAGCCTCGGCGGGTGGCGGCGGGCGGGGTATTCGTCTGGCAGAAAGTGCCGCGCAATTGAGTGAAGAGTTTCCCCGCTCGCAGCGCGAGGCGCAGGCCGCTTTCGGTAATGGTGCGGTGTATCTGGAGCGCTTTATCGGCAAGGCCCGGCACATCGAAGTACAGGTTCTGGGCGACGGGAAAAACGCCGTGCACCTGTTCGAGCGCGAGTGTTCGCTACAGCGCCGACGTCAGAAAATCTTTGAAGAAGCACCGTCGCCCGTACTGAACGCGCAGCAGCGGGAGGCACTCTGCGCCAGCGCCGTACGCTTGACCGAATCCCTCGGCTACAAGGGGGCGGGCACGCTGGAATACCTGTATGACGACGTCACCGGCGAGTTCTTCTTTATCGAGATGAACACTCGAATCCAGGTGGAGCACCCGGTCACCGAACTGGTCACCGGCATCGATCTGGTGCAGGCGATGCTGCGAATTGCCGGTGGCGAACCACTGGGCCTGAAGCAGAGTGACATTCGTCTGAATGGCGCGGCCCTGCAAATGCGCTTGAATGCCGAAGACCCGGCCCGGGATTTTTTCCCCAGCCCCGGTCTGGTCGAATCGTTGGTCTGGCCGCAAGGCGAAGGCGTTCGTGTGGACACGCATCTGTATGAAGGCTATCGGGTGCCACCGTACTATGACTCGCTGTTGGCCAAGCTTATTGTGCATGGGCCGGATCGCTCCACAGCCCTGGCGCGTGGCCGGACAGCGGTGGCGCAAACCCTGCTGACCGGCATGGCCAGCACCTTGTCGCTGCACGCCGAACTGCTGCAACAACCGTGGTTGCAAACCGCCGACTTTCATACCGGGACGCTGGAAAACTGGCTGTCCGCACGCCGCAGCGGAGGTGAAGCATGAGTCGTCCGATCCGCTACAGCTTTGGTGCCGATGAACATCTGTTTGCCGAAGTCAGTGAAAGCATGTCCCTCGAGGCGTTTTTCAAGGGCATGGCCGTTACCCGCGCCGTGGAGCGGTTGAAACTCGATGGCGTACTCGATGTGTGTCTGGCCAACGCATCCTTCCAGATCCGCTTCGATCCGGATCGAATTGCGCCGCAGGCCTTGCTCGAAGCGGTGCAGGGCGCCGAGGCAGAAGCCGTTGCCGAGCGCACATTGCAGACCCGGATCATTGAGATTCCGGTGCTGTACAACGATCCCTGGACCCACGAAACGCTGATGCGTTTTCGCGACCGGCACCAGGACCCGAGCGCTACGGATCTGGAATACGCCGCGCGCATCAATGGCCTGGCGGACGTCGATGCGTTCATTGCGGCTCATAGCGGGGCGCCATGGTTTGTCTCGATGGTGGGGTTTGTCGCCGGTTTGCCCTTCATGTTCCAGATGGTCGAGCGCGAACGTCAGTTGCAGGTGCCCAAGTATCTGCGTCCACGTACCGACACGCCGAAACTGACACTGGGTCACGGTGGTTGCTTCGGTTGTATCTACTCGGTGCGTGGCGCCGGGGGCTATCAGATGTTCGGTGTCACACCGGCCCCCATCTACGACCCGCAGCAATCGCTGGCGTACCTGAAGGAGCACATGGTGTTTTTCCGTCCGGGTGACATTGTGCAGTTCAAGCCGATGGATCGTGCAGCGTATGACCAGGCCGTTGCAGAGGTGGAGGCCGGGCATTTCGATTTACGGATCCGGCCGGTGGAGTTTTCACTGGATGCGTTTCTCGCTGACCCGGTCGGTTATCCCGTGTCGCTGCAGGAGGTGTTGGCATGATCAAGGTACTCAAACCCGGTCTCGCCACGTCGGTTCAGGATCTGGGCCGCGAAGGTTACTACCACCTCGGCATCCCGCCGTCCGGCGCGCTCGATCAATATGCGCTGAGTGCGGCCAATCATCTGGTCGGCAACGCGGCCGATTGCGCCGCACTGGAGTGTACGTTGCTGGGCCCTGAGCTGGCGTTTCAGCAAGACGCACTGGTTGCGGTGTGCGGCGCGCACATGGCGCCTCGACTCGATGGTGTGGAAATGCATCACGCCACCGCGTTCGCGGTGAAGGCCGGCCAGGTTCTGCGTTTCGATTTTCCCAAGGCCGGTGCCCGGGCTTATCTGGCTGTGGCAGGCGGAATCGACGTGCCTCTGGTGTTGGGCAGTCGATCGACTTATGCGCTCGGGGCGTTGGGCGGTTTTGCCGGACGACGCTTGATCGCCGGAGACGAATTGCCGGTGGGCAAAGCCAGCGGCAAGGGGCGTGCCGGGGCCAGTCTGCCCATGGCGCTGCGCCAGTCACTGGGCGGGGAGATCACCCTGCGCGTGGTGCCGGGGCTTTATTACGATCGCCTGACCGACGCGGCAGCGAAGAGCTTTTTCGCCGAGCCGTGGACCGTCGGATCGGAAGCGGACCGCATCGGCTATCGCTTCAAGGGCGGCAGCGCGCTGGACTTCCAGCCGCGAGAGCAACCCTTTGGTGCAGGTTCCGATCCGTCGAACATCGTTGACAGCTGCTACCCGATCGGCTCGATTCAGGTACCTGCCGGCCTCGAACCCATCGTGCTGCATCGCGATGCCGTATCGGGTGGCGGTTACGCCATGATCGGCACCGTCATCAGTGCCGACCTGGATCTGATCGGCCAGATGCAGCCCAACCAGAAGGCTCGCTTTGTAGCGGTCAGCCTCGACGAGGCCCTGGACGCACGGCGTTCCTACAAGAAAAAACTCAGCTGCCTGAGCAAGCTTTTCCCTTCCTGACTCTGCCCGCCGCACCGCGCGGGCCCTGCCACACGCCAGGCCAACGCCGCACTTCGGTGCGGTGAAGGCTGCCCGCGCTTCAACCTTTGACTGGTTCTGGAGTACACGCATATGGCTGCTTTATCGCAATCGAGTCAAACCGGGCAAGATCCGGCCCATCATCCCGTTTCCGCCGAAGCCCGCATGGGCCGACTGTCTCTGACCATGGCCTGGTGGGCCGTGTGCAGCGCCATGTTCTACATCGTGGTCGGCGCTTCGCTGGCCTTGTCTTTCGGTGCACGCAATGCGCTGATCGGGATGGTGCTGTCGGTGATCAGTTATGGGCTGATCAACAGCGTTCTCAGCCGTTTCGCCATGCGCAGTGGCTGGTCGGTCGCGTTGTTTTCAAGCGTGTTGTTCGGCCGGACCGGGGCATGCCTGGCCACGCTGATTTTCTTTTCGACGGCGATTTACTACGCCGTGTTCGAAGGATCGGTGATCGCCGTGGCGCTCAATCACCTGTACCCGGAACTGGTCTATCCACTGGCTGCCCTGCTGGTGGTGCTGTACAGCGTGCCGATGATTCTGGGTAGCGTGCAGCACTGGCTGGACAAGCTCAACGGCGTGTTGTTGCCGGTGTACCTGGGCGGTTTGCTGGTGGCGGTCGGGCTGTCGATCAGCCGTTATGGTTACCAGCCGCAATGGCTCGATTTCGGCCCGGCAACCCCCGCGCCCTTCGGCTGGTGGGACTGCTTTGTGGCCTACATGGGCGTCTGGATCCTGATGCTGTTCACCTTCGACTACGCCCGTTTCGGCAAGCCGCAGGACGCTCAGTATCATGGGCGCTGGAACTTCGGCATGCCGTTTTATGCCGTGACGTTTCTGCTCAACGGCGCGGCAGGCATCTATCTGGTCAGCAGTATTCCCCATGAAGGCGCGCTGAACGAAGTCTCTGTGGTGATGGCAATTCTGCAGTTGATGGGGCTGTGGGGTCTGCTGTTCGTCTGGGCCACGCAAACCCGGATCAACACCGCCAACTACTATCTGGCGACCCTCAACATGCAGGCATTCTTCGGTCGTTTCGGCGTACGCGGTTCTTACCTGCTGTGGGCATTGGTGGTCGGGGTGATCGTGTACGGCTTGATGCTCGCTGACGTGTTTTCCTACTTGCTCAAGGCATTGGCGTATCAGGGCATTTTTGTGGTCGCCTGGGTCGGTGTGGCATTGGCGCAGATTGTCTATGGCAGCAATGACGAAGGTGCACTTGAACGCAGCCGGGCATTCAATCCGGTCGGCCTGATGGCGTGGTTCGCCGCCACGGCGCTGGGGTTGTTGCTGATGTGGACGGGCGGTGTTCCCGGCAGTTTTTCTGCACCGGCGACGGTGCTGCTCGCGTTCGGCTTGCAGGCCGGGCTTGCCTATCGCCATCGGTGGGTAGGGCAGAGGGCAAGTTAAGAGGATCGGCGTTGGCCCGCTCGACGGCGGGCCAGTGTCGCGAGTGCATGGTCAGGAAGCCGAACGTCGGACTTATGTGATTCTGATATCAGTGCTATCCAATTAGTGCCGTTTATCAATCAATCGTCGAAGGGTAGTTTGCATCTCCATACCGTATTGATGGAAAGGAGGGTGCAAACGATGCGAACCACGATGAAGGCCGGCGTGCTGGCCGCGATGATCGGAATGTCGGGCGCTGAAGTCGAGGCGGCGGATTACCGGCAGAACCCGTTCACCTTGACCTACGGTGGCGCGATCACCCGTAACGAACCGGGCAAGGTCAACATTCACCCGGTGACCTACACGCTCAATGGCCTGGCCATTTCCGCCAACGTCTACACCCCCGCGAACTACGATCCGGCCCGGCACTATCCCGCCGTTGTCGTCGCGCACCCCAACGGCGGGGTGAAAGAGCAGGTTGCCGGTCTTTATGCTCAGCGTCTGGCCGACCAGGGCTATATCACCATCACGGCGGACGCGGCCTATCAAGGCGCGAGCGGTGGCGAGCCGCGCAACATCGACAAACCGGCCAACCGCGTCGAAGACATTCACGGCATGGCCGACTTCATCGCCAGCTACCCCGGCGTCGACAGCGCCCATCTCGGTTTGCTCGGCATCTGCGGCGGTGGCGGCTATTCGTTGAAGGCCGCGCAGACCGACAAGCGCTTCCGCTCGATTGCCACGGTGAGCATGTTCAATTCCGGACTGGTGCGCCGCAACGGTTATCAGGATTCGCAACTCGACACCATCCAGCAGCGCTTGCAGCAAGCCTCGGCCGCCCGCGCCCAGGAAGCCGCCGGAGGGGAAATCCAATACATCGGCGATGCCAAATTGACCGACGAACAGATCGCCAAATTGCCGTTCGACCTGTACCGCCAGGGCTTCGAGTATTACGGCAAGACCCACGCGCATCCCAACTCGACTTTCCGTTACACCCTCAGCAGCCTGCTGGACCTGATGAGTTTCGATGCGACGGATCAGATCGAACTGATCGACAAGCCGTTGCTGATGATCGCCGGCAGCAAGGCCGACAGCCTGTACATGTCGGAGCAGGCCTTCGCCAAGGCCACCGGGACCCAGGACAAGACCCTGTTCAAGATCGACGGCGCCACCCACATCGAAACTTATTGGGTGCCGGCCTACGTCGATGTCGCCATGCAACAGCTGACGGCGTTCTACGCCCGAACCCTCTGATTCGAAGGAAGCCATCGCCATGAACAAAACCTTGTTGGGCCTCGCCATGTGCGCGGCCACCCCTTTTGCCAGCGCTGCCGAAGTCGCGGGCGGCGGCAGTGAGCCTTCGAGCGCGCAGCAGATCCGTCGTGCGGGCTCCCAGGCTTCATTCGTGGGGCCTGAAGATTATTTCTCCGGTCGTGTGCGCGTCGATCCGCTGTTCAACGACACGGGCGAAATCAATGCGTCCGGCGCTTACGTGACCTTCGAATCGGGCGCCCGATCAGCGTGGCACACCCATCCGGCGGGGCAGCGGCTGGTGGTGATTTCCGGTGTCGGGCAGACCCAGGAATGGGGCAAGCCCGTGCAGGACATTCATCCCGGCGATGTGATCGTCTGCCCGCCGGGCGTCAAGCATTGGCACGGCGCCGCGCCCAACAGCACCATGACCCACCTGGCCGTGACCGGCTCGGTGAACGGCAAGAATGTGGAGTGGCTGGAGAAAGTCGCCGACGATCAGCCACTGCCGCCGGCAGTACCGGCAGAAGAAGCCGCCGTCTCCGAAGTGTTGTCCGCGAGGCAGCAGGCAATCGTGCCGATTGGCGCGGCCATGGCCAGTAGCAACATGGCGCGTCTCAACAGCGCATTGAACGAAGGGCTGGATGCCGGGCTGACCGTCAGCGAGGCAAAGGAAATCCTGGTGCAACTGTATGCCTACGCCGGTTTCCCACGCAGCCTCAATGCGCTGGGCGAGTTGATGAAAGTGGTCGAGGCGCGCAAGCAACGGGGCATTCACGATGAGCCGGGGCGCGAACCCGGTCACGCCGTGGCCACAGGCGACGCCTTGCTGGCAGCGGGCAAGGCCAATCAGACCCGTATCGCCGGGGCGCCGGTTCAGGGCCCGTTGTTCGACTTCGCGCCGGTCATCAACCAGTTTTTGCAGACGCACCTGTTCGGCGACATCTTCGAACGCGACAACCTGGACTGGCAAAGCCGTGAACTGGCCACGGTTTCAGCCCTGGCGGCTACGCCCGGCGCCGAATCGCAGTTGCGTTCGCATATCGCGGCCAGCCTGCGGGTGGGCTTGAGCGCTGCGCAATTGCGTCAGTTGACGCAGGTGTTGACCCGACACGGAGAAGTCGAAGCGGCGGGGCGCGCCAGCGAAGCACTGGAAAAACACCTGGCCCAGCCCTGAGCTGCGTCAGCCGCCATAGCGCAACGCATCGCGCAGCAGAGTGAAAGCGGGTGAACTCTGGCGCCGACTGGGGTAGTAGAGGTGATAGCCGGAAAACGGCTCGCACCAGTCGGCGAGCACCCGAATCAACCGGCCCTGCGCGACATGCTCCTGCACCAGGTCTTCCGGCATGTACGCCAGCCCCAGCCCCTGGAGTACGGACTGCAGGCGCATGGCAATGTTGTTGAACACCAGTTGCCCTTCGACTCGCACATTCAGGGTTTGCCCGTCCTTCTCGAATTCCCAGAGCAGCAGGCTGCCATGGGTCGGCATGCGCAGAGTGATGCAGTTGTGTTCCATGAGGTCGGGTGGAACCAGCGGTTTGCGGTGGCGGGCGAAGTAGGCCGGGGAACCGACTACCGCCATGCGCATGTCCGGGCCTATGCGCATGGCGATCATGTCCTTGGCCACCTGTTCGCCCAACCGCACGCCGGCGTCGAAGCCTTCGGCGACGATGTCGGTCAGGCCGTAGTCGACGATGATCTCGACATTCAGGTCGGGGTTGTCGGGCATCAGCCGGGCGAGGGCGGGTTGCAGAATGGTGATCGCCGAATGCTCGCCAGCGGTGATGCGCAACTTGCCGGCCGGTTTGTCGCGAAACTCGCTGAGCAAGGCCAGTTCGTGATCGATCTCCTCGAACCGCGGCGCGATCACGCGCAACAGGTGTTCGCCGGCCTGGGTCGGGGAAACACTGCGGGTGGTGCGCGCGAGCAGGCGCACGCCCAAGCGTTCCTCCAGTTGGCGCATCGCCCGACTCAAGGCCGGTTGCGACATGCCCAGTTTCGCCGCTGCACGGGTGAAGCTGCGCTCTTGCGCCACCGCCGAAAAGATCGCGAGCAGGTCGTAGCTTTCAACGGACATTGATGCGCCCCTGTTATGAACTGCTGGCGATTATGCCATCAGCCATAACAATTGGCCGACTCTAAAAAACTGTGTAACGGCTCGGGCCAGGTGGATTTTTTACGCATTCTTTACGGTGGAGGATTGGGTTCGCATCGATACTGGCCGCGTTTTTTTGACCGCACCTGAGCCTTGTATTTCGGAAGGCCACGGTCCGCGTATTGCCCAAGGATGGCATGCCACTACTTCCCGCCGTTCGAGAGCCGCGACCCTTGAGTAAAACCAACGAAAATTCCCCAACCAAGACCTCGGGCGCAGCCATGCTGGTGGCCGCTGTCGGAGTGGTTTACGGGGATATCGGCACCAGCCCCCTCTACACCCTCAAAGAAGTGTTTTCCGGCCACTACGGCGTGCAGCTCAATCACGACGGTGTGCTGGGCATTCTGTCGCTGGTTTTCTGGTCGCTGATCTGGGTGGTCTCGATCAAGTACGTGTTGTTCATCCTGCGGGCCAACAACCAGGGTGAGGGCGGCATCATGGCGCTGACGGCGTTGGCCCGTCGTGCGTCGGCGCCTTACCCGCACTTGAGCAAGGTGCTGGTGTTGCTCGGTCTGTTCGGTGCGGCGCTGTTCTACGGCGACAGCATGATCACTCCGGCGATCTCGGTGCTCTCGGCGGTGGAAGGGCTGGAGCTGGCGTTCGACGGCATCGAGCACTGGGTGGTGCCGTTGTCGGTGGTGGTGCTGGTGGCGCTGTTTCTGATCCAGAAACACGGCACCGCGCGGATCGGCATCCTGTTCGGCCCGGTCATGGTGCTGTGGTTCGTGGTGCTGGGCGCGCTCGGGGTCTACGGCATTGTGCAGCGCCCCGAGGTGTTGCAGGCGCTGAACCCGATCTGGGCGGTGCGCTTCTTTACGGCCCATCCGGGCATGGGCGTGGCGATTCTCGGCGCGGTCGTCCTGTCGCTGACCGGTGCGGAAGCGTTGTACGCCGACATGGGCCACTTCGGTCGCAAACCGATTGCCCGCGCCTGGTTCATGCTGGTCCTGCCCGGCCTGGTCCTCAATTATTTTGGCCAGGGCGCGTTGATCCTCGGCAACCCGGAAGCGGTGCGTAACCCGTTCTATCTGCTGGCCCCGGAATGGGCGCTGCTGCCGATGGTGGCGCTGTCGACGCTGGCGACGATCATTGCTTCGCAAGCGGTGATTTCCGGTGCGTTCTCCCTGACGCGCCAGGCCATCCAGCTGGGCTACGTTCCGCGCATGTTCATCCAGCACACCTCGAGCCAGGAGCAGGGCCAGATCTACATCGGCACGGTCAACTGGGCGTTGATGGTCGGTGTGGTGCTGCTGGTGATCGGTTTCGAATCCTCCAGCGCCCTGGCTGCCGCGTATGGCGTGGCGGTGACGGGCACCATGTTGATTACCACGCTACTGTCCGCCGCCGTGGTGTTGTTGCTGTGGAAGACGCCGCGCTGGCTGGCGATTCCGATGCTGTTCGGTTTTCTGTTGGTGGACAGCCTGTACTTCGCGGCCAACGCACCGAAGATCCTGCAGGGCGGTGCATTCCCGGTAATCGCCGGCATCGGCCTGTTCATCCTGATGACCACCTGGAAGCGCGGGCGCAAGATCATCGTCGAGCGGCTGGATGAAACCGCGTTGCCGCTGCCGCTGTTCATCAGCAGCATCCGTGCGCAGCCGCCTCATCGGGTGCAGGGCACGGCGGTGTTCCTGACAGCGCGGGCCGACGCAGTTCCCCACGCGCTGCTGCACAACCTGTTGCATAACCAGGTGCTGCATGAGCAGGTGGTGCTGCTGACCGTGGTGTCCGAAGACAGCCCGCGAGTGCCGGTGGATCGTCGCTTTGAAGTTGAGTCCTATGGCGACGGTTTCTTCCGGGTCAACCTGCATTTCGGTTTTACCGAGGAACCGGATGTGCCAATGGCGCTGAGCCTTTGTCACTTGGCCGAACTGGATTTCAGCCCGATGCGCACCACGTACTTCCTGAGTCGTGAAACGGTCATCCCGACCAAGCGCATCGGCATGGCCAAGTGGCGCGAGTACCTGTTCGCGTTCCTGCTCAAGAATGCCAACAGCAACCTGAAGTACTTCAAGCTGCCGTTGAACCGGGTGATCGAGCTGGGGACGCAGGTCGAAATGTAGGGAACGGGAAGCGGCTCAGGACTGCTCGATGCTGACGGTGACACACAGACCGCTGCGCTCGATGACGTCGGTAAACCCCAGATCAACCTTGAGCCCCGTGCGATCGGCAATCGCCTTGACGATGGACAGCCCCAGCCCCGAGCCCGACTCATCGGTGCCCAGGCTGCGGTAGAACGGGTCGAAGACGCGCGCCTGTTCTTCCACGGCAATCCCGGGGCCGGTGTCGCTGACTTGCAGGACGACCGCCGCTTGCTCCCGCTTGACCGACAGGTCGATGCGTCCGCCGGACGGGGTGTAGCGGATGGCGTTGTCCACCAGGTTGCGGATCAGGATCAGCAGGTCGGTTTCATTGATGCTGACCTGCACGTCCTCGCTGCTCTCGACGCCGATATCGATATTCTTGCGGTCCGCCAGCGGCAGCAGGTCTTCCAGAATCCGTCGGTAAACGTGCAGGACTGAAACACTGGTGGGCGCTGCATTTGAGCTGGACTGCGCAGCAGCCAGGCTCAGCAGTTGATCGATCAGGTTCCGGCTGCGTTCTATGCCCTGGGACAACGGTAACAGGCGTTCGCGGGCGGCGGCCGGCATTTCCGTGGCGGCCAGTCGTTCGGCTTGCAGGGACAGGGCGGTCATCGGCGAGCGCAGTTCATGGGCGGCATCGGCGACGAAACGCCGCTGGTTGTCCACGGACTGGGCGACGCGACCGAGCAGGCGGTTGATGGCCACCACAAACGGCCGGACCTCGCTTGGCACATGGCTTTCGTCCACCGGGTGCAGGGCCTGTTCGTCACGTCGATCAATGTCGGCCGACAGCGTGGCGATGGGGCGGAACATCTTGCGCACCAGATCGCCCACCACCAGCAACAGCACCGGAAACAGAATCAGGAACGGCAGCAGACTGCGCCAGGCGCTTTCGCGGGCCTCCTTGTCGCGCACGCCGGTTTCCTGGGCGACGACGATGCGTTCGCCACGGGCGGTGGTTCTGACCAGCACGCGAAAGTCTTCGCCGGTCACCTTCAAGGTCGACAGACCGTCGGGCAAGGTCGTGGGGAAGGGCAGCGGCAGCACGGTGTCGTCATTGCCGACCGCTCGGCTGCCGTCGGCCAGGTACTGCACGATGACCCGGGATTCTTCGTTGTCGTCGTCCACGGCCTGAGCGGCGGGGTAGTGCAGGGTCATTTGCTGGCGGTCGTAAAGGGCCGCTACCTGACGCAAGGTTTCATCCTGCATTTCGTGGGCCTCGTCCAGCGCCGAGACAAACGCAAACGCCGCGGCCAACAGTGCAACGAGCAGAATCGCCAGCGACAGGGTGACCGACAGCCGCAGTTGCACCGAGTCCCTCAGGCGCCTTTTGAAACCATCCATCCCATTCCCCTGACGTTCTTGATGACGTGACTGCCCAGTTTGCGTCGCAGGGCGTGAATCAGAAACTCCACCGCATTGCTTTCGACTTCATTGCCCCAGCCATAGAGCCGGTCTTCCAGTTCACTGCGCGAGAGGATCGCCCCGGGCCGGATCAACAGGGCCTGCAACAAGGCGAACTCGCGGCTGGACAATTGCACGTCCGGGTTGTCGGCAGTCGTGGCTTGCTTGGAGACCAGATCAAGGGACACCACGCCGTTGTCGAGCAAGGACAACGCAGTCCCGCCCTTGCGCCGCAGTACCGCGCGCATCCGCGCCAGCAATTCGGCCATATCGAAAGGTTTGAGCAAGTAATCGTCAGCACCGCCGTCGAGGCCACGCAAGCGGTCGTCGAGACCGTCCCGGGCAGTGATGATCAGCAGCGGCACCGGGTTGTTGCGAGCGCGAATGCTGTCGAGCACGTCCAGTCCATCCTTGCCGGGCAAACCGAGGTCCAGCAGCACCAGGTCGTAGTGCTGAGTGTCCAGGGTGGCCAGTGCGGTGAGGCCGTTTTTCACCCAGTCGGTGGCGTAGCTGGCGTCGTTCAGCGCGCCCTGGATGGCATCGCCGATCATCGGGTCGTCTTCCACCAGTAATATCCGCATGACCCGCTCCCCAAAAAAATAGCGCGACGGGCAGGGCCGTCGCGCTTGTATTGAAGCATCTGTGCAAGGGTTTGTCCGGCCCCGGATCAGGCGTTGCCCTTCAGCGAGTCAAAGGCTTTGAGCAACTCGTCCATCCGCGCCTTGCAGTCTTTCTGCTGCGTGGCGCTGGCGCGCAAGGTGTCGAGCGAGCGGTCGATGGCCTTGTCCAGCATGTGCCAGTCGCCGGCGGCACGGGGTTTGATTCCGGCCTCGGCCGAGTCCCAGGCGGTTTCCAGATCCTTGATCCGGGCCTTGGCGCCCGGGAGGTCGTTTTTATCGACGAGGGCAGCAACGTCGGCCGCGATGTTGCGGAACTCGGACAGATCCCCCAGTTTGGAGGCGGCCTGGCCTTGTGTGCTGACGGCTCCTGCAGCGGCGTTTGCAGCCGGTTTGTCCGCCGGCTTCGAGCAGCCGGCAGCAATGCTCAGCAGGCAGATGGACGAGACGATGGCGACGTGACGAATGATGTTTTGAATCTGGCGCATGATGATTCCTTGATGAAAGTCTGATGGTTTACTGAGTGATTGCTTTGCGATTGCCGACGCTGATCTGCGCGACGGTGACCAGCAGGACGATGACGCAGAGGAAAATCGCGCTGGTCCAGGTCGCGCCCATGCCGAGGCCGCCGTAGGTCTTGGCCTGGGTCAGCAGGTCGCCGAGGGACGCGCCGAAGGGGCGGGTCAGGATGTAGGCGATCCAGAATGTCAGCACGGTGTTGGCGCCCAGACGCCAGGCGATCAGGGTGGCCGCGATCAACGCGCCGAAGATCACTGCGCCGACGGTGAAGCCCAGGCCCAGTGCTTCGGTGGCCAGGTCGCCGGCGGCGGTGCCGAGGGCAAAGGTGCAGAGCACCGTGGCCCAATAGAACAGCTCCCGGCGCGGGGTGACGATTTCGCGGATCGACAGGCTGCGTTCGGTCCGGTACCAGATCAGGAAGTTGACCACCAGCAACACAGAGAAAACCGCCGTGCTGGTGTAGAGGCTGACATCCAGCATGTCGGTCAGGATGTCGGTGATCTGCGTGCCGACGATGCTCACCAGCACCACGGTCAGCCAATAAATCCACGGGGTGTAGGCCTTGGTACGCAACTGGGTGAACAGCGCGATGGCCAGCAGCGCGGCCATGCCGAGGCTGGTCGGGCCGGCGCCGAAACCGGCGTCCACGGCCAGAAAGTCGGCACCGGTTTCACCCACGGTCGTGGACAGGATCTTGATCACCCAGAAGGACAGCGTCACTTCGGGCACTTTGTTGAGCCAGTCGGCTATGGCGGGTTTCATGGGTGGATGGCCTCTCCTGAGCAGCGCTGAATGTGCGCAGGAGAGAAGGTATCCAGTGAAACTTAGCTGAGCCTGAGGGGTAGGCGATTGTTAGCGCAGCGGCACGTAAATATCCGTTTGCCACTGCTCCTGCGGAGTCTCGGGACTGATGCTCAAGTACTCGAAAAACAGCGGGTGATCGCGCAACTCTTCTCCGCTGGCGGGCAGCCAGTCGCGGTAGACCGGGTAGATGGTTTCACCGATGTGATCGGTTGAACCTGTGTGACGCACTACGGCACAGCGGCCGGCAGGAATGCTCAGCTCGCGGACGCTGAATTCATTCGGCGCCACCGCTTCACGGATTTCGCCGCAGATCGCGAAATGAAAGTCCTCCGGCGGCGTCGTGTCAGGGTTGCCGTAAGGAATCCCGAAGGTGCGGCTCGATGCCACGGGCGACTGCCCGCTCTGCTGGCGCCACTGGATGAAGCGTTGCACGCTTTGATTGACGAGGCCTGGTGGCCCACGGTGATCGAGCGCAGCGACCTGGACTCCGGGGAAGTCGACGATTCGTACCTGCATGGTAATGCTCCTTGAAAAGTGAGGTATGGCGAAGACCGTGTGCCAGACGCTCCAGTCCGGAGCCTTGCGAAATGCCCCCGGCGAGGTGCCGAAGGCTCGCTTGAATGCCCTGGAAAACGCTTCGGGACTTTCGAACCCCGCGTCGAGCGTGGCTTCCATCACCGAGTGGTCGGGCAGGGTGCTCAAACGGTGCGCGGCACGGCGCAGGCGCATCAACTGCACGTAGCGCGAGACAGGCACGCCGACGTATCCCGTGAACTGCCGGTGAAAGTGGAACTCGGAAAAGTTCGCCACCTGGCTCAGCGCTTTCACCGACAGATCGCCCTCAAGGTTGGCGTCGATGTAGGCGAGTACTGCGGTGAAGCGCTTTGCGTAGGCAGTTTGCGTCGGTGCGTCTGGCACGGAGTGAAGCTCCTGGAGTAACGGTCGGCCCTAGAATCGTCGAAAGCGGCGTACAGATACCTAGCCGGACTTGCTCAGGGTTTGACCTCTTCAGGCATTACATCCGAACGACCCTGCACGAATCAATCGCGCGCCTGAGCGACGATCGCAAAGTTGCCCGGGGCTTTCTCCAGCAATCCAAGGAATCTCACCAGATCCACCGTGCTGCCATCGACTTTCAGGTCTTTGGACGTGAGGGCATCCTTGAATCCCGCTGTGCCGCCCAGCAGTTGTACAAAAAGATCCTTGGTAACGCTCAACGTGGCGTTGGCATTGCTGGCCGGTGCGCCCCGGCGATAGTGCAACACGGCGTTCTCGATCCACAGCACGAACGATTCCTTCGTATCGGTCAGTTGCAGGTTGAAGGTCCAGTTTTTGCCGTCCGCCGCCGGCCCGTCGAGGCTGGCGGCCATGGCTTCGAGGAAGCGTTCGGTGGGCGTCTGCTTCATCAGCTCGATCAGGTCCGAGCGGCGCACGCCTTTTTCCGGCGGGCCGTTGCGCAGTTCCTGGGCGGCGGTCAGGTAGCTGTTGCGCCAGGTCGCCGATTCCGACTGATAGCCCAGCTGTTCATAGGCTCGGGCCAGCAGTTCCTTGGCGGCCTTGTCGCCGGGTTGGTCGAGGACGGCTTGATCCAGCAGCTCGGCGACCCAGCGGTATTCACCTTTGTCATAGGCCGCGCGTGCGGCTTCTTGCACTTTGGCGCTGCCGCCCATCAACTCGACGTAGCGTCTGGCTGACTCTCTGGGAGGCAGCGGATTCAGATGCGCCGGGTTGCCATCGTAGGCGCCGAGGTACATCTGGTAGATCGCCTTGACGTTGTGTCGCACGTCGCCGTAATAGCCGCGGGTGCCGAAGTACGAGGCCAGTGAATCGGGCAACTGGATCTTTTCGGCGATCTCGTCGGGCGTGTAGCCGGCGTTCATCAGGCGCACGGTCTGATCGTGCATGTACTTGTAGACGTCGCGGTGCTGGGTGATGAATTCGCGGATGCGTTCATTGCCCCAGACCGGCCAGTTGTGTTGGCCGAAATAGACTTCGGTGTCGCCCAGTTCATCAAGGGCAGCCTGGGCGTAATCGGACCAGAGCAACGCGTCACGGACCTTGGCGCCACGGATCGGCAGCAGATTGTGCATGGTCTGCGCCAGCAGCTCGGCACCGCCGTAGGCCTTGCGTTCGGGGATGGAAAAGGTCAGCTCGGCCGGGGCCTCCGCGCCCGGAATGTTGTGGAACACGAAGGTCACGCCGTCGATCACCCGTTCCTGCGTCGGCTGATCGATGATCTGCGTCGGCGGCAGAATGCCGATGCTGCCGTAGGCGACGTTTTTGCCCAGCCCGGTATCCACCATGCCGGTGGCGCCCGGTGTCAGGTTCTTGCCGAACTGATACATCGAACGGCGCGACATTGCCGGCCCGGCCAACACGTTTTCGCTGGTGGCTTCCTCCATGAAACCGACAGGAGCCACCACGGGAATCTTGCGCTCGGCCACTTCCGCGACCGAGGTAATGCCCAGTACGCCGCCGAAGTGGTCGGCATGGTCGTGGGTGAATATGATCGCGGTCACTGGTTTGTCGCCCAGTTGTGCGCGGGCGAATGCCAGGGCAGCGGCAGCGGTTTCCTTCGAGGTCAGCGGGTCGACCACGATCCATCCGGTCTGGCCCTCGATCAGCGTCATGTTGGCGATGTCGAAGCCGCGCAACTGGTAGATGCCGTCGGTGACTTTGAACAGACCGATCTGGGCGTTGAGCATCGCATGGCGCCAAAGGCTCGGATTGACAGTAGCGGGGGCCTTGCCTTCGACGAACCTGAACGCATCGAAATCGATCAGCACAGAGCCGTCGGAGCCGAGGATCTGGCCGGTCGGCCGGGCGATGAGACCGCGCTGGGCGTCCTCCATGTCGCGGGTATCGTTAAGGTCCAGGCCCTTGATCGAGGCTTCGATCACCGCAGCGGTGGCGGGTGTTGCTTCGTTATTGGCAACGCTGGGCGGTTTGTCGCAGCCGGCGAGTGATACCAAGGCCAGAGCGATGAGGGTGTGGCGGGGCGATCTCATTCTTGTTGTTCTCCGATGATCAATCAGCAGAGAGTAGGGAGACGCTGGCGATGTATCCAATGCATTGTTTACATCCAGACAATGCGTGGCTAGCATCGGTGACATGGACCTCAAACGACTGACACACCTGCTGGCCCTTGCCGATGAACGCCATTTCGGCCGCGCTGCCGAACGCGTGCACCTCAGCCAGCCGGCCCTGAGCCGCAGCATCCAGGCACTTGAAAGCGAAACCGGACAGCGCCTGTTCGACCGGGACAGTGGCGACGTGCGTCCGACGCCAGCTGGGGAGTTTCTGATCGAGCGGGCGCGGCGTCTGCTGTTCGACGCACGCTCGCTGGAGCGGGATCTGGCGCTTTACGGCGATGGCCGGCTCGGCAGCCTTGCGTTCGGCGTCGGGCCGTTTCCGGCGGCGATGTTGATGCATCAGGTGGTGCCTCGGTTGCGTCGGGAGTATCCGGAAGTCACCCTGCGGGTAGAGATCAACAACTGGCAGATACTCGAAGCACGGTTGCGGGATGAAGCGATCGAGTTCTTCGTCGCGGACATTCGCAATTTCTCGGCCGACACCGATCTGCTGATCCGCTCGCTGGGTCAGGCCTCGGCGGGGTTCTTCGTCCGGCCGCAACACCCGTTGGCCGGACGCGCGGTGACGATGAGAGACCTGGAAAAGTACGGCATCGCCACGACGCGCCTGCCGGCCGTGGTGAAGGAAGAGACTGCGCATACCCTGGGCATTTCCACGCGCCAGGCCTTGCCGCTTGCGCTGGAGTGCGACGATGTGGCGTTGCTCAGGACGGTGGCCTGTTCGACCGATACCATCCTCGGCGTGATCCACGGTGCCGTGGCGGAAGACCTGCGCAGCGGCAACCTGATCGAATTGCAGGTCGTGGACCGGCCCGGACTGCACTCCGAAATCGGCGTCGTCAGCCTGCCCAGCAGAAGCCAGTCACCGACCGCCCGCTGCGTGATCGACGCCATCGTCGCCGAGATGGCGCAGCGCAACGTCTCGACCTGACCGGCGCTCCGGTCGGCGGCCAAAACGCCAAAGCACAAGACTTCCCGCTCAAAAACCGGATAATGGCGGCCATTCTGTTCAGCTCGCTATTCTGGTAGTCCCCCATGGAAATCAAGGTCAACTTTCTCGACAACCTTCGACTTGAAGCCAAGTTCGACGACTTCACGGTGGTGGCCGACCAACCGATCCGCTACAAGGGCGATGGCTCGGCACCGGGTCCGTTCGACTACTTCCTGGCCTCGTCGGCGCTGTGTGCGGCGTACTTCGTGAAGCTGTATTGCGAAACCCGCAATATCCCGACCGATAACATCCGCCTGTCGCAGAACAACATCGTTGACCCGGAGAACCGCTACAACCAGATCTTCAAGATTCAGGTCGAGTTGCCGGCAGACATCTCCGACAAGGACCGCCAGGGCATCCTGCGCTCCATCGACCGCTGCACCGTGAAGAAGGTGGTGCAGGCCGGCCCCGAGTTCGTGATCGAAGAAGTCGAAAACCTCGACGCCGACGCTCAGGCACTGCTGATGCCGGGTGCGAACTCCAGCGCCAGCACCTACATTCCGGGCAAGGATCTGCCGCTGGAGCAGACCATCGCCAACATGTCGGGCATCCTCGCCGACCTCGGCATGAAGATCGAAATCGCTTCGTGGCGCAACATCGTGCCGAACGTGTGGTCGCTGCACATCCGCGATGCGCACTCGCCGATGTGCTTCACCAACGGCAAGGGCTCGACCAAGGAAGGCGCGCTGGCGTCGGCACTGGGCGAATTCATCGAGCGCCTGAACTGCAACTTCTTCTACAACGATCAGTTCTGGGGTCTGGACCTGGCCAATGAGCCGTTCGTGCACTACCCGGACGAGCGCTGGTTCAAGCCGGGCAGCAATGATGAGCTGCCGAGCGAGATCCTCGACCCGTACTGCCTGAAAATCTACAACCGCGACGGCGAGCTGCGCGGTTCGCACCTGATCGACACCAACTCCGGCAACGAAGAGCGCGGCATCGTTTCGCTGCCGTTCGTGCGTCAGTCTGACGGCGAGGTGGTGTACTTTCCGTCGAACCTGATCGAAAACCTGTACCTGAGCAACGGCATGAGCGCCGGCAACACCCTGGCCGAAGCCCAGGTGCAGTGCCTGTCGGAAATCTTCGAGCGTGCGGTGAAACGCGAAATCATCGAAGGCGAATTCGCGTTGCCGGACGTGCCGCAGGAAGTGCTGGCGAAGTACCCGGCCATCATGGCCGGCATTCAAGGCCTGGAAGCCCAGGGCTTCCCGGTGCTGGTGAAAGATGCGTCGTTGGGCGGCGAATTCCCGGTGATGTGCGTCACGCTGATGAACCCGCGTACCGGCGGTGTGTTCGCCTCGTTCGGCGCACACCCGAGCTTCGAGGTGGCGCTGGAGCGCAGCCTGACCGAACTGCTGCAGGGCCGCAGCTTCGAAGGCCTGAACGATCTGCCGCAGCCGACCTTCGAAGCTCAGGCGGTCACCGAGCCGAACAACTTCGTCGAGCACTTCATCGACTCCAGCGGCGTGGTGTCGTGGCGCTTCTTCAGCGCCCAGGCGGAATACGAGTTCGTGGAATGGGACTTCACCGGCCAGGGTGAAAACTCCAACGTCGAAGAAGCCGAAACCCTGTTCGGCATCCTCAAGGGCATGGGCAAGGAAGTGTACATGGCGGTGTACGAGCACATCGGTGCCACCGCTTGCCGCATCCTGGTGCCGGATTACTCGGAAATCTACCCGGTGGACGACCTGATCTGGGACAACACCAACAAGGCGCTGTTCTTCCGCGAAGACATCCTCAACCTGCATCGCTTGAACGAAGAAGAACTCCAGTCGCTGGTCGAGCGCCTGGTCGAAAGCGAACTGGACGACTACACCGACATCACCACGCTGATCGGCATCGAATTCGATGACAACACCGTGTGGGGTCAGTTGACCATCCTGGAACTGAAACTGCTGATCTGGCTCGCCCTGGGACAAATCGAGGAAGCGAAAGAAGCAGTGGAAATGTTCCTCCAGTACAACGACAACACCGTCGAGCGCGGTCTGTTCTATCAGGCCGTCAACGGGGTGCTGGAGATGCAGCTGGACGAAGACCTGGAACTGGCCGACTACGAAGCCAACTTCCGCCGCATGTTCGGCAACGAGCGGATGGGCGCGGCGATCGGCTCGGTGGACGGCAGCGTTCGCTTCTACGGCTTGACGCCGACCAGCATGAAACTCGAAGGCCTCGACCGTCACCTGCGACTGATCGACAGCTACAAGAAACTGCACGCAGCCCGGGCCAGCGTGAAGACTTCGTAACGCTGACAGCAGCGACAAAAAAAGCACCTTCGGGTGCTTTTTTGTTTTCGGGTGGTGGGGCGGTCGTTGGTTCTGTTACGGGCGAGTGGGTTCCTGGCTCGTCCAGACGGCCAGTTCATAGCCATCCGGATCAATGAAGTGGAAGCGGCGGCCACCGGGGAAGGAAAAGGTCGCGCGGGTGATCACCGCGCCCAGCGTTTTGAGCCGCTGCTGCACGCCTTCGAGATCTTCCGCGTACAGAATGATCAGCGGGCCACCCGGGCGAACGGGTTCTCCCGTGGTGAAGCCACCGGTCAGCCTGCCATCGCTGAACTCGGTATAGGTCGGGCCGTAGTCAACGAATGTCCAGCCGAACGCATCACCGTAGAACGCCTTGCTGCGGGCAATGTCGCCGACATTGAACTCGATGTTGTCGATTTGCCGGTCTTTACCACGAACACTCATGGTGGCCTCCTTGGCTGATTTTAAAAAAACCGATCATAGACGAATAAAAATACTTGCACCGTGATGCATCCGGTTGCGCTTCTGCTCCGTAAATTCATCACCCTCATTCGAAGGGTCGAAGAATTCAGGAGACACACCATGCACTCGCTCATCAAACGCATCGCCATCGCCTGCTTCACATTGCTCTGCCTTGGTACGGGATCGAGCTTTGCCGCCGATACCGTGATGGTCGGCGGTGCGGCCATGTACCCGAACAAGACCATCGTCGAAAACGCCGTCAACTCGAAGGACCACACCACGCTCGTTGCAGCGGTCAAGGCGGCCGGGCTGGTCGATACCCTCAACAGCAAGGGGCCGTTCACAGTCTTCGCGCCGACCAATGAAGCCTTCGCCAAATTGCCCGCCGGCACCGTCGATACGCTCGTCAAACCGGAGCACAAGGCCGACCTGACGACGATCCTTACCTATCACGTGGTTGCCGGCACTCACACGGCAAAACAGCTGATGGATGACGCCAAAATGCACGGCGGCAAGGTCATGCTCAAAACCGTTCAGGGTGAATCCCTGACCGTCATGCTGCACGACGGCAAATTGTGGGTGGTGGACGCCAAAGGCGGAAAGGCTGCGATCACCATTGCGGACGTGATGCAGTCCAATGGTGTGATTCATGTAGTGGATACGGTGCTGATGCCGAAGTAGTCCTTTTAATGGGGACAGATTTATTTTTTAAATAAATCTGTCCCCATTTTCACCAACAGAAAAGCACCTTCGGGTGCTCTTTTGTTTTTAAGATGGGCGCCTGTCAGAAGGAGCGATGCAATGGATCTGAAATTCAGTCACGTCGACGTACTGGTCAATAACCTTGAGGAAGCCTGTGCCTATTATGCGCAGATCCTGAACGCCAGAATCTCCAGAACCCTCGTCTGGGAACGGGGTGGCCTGCATGTTCGCTACGCGGTTGCGCTGATCGGCCAGGAGCGTTTCATGCTGGTCCAGCCGTTGGCGGGCAATCTCAAGGAACTGCTGGATTCGTCGGGGGAGGGAATGATCTACCGTCACTGCTATTCGACACCGGACATCGAGAAAGCCTACGACGAACTGGTGATCGCCGGCGTGCAGCCAGAAGACGAAAACGGCCAGCCACTGGAACGCGCCAACCTGCAGTCACCGTCCGGGACACGCATCATCTGGCTGCCCAAGCGCTTCGGGCATTTTTCTATCGAGATTCTGGAAGAACAGGCGCTTGAGGCGTTCATCGCATCGGCGTTCGCCTGATTTTTTAATGGGGACAGATTTATTTTAAAAATAAATCTGTCCCCATTTGAGGTATTGGAATTGGCCAGCGTGCCCTCATAACAAGGGTTACCTCCAACATCCCCAAGGGGAAGGACAGACCATGACCAGCCAAACCGAAACTGCCATCCTCGCCGGCGGCTGCTTCTGGGGCATGCAGGACCTGCTGCGGCGCTACCCCGGTGTCCTGAAGACGCGCGTCGGTTACACCGGCGGCGATGTGCCGAATGCGACCTACCGTAATCATGGCAGCCACGCCGAAGCCATCGAAATCGTCTTCGACCCCGCTGTTATCAGCTATCGGCAGATCCTCGAGTTCTTCTTTCAGATTCACGACCCGACCACGCCCAACCGTCAGGGCAATGACCGCGGTCCCAGCTATCGCTCGGCGATCTATTACCTCAGCGAACAGCAACGCGACGTCGCCGAAGACACCGCTGCCGATGTCGACGCTTCACGTTTGTGGCCTGGTCGAGTGGTGACCGAAATCGAACCGGCCGGGCCGTTCTGGGAAGCGGAGCCGGAGCACCAGGATTACCTGGAGCGCATTCCGAATGGCTACACCTGCCACTTCATTCGCCCGAACTGGAAGCTTCCGAAGCGCGCCTGAGGTTCAGTAGCGTCAGTGTGAAAGAGGGGAGCCGGTTTGTTTTCTGAAAAACGGACCGGTTCCCCTTTTTTTGCCTTCGGTCCAGAAAGGTAGCTAAGCAAGTTAGCTATATGTTAGTTTCGCGTCCTCACCACAACCCGCCGGGACTGACCCTACACATGACATCGCCTTCATCACCGCCCGATCCGTCCGAAGATCCCCGCAACCTGCAGATCGCCAGTGATGTCGTCGGCCAGCAGTTGCAACAGATCGCCATCCTCACGCGCAAGGCCGCCAGCCATCTGGGCGCGGTTCTGGGTATCAATCAGACCGATGTCGCGGCGCTGGAGCATCTGATCGCGGATGGACCTCTGCCGCCGACCGAACTCGCGGTGCGGCTTTCCGTGACCACCGCCGGTATCACGCAGGTCATCGATCGACTGGAACGCGCCGGGCATGTGGTCCGCGAGCGGCAGCTCAATGACAAGCGTCGGGTGCTGGTGTGTCCGGTTCCGGAATCGGTGGCGCAGGCCTATCGGCATATCGCGCCGATGCTCGATGGCCTGAGCGCCGTGCTCGGAGCCCTCAATGGCGAGGATCGCGCCGTGGTTGAAGCCTTCCTGGGCCAAGTGATCGAGGTCTACCGCACCACGTTGCCGGGCAACGCTGTGGCCACGTCTGAAAACCGGGACGCGTGATGAATCCCAAAAAAGTACTGGTGACTGGCGCAAGCATCGCCGGACCTGCGCTGGCGTATTGGTTGTCCCGGCAGGGCATGGACGTCACGGTGGTGGAGAGGGCGCCTGCGTTTCGCGATGGCGGACAGACGATTGACGTGCGGGGCGCCGGGCGTGAGGTCGTCCGGCGCATGGGCCTGGAAGATCTGATTCGGGCGAACACGACTCAGGAACAGGGCATCGCCTTCGTTGACCAGAACAACCGGACCAAGGCGTTTCTGGGCGTCGATGCGTTCGACGGTGAGGGGCCGATTGCCGAACTGGAGATCCTGCGGGGTGAGCTCGCCAAACTGCTCATCCGGCCCAGCCAGGACCGTGTCCTGTACCGATTCGGCGATAGTGTTGAAGCCATGGAAGACGATGGCGAACAGGTTCACGTGCGTTTCGAACAGGGTCGCGAGCAGGTTTACGATCTGGTGATCGTGGCTGAAGGGATTGGTTCGGCGACCCGCAACCGGGTGTTCGGCAACGAAGTGCAGCGGCGCCCCCTCAATCTGTATACGGCTTATTTCACCGTGCCTCGACAGCCGAGCGATGGCCAGGTCATGCGCTGGCACAACCTTCCGGGTGGTCGCTGTGTCTGCTTGCGGCCGGACAATCTGGGCACCACCCGCGCGTTTCTGTCTTTCCAGCAGGCGCCGTGTGGATACGAAAAACTCGCGCAGGACGAACAGAAGTCCTTGCTCAGGCAAATATTTGCCGACGCCGGTTGGGAAACACCTCGCGTGCTGGCTGCGTTGGAAGATGCTACCGATCTTTATCTGGACGCAGTGGGGCAGGTCAAAATGTCCCGCTGGTCCAAGGGGCGTATCGCGCTGGTCGGGGACGCGGCGTATTGCGCATCGCCCATCAGCGGCATGGGCACCAGCCTGGGGCTGTGCGGCGCCTATGTGCTGGCCGGTGAACTGGGGCGTCATGCCGACCATACCCTGGCGTTCGCGGCCTATGAAAAACGGATGCGGCCCTTCGTTGCCCAAGCGCAAAGCGTGCCCGGATTCGCCCCCAGACTGGCCTCACCGCATTCGCGCCTTGGTATTGCCTTGGGCCACGCGGTGTTGAGGCTGGCGATTGCGCCGGGGTTCAAGGCACTGTTCGGTAAAGTGCTTTCACCGAAAGCTGATGCAATCATGTTGCCGGACTATGAAGGACAACGGCGGACCTAGAGCGACTGTCCGCATCAGCTTTCGGGTGATCGGAAGCGGATGCAAAGGGCTGTTTCCAGACATGAGTGGCGTTCGAATTTCCTGCCCTCGCGCTTGAACGTTAGAGCATTTATCTGGGACGGAGTCGATTGTAAGGGTGTCGTGCTTTTAAATGGATGGCGATGCGTCGCTAATGTAGTATCGCGCCCGCGCTAAGTCTTTATGTCGAGTGGTGTCAGCTCCTGCGCGGCGCAATGGAAGCTGTTCAATGGCTAACAAGGATATGGAATGAGTTTGCCTATAGATTTTTCTGCTGAGCAATACCTGTATATGCACCCGGACGTCAGACTGGCAGGTATCGATCCGGCATTTCATTACGTGACCTGGGGCATTAAAGAAGGCCGTCCTTATCTGCCGGGTTCTGACCCTCTACAGTCCAAAGTCAAGGGCGAGTTCAACTCGGATGGCCTGAGGACAGTACACAATCACGACTTCATGAGTGATCCCCGTTACGTCGCCGCGTACGACCGGGGCATAAAGGCTTCCGGTGCCGACTACACATGGTATTGGCGCGTACACATTGGTCTTTGGGCTGCTCGGACCGCTGCGAAACGCCAAGGTGACTTTGTCGAGTGTGGCGTCAATTACGGCTTTTTAAGTTCAGCCATCATGAAGGATCTGGATTGGGACAGTACCGGCAGGGTATTTCATCTTCTGGACACTTTTTCGGGTGTTGACGAGCGTTTTTTATCGGATGACGAGAAAATGGCTGGCGTCTCAGATAAAAGCCAGAAGTGGATTGAAGATGGAAGTTACGTATCAAATATTGATGCGGTAAGAGCCAATTTTTCGGAATGGTCAAATGTCAACCTTATTCAAGGCTCCATCCCTGAAACGCTGAATCAAATCGATTCGACACAGATTGCTTACTTGCACATTGATATGAATTGTACGGCGCCAGAAGTGGCGACCATTGAGTTCTTGTGGGATCGACTGGTTTCGGGGGCGGTCATACTTTTGGATGACTATGCGTATCTGGGTTATCAGCCGCAGAAGGACGGGATGGATCAGTGGGCCGCAACAAGAGATATTGCGATTGCCTCATTGCCCACAGGACAGGGACTTCTGATAAAGCCATAGTTTGCTTCCGCCCGCACCTGAGGACCGCCGCTGTACAGGTTTTGCAGACCTTGGCAGCGGCTCCTGCACCATCCGGCCTCTATGGGGACCATTCAATGGGGACAGATTTATTATCAAAAAATAAATCTGTCCCCATTGAATGGTCCCCATTTTGTAGAGGGAAGGCGTCCATCTCCAGCGTCAGCGGGTCATAAAACGGCGAATCACCTGCGTGGTTTCCCCCGGCGCTTCTTCCATCAGCCAATGACCCGCGCCGGCGATCACCACTTCGGTGACGTTGTCGGCGGCGTTGCGCATCACGATCGCTTCGTTGTTGCCGAAGGATTTCTCACCACCGACGGCCAGGACCGGCATCGTCAGCCTGTTCTTTGACGACGCTTCGTTGTCCACCGCGTCCTGGCGAATGGCGCGGAACTGAGCGAAGGCCGCGTGCATCGCACCGGGGCGGGCGTAGATTTTGGCGTAGTGCTGGCGCGTGGCTTCGTCGACTTTTTTCGCGTCGCCGGCGAACTCGTTCCAGAACCGATCCAGATAAATGCGCTCGCGGCCGGCGACCAGCCGCTCCATGTCCGGGCCTCCAAAATCGAAGTGCCAGAGCATCGGCGAACGCACGATGTCATTCCACGGCGCAATGCCCGGAACGGGCGCATCCATCACCACCAGGCGATCGGTCTGTTGTGGATACCGCGAGGCATAGGCGAAGGCGACCATGGTGCCGATGTCATGGCCGATGACGACTGAATGTTCGATGCCCAGCGAGGCCAGCACGGCGCGGATGTCTCCCGCCTGGGTCTTCTTGTCATAGCCACTGTCGGGAATCGACGACAACCCCATGCCGCGCAGATCAGGAATCACCACGGTGTGATCCTTCGCCAGATCGGTCGCCAGCGGCACCCACATGTCCCCGGTATCACCAAAACCATGCAACAGCACCACGGCCGGGCCCTTGCCGCCGATACGCGTGTGGATCTTCGCGCCGTCCACGGCAATGTCTTGCGTGCGGAAGGAAGCGGGGAACGGTTTTACGTCAGCATGGGCCGGAACACTCAGGGCTACCAGCAAGGAAGCGGTCAGCAAGGCACGGATCATCACGGTGACTCCAGAGGAGGGTAGTGGATGGAGCGTAGACCGCTTTGAAAGCACTGCCTTAAAGGCTGTGGGGTTTGCATCATCGATTGCTGCTGACTTGCCTGACCCGCCGATATCAGGGAAGCTTCCGCGAATCTGTCTCGGGCAAGTCGGCTGGACGATCGAATCGTTAGGGAAGCGTTGCATGGCGTTCAAGGTGTTGGTGGTCGGTGGGTATGGAAACTTCGGCAGCATCGTCTGCCGGCATCTGGCGTCGATGCCCGATGTTGATCTGGCGATCTCGGGTCGCGATCCGCACAAGTTGCTGCGCAAGGTCGAGGCGTTGCAAGCCGCCTCAGGAAAAGCCTGCGCCAGTTGGTGCGGCGATGCCATGGGGAATGGGTTCAAGTCCGCTCTGAATTCGATGGGGATCGAGTTGGTCATCCACACCGGAGGCCCGTTTCAGGGGCAGTCCTATGCTGTTGCCGAAAGCTGCATCGAGGCCGGTGTGAGCTATTGCGATCTGTCCGACTGCCGAACCTTCGTCAACGGTATTGCTGTACTCGATGCGCGCGCGAAAGAGGCGGGCGTTGTGATTCTTAGCGGGTGCAGTTCGGTGCCGACCCTGTCTTCGGCCATCATCGATCAGCAGCGGTATCGCTTCCAGCGTATCGACTCGATCGAGCATGGCATTTCCTCTTCCGCGAAGATGCCGGGGCTGTCGACTGTCGAAGGTGTGCTTGCCTACGCGGGCAAGCCGATCAAGCAGCTCAAGGATGGCCGGGTTCACGAGGTGCCGGGCTGGCAGGATTTGACGCTGCGCAGGATGCCGCATCTGGGCACCCGCTTGCTGGCTAATGTCGACGTACCAGACATGGATATTTTCGCCGGTCGTTATGGCGCCCGGACACTGAGCTTCAAGGCCGGTGCCGGGCTCAAGCTCGGCGGTGTCGCCAATGCCCTGTTTGCACAGGCCCAGAAGATGGGGTTGATTCGGGACCATGCGCCTTGGGCTGCGCGACTGCATCGCCTGGGCACCCGCTTCGAGCAATTCGGCGATGGCAAAAGCGCGATGTACATCGACGTGCAAGGTCTCGGGGTTGAAGGACAACCGCTGTCCATGACCGCTCAACTCACGGCCGGAAATGACAAGGGCCCGGAAATCCCGAGCTGCGCCGCTGTTGCCCTGGCCACCAAAATGGCCCAAGGCTATGTGCCTGAGCCCGGCGCCCGGCCTTGCGTGGGCGAAATCACCGTCGACGAATACATGGCTGCAATCAACGACCCTGAAAACCTCAGCCTGTCCGTGCATTTCTCTGACGGGCAGCGCTGACCATGCTTTATCTGTGCCTCAAATACATCCATGTGATTGCCGCGGTTTTCCTGTTCGGATTCGGCATGGGTTCCTACCTTTACCTGATCGCTGCCAGCCGCACCGCCAATCCTCAGGTGATCGCTCACGTGGCGAAAATGGTCGTGCGCTTCGACGCCTGGATCACCACCCCGGCAGGCTTCATTCAGATCGCATCGGGCTATGGACTGATCAGGCTGGCCGGCCTGCCGTTGACCACGGAATGGGTGCTGACCTCGTTGATCATCTTTCTTTGCGTGGGGTCGCTCTGGCTGCCGGTGCTGGTGCTGCAGAAGCGCTTGTACGTAATGGCTTCGAATGCGGTCGAGACCGGAGGAGGGCTCGCGGATGAGTACCGCTCGGTCTACCGGAAATGGTTCTGGATGGGGGTGGCCGGTTTTCTGGGGATGTTCGTGATCGTCTTGATGATGGTGACGAAGATGACGCCCGTGCAGGTGCTAGGTCTCTTTCTGTAGCGAAGCCTTCAGAAAGCGTTGTTCATGATCGGGGTCAGGCAGAAGACAGGTGTCATATTGTCCAAACAGCCGATAACGATTCAGTGCAATACGATCGTAGGCCCAGTTCCGAAGCCCGCGTGGGAAAATGCGCAAGCATTGCAATGGACGCCAGCGGGCGGGCAGTTGGGCAACGACTTCGAAAAAGGCATCGGAGCGCTCCCAATAGTGTCGGTCGCGGATGACCGCCATGGTGTCGAACTGATCGAGGGGTAAATCTGCCCAGGCGAGCAGCGCCTGCCCTTCGGGAGACTGCACCGCAGCCAGCCGGACTCGCTGATGGCGGTCATGGCGAATCAGGAATTTCGCCCAGCCATTGCACAACTTGCAGACGCCATCGAACACCACCACCGTCTCGCCGGGTTTCAGCAGGGGAGCCGGTGAAGGGCGAATCCGGGAAACGGGCATAGACATCGGTCCATTGAGGCCTGGTTTCCCGGATCATATCCTTAAACGGTCACGACAATCTTTCCGACCTGCTGATTCGCCTCAAGAAAGCGATGCGCCTCCTGAATGTCCTCAAGGGCGAACGTCTTCGCAATGATCGGTTGCAGCGCGCCTGATGCGAGGCCGTCGCCAATGAACGCCTTGGCTCGGGCCAGCGCCGCAGGATCCGCGACGATCTCTGCGTAGAGATAGCCTTTGAGCGTCAGGCTTTTACCCAGCACGGTGAACAGCGGGAACGGCGTGGGTTCCGGGCTCAAGGCGCCGTACTCGAGCAGAATGCCGCCTCGGGCCATGCTCTGGGTGAGCTGTTCGAACCCGGGGCCGCCAATCGGATCGAACACCACGCGTGCGCCCCGGCCATCGGTCAGGGCCATGACGGCGGCGACGATATCCTCTTCATCGCTGACGATGACGTGCGCGGCGCCGGCGTCCAGCAAGGCTTGCTTCTTGGCGCGGGTGCGGGTCACGGCAATCGAAGTCGCGCCGACCATTCGGGCAATCTGGAAGGCTGCCAGGCCGACGCTGCTGGAGGCGGCAGTGACCAGCACAAAATCGTTCTTCGTCAGCTTGGCCTGTTCGACCAGCGCGCCCCACGCCGTGACGTATTGCATCCAGGACGCAGCAGCCTGTTCAAAAGACAGGTTCGACGGGTGTTTGACCGTCAGCTCTGCGGGCACGTTGGCCAGTTCGCCGTAGGTGCCCCATTTGGCGATGTCCAGCGGCGGAATCAGGCTGACCGCGTCGCCGACCTTGAACTCGCTGACGCCGGCACCGACGGCAGCTACCACACCGGCCGCTTCATAACCGAGGCGGCTGGGAAATTGCGCTTCCTGCAGATAGGCGTGATTGCGGAACATCACCTCGGCCCGATTCAGTCCGAAGGCCTTGACCTCGATTTGCACCTCGCCGGATGCCGGCGCCGGGACATCGACCGATTCCAGTTTCAAAACGCTTGCGTCGCCGTATTCATGAATCCTGACAATGCGTGCCATGGTTACCTCTTCTGTGATCAATAAGGCCGGTGTGAACGACCTGAGTTCCAGTGATAACGCGCCTGCTGCAGTTGCGCGCGTCGTTGCCATGGCCGTCAATTTAGGCTTTGGCCCGGGCCGGATAAAGACCTACGATAGCGCAACACTAGAAACGCAGGGTTTCCAATGGATCGCCTCACATTGATGGCCGTCTTCGTCAAAGCGGTGGAGCTTGGCTCCTTCAGCGCGGTGGCCGATGAGCTCAATCTGTCCCCGCAACTGGTCGGCAAACAGGTGAAGATGCTCGAGCAGCATCTGGGTGTCTCGCTGCTCAATCGCACGACCCGCAAACAGAGCCTGACCGACTTCGGCCGTACGTTCTATCAACGGGCGAAGCTGATCCTGGCTGACATGGACGCCGCCGAAGAAATGGCCGCGATGACTCGAGGCGTGCCCAGTGGCCGCCTCAGAATCAACGCACCGGTCACCTTTGGCGTCAGCACGCTGGCGCCTCGGCTGCTGGAGTACATGGTCAGGTATCCGCAGGTGTCGGTGGATCTGACCCTGTCCAACGAACTCGTTGACCTGCTGGAGGGCGGGTATGACGTGGTGTTTCGAATCGGTGAACTGTCTGACAGCGGCCTGAAGGCATTGCCTTTGAAGCCCTATCAAATGGTGCTGTGCGCGGCGCCTGCCTATCTGGCCAGGCGTCCACCGATCACGACCCCGCTGGATCTGCAGGAACATGAATGCCTGGCGTTCGCCTATTCCGACGGTCGTTCCCACATTCGCCTCGAAGGGCCGGACGGTTGCATCGACGTGCCGATTAAAAGCAGATTGACGATCAATCAGGCCGACCCGTTGCTGTCGGCAGCGGTGGCCGGGCT
The DNA here is from genome assembly GCF_023242405.1 of Pseudomonas sp. MWU12-3088. NCBI lineage: Bacteria > Pseudomonadati > Pseudomonadota > Gammaproteobacteria > Pseudomonadales > Pseudomonadaceae > Pseudomonas > Pseudomonas sp. MWU12-3088. The sequence goes on from NZ_JALJEA010000007.1 coordinate 314,132, forward strand.
GGGTGTGGTGCTGTTGCCGTTGGAACTGGTCAAGGATGCGCTGAGAAGCGGAACGCTGGTGGGGTTGCTGCCGGACTACAACGTCCCGGTCTCCCCGATGAATCTTCTGTACGCACCGGACCCTCGGTTGACGCCCAAGTTGCGAAGCTTCGTGGATTTTGCGAGGGCTGTGTTTGGGGCGGGTGCGTGAAGGAAGATTGTGGCCGTCATCTCTGATTTTCTGGCTGGCTTGTAGCCCATTGCTCCCTGGTCAGCCCGTAACACTTGCACCAGGCCGGCGTCGTGGACAGCGTCAGCTCGGCATCATACAAGTGCACCGCACCGATCTTCATGGCGGCTTTCTGCGAGCGGATGTTCGACGGAGCGATGTGCAGATAGACCGTGTCGTAGACTTTGAAGGCGTGTTCCACCATCAGCCGTTTCAGCTCGCGATTGGTCTCGCCACCCCATTTCGCCCGCACCAGAAAGGTATACCCGATGGCGATACTGTCCGGCAGGTCGGGCGGTGTGTAATAACTCGACATGCCCACGATCAGCCCCGAGTCGATATCGATGACGACCAGGGTTTTACCGGTGGCCAGCCGCGCGGCGAAGTACGTTTCGAATACCGGCCGCTCATGGCGGTCGCTGGCGGGGTGGCCTGCCCAGATCTGCGGGTCCGAGGCCGCCAGAAACAGGCCTTCAAAATCGTTTTCGGTCAGAGGCCTGAGCCTCAGTGTGCTCCCGCATAAAACGGGTTGGCAGTCGAAATCGTGCACTTGAATGGGTTCCTTTCCAGTTGAATCGTGGGAAGGGAACCAGTCTAGAGTCACGGATCCTCAAGAAAAGAGCCAATGCGCCTGATATTGATGGAGCCATCGCGCTCAAGTCAGGTGTCCCCGGGTTTCCAGTGCCCCGAGGCCTGGATGACCAAGGTCGCCCGTTTGACCCATTGATCGAACCTGAAGGTATTGAACTGTAAATGAGCAAAATAGGATGCAAGTGTGGCCATGTAATTGTCGATCAGACCGACAGCTTGCCCTACAAGGCCAGCTTGCTGCGCGACCAGGAGGAAGATGCATTCTGGGATGAGCTACGTCGTGAGATCGCACCGCTGGTGGCGGCTGCGGAGTCAGGAGACAAGGCCGCGATCGCCAAAGCCTATGGAGTACTCGCGCCTTGGGTAAGCGCCGCTAATGCCCTGGAGGACCGGATATCCAGCATCCATGCCAGCCGACAAACCACCGTTTATGAATGCCAGCGCTGTGGTCGGATTTTGCTGGAGAAGGCTGTCGGCGGCCGGTTTGTTTCATATGCCCCTGAAGTCGGGGGGTATCAGGGGGTTCTGTCACAGGAGTCCGGGGAAACCGATCACTGTGATTGAACGTGTGTTTTGGCCGGAAGTCGTCGCCGACAATTGACTGCCTAAGGCCCAAAATGCTCATGCCAACGCAAGTTCAAACCTGATCAGGCCCCACGACTTGCAGGATCATTTGCAGTGATTCCCCGGTCAGGTCATGAAGAACGTCTATTTGTGACGCGTTGATGAAGAAAGTCGATCCTGATGGAGTCTCTGCCGGCATTGCAAAATACGGAGACAATCGGCGTCGCAGTTTTTCCGGGTAAGCGACGAGCAGCGTGCCATCCATGACGGCAACAACGGCGGAACCCGCGGTGCACCGGATTTCCAATGACGTGAATGGCGACCGGCTGCTTTCCAGCGGCAGGTGGATGCTTGTGCCCACCTTGCATTTGCGGATAGCCCGGGACACGGTACTGAACGCCGAGGGAGTACCGAGCAGTCGCGCTTCGTTTTCCGTGACAAATACCTGCAATTTAACGCCCGTTATCAATGCTGTCCCTTCCTGATATCGCTCAAGGTCGGCCGCAACTCGTGCACCAGATCAATCAGCGCACGCAACCGCGCGGGCACGAAGCGATGGCCCGAGTAGTAAAGCCTCAACCCGCCAAACGACGGACACCACGGCATCAGCACCGGCACCAGCGCGCCGCTTGCCAGTTCCTCCTGGATGAACCACTCGGAAATAAAACCGATGCCCAGGCCCAGCACCACGGCCTGTTTGATCGCCAGCAATTCGTTGAACACGAAGCGCGTCGGCAGATCCATCTGCAGTTTCTCGCCGTCGCGTTCCAGCTCCCAGTGATAGAGACCGCCGTGGGCCATGCGCATGCCGATGCTCTGGTGGGTGAGCAGATCCCGTGGGTGTTCGGGCACGCCATGGCGTTCGAGGTACTCCGGCGTTGCCACCATGAGCATGCGGATGTCGCCTGACAGCGCCACCGCAATCATGTCTTGCGGCACGGACTCGGCCAGGCGGATCCCGGCGTCGAAGCCCCCGGCAACGATGTCGACCATGCTGGCCTCGCTGACGACATCGATGCGCACCTCGGGATAGCGCCGTGCGTACTGATTGAGCAGCGGCTCCAGCAGCAGATACGCGGCGCCGTGCGGTGCGTTGATGCGCAGTGTGCCGCTGGGTTCGTCGAGACCGACGCTGGCCTCTTCGCCGGCACTCTTGATCTGCGCCAGGGCCGGGGCGATGCGCTCCACATAGCGCTGCCCGATGTCGGTGAGGGCAACGCTGCGTGTGGAGCGGTTGAACAGGCGCACCTTCAGGCGCGCTTCGAGGCCGGCCACCGCGCTGCTCACGGCGGTAGTGGACATGCCCAATTCCTGGGCCGCGCCGCGAAAACTGTTGCGCCGGGCGACGGCCAGTACCACTTCCAGCTCGGTCATTCCTGTTCTGTGCATGGATTGTCCTGAAAATAGGGATGTTTCATCAGCCAAAGGATAGCTTATCGGAACAATAAACCCTTCTTAGACTTCGCTTCATCGAGGCTCGCTTCAAGCGGGTCAATCTCAGCGAGGAGTTGCCATGCAGCGCATTGAACACATCTATATCAACGGAGAGTACGTCCTCCCACACGGTCAGGAATGGTTCGACCTCCATAACCCGAGCACCGAGGAAGTCATCGGTCAGGTCCGGTTGGGCGATGCACTTGACGCCCAGCGTGCCATCGCCGCCGCCAAGGCTGCGTTCCCGGCCTGGTCTCGTACCTCGCGAGAGGAACGCATCGCCGCCCTGCAACGCATGCACAAGGCCGTGGCGGCTAGAGAGGAAGAACTGCTGGAAGCCATCCTTGAGGAGTACGGCTCGCCCGCGGTTCGCGGGCGCTGGATGGCGACGTACCCGGCTGATGTAATTGCGCAAGCGATCGAGGCACTGCAGGCGTTCGACTTCGAAGAGCAGGCCGGTATGGCCAAGGTCATTCTGACGCCCGTGGGCGTGACCGGGCTGATCACGCCGTGGAACAGCAATGCCGGCTTCATCTGCAACAAGCTGGCCACCGCACTGGCGGCGGGTTGCACCGCCGTCATCAAGCCCAGCGAGATGAGCGCGTTGCAGACGCAGGTCGTGCTCCGGGCGTTGCACGAAGCGGGGCTGCCACCGGGTGTCTTCAACATCGTCAACGGACGAGGCGACGTGGTTGGCGAGGAGATCGCCCGGCATCCAGACGTGGCCAAGATCTCGTTCACGGGATCGTCCGCGGTCGGTCAGCATCTAGTCAGGACCGGCGCCGACACCCTGAAGCGCGTGACCCTGGAACTCGGCGGCAAGTCACCCACCGTAGTACTCGATGATGCGGATTTTCAGGCGATCATGCCGCTGGCGCTGCACGCCGGATTCCTCAACAGTGGCCAGGCCTGCATCGCGGGCACGCGCATTCTGGTCCCGCTTTCACGGCTCGCGGAGTTCGAGCAGGCTGCGAAGGAGGGCGTCGCACAGTTTCAATCGGGCGACCCGCGCAATACCGACACCGATATCGGCCCGATGGTCAGCCAGAAACAATGGGACCGAGTGCAGCGCTACATTCGTATCGGCCAGGACGAGGGCGCGAGGTTGCTGGCGGGTGGCGAAGGTCGACCTGAAGGCCTGCACGCCGGATGGTTCGTCAAACCCACGATCTTCACCGACGCCAACAACCAGATGCGGATCGCGCGCGAGGAAATCTTCGGCCCCGTGCTGACGATCATCCCTTACGAAGACGACGCCGATGCGATCCGCATTGCCAACGACACGGACTATGGGCTGAGCGCCCTGGTGCTGGGTCAGAATCCCGAGCGCTGTGTGAGCATCGCCCGCCAGATCGATTCGGGACGCGTGCTCATCAACACCCTGGCCCACGAACCGCGAGCTCCTTTTGGTGGATTCAAACACTCGGGGCTGGGGCGCGAAATGGGCAAGTGGGGGATGAGTGCGTATCTGGAGCCGAAGACGTTGATCACGGATCTTCCGAAATCCGCCCGCGAAGATTGACCGATACCTCTATCACACCGACTCATCCGCCGAACACCAACGATTGCGCCCCAGCCGCTTCGCCTGATACAGGCAGGTGTCCGCCGACTTCAGCAGCATGGCCGGCGTCACCGCGTCGTCAACCGGATGACGGGTCGCAATGCCGGCGCTGGCGGTGACGTACCCGAGGGGATGCCCGGAATGTTCCAGTTCCAGCGAGCGGATGGCTTGCAGGATGTCCTCGGCAACCTGGATGGCGCCGGCGTTCTCGGTGTTGGGCAGCAGCACGGTGAATTCTTCGCCGCCGTAGCGCACGGCGAGGTCGCCGGGGCGTTTGACCGCTTGCTGGATCGCGCGTCCGACGGCGTTGAGGCAGTCGTCGCCGGCGGCGTGGCCATAGCGGTCGTTGTAGCGTTTGAAGTGGTCGACATCGAGCATGATCAACGACAACGACGAGCCCTGACGGCGGGCCAGACGAATCTCGTCCGCCAGCGCATTGTCCAGGCGCCGACGGTTGCCAAGACCGGTGAGACTGTCGGTCAGTGCCATGTCGCGCATGGCCTGGTGGGCGGAACGGATTTCCCGTTCCATCGCGATCCGCTGGCGCAACTGGCTCAGTACGATCAGTCCGAAACCGGCGAGGACCAGGATCAGAAAAATCAGCACGAAGCCGTTTTTCAGAAGATCCCGACGCCAGGGGGCGGTGATTGAATCTTTCGACAGGCCGGCTTCGACCACCAGCGGATAGGTGGTCAGGGCGCGATAGCCATACAGGCGCTCGGTGTCATCGACCACCGCCCGGATCTGGGCAATACCTTCGTTGGAGGCGGGCAGGTAGGTCTTGAAGATCTCGCTGTTCGCCAGGCTTTTACCCACCACGGAGGCGATGAAAGGTCGGCGAACCAGAATCGTGCCGTCACGCATGGCCAGCACCAGTGCGCCTTTGTCATCGATCCGGAAATCGCCGTAATAGTCGACGAAATAACTGACCTTGACCGTCCCCAGCAGCACGCCGGCGAACGAGCCATCGGGGTTGTTCAAGCGGCGGGAGATGGGAATGATCAGGTCATGGGTGGAGCGGCTCTCGACCACCTGGCTGATGCGCACTTGCCGATCCTCATGGGTGCGGTGGTACTCGAAATAATCGCGGTCGGCGTTGTTGGCCATTTCCGGGGTGACCTCTTTGTCGGTCACGATCCAGTGGCCGTCCGGCCCGTAGATGAACAGGCCGTGCAGCTGCGGCATGATTTTCGATTGCTGCACCAGCAACTTGTGAATGCGCGGGACATCGAGGTTCTGCAGACCGTCACCTTCGACGCGCTCGGCCAGCCCGGCGGTGACCACATCGACCTGGCGAATCGTGTCCTCGGCGTGCTGGGCCGTGGCGCGGGCCAGGTTGGTCACCGAATCGCGCGCGGACGCAAAGACCGAACGATAGTCACGCCATGTCCGCCAGCTCTCGACCGCCAGAAACGCCACGACCACCACCAGCATGAAGCTGACGGTCAGCCGAAAGGTCGAACCGGCCTTCATCGCTTTGCCGGCGGGGCGCCGCGTGTCGTTCGCAGTGGGCGCTTGTGTGTTGCGTCCGAGCATCAACTTTTCCCTGGATGTCGTTCTGAACGTATTGCTGGCGAACATTATGACAAGGATCGGCGGGAAGGTCGGGGCCGCAGCGTGATTGAGCCACGCATTGAGCGGATTGTCTCGTTTGGGTTGACGGTTAAACGCTTTACAGGTGATTTATCGCTTTCAGGCGAGTCATTAATCTGTGCCCATCTTGAACGCAAGCGAACTTCCACAACTAAAAAGGGATTCAACATGAGCACTGCAACCTACAACCGCCTGAACAAAGACGACGCCGTGGTTCTGCTGGTCGATCACCAGACCGGTCTGATTTCGCTGGTCCAGGACTTCTCGCCGAACGAGTTCAAGAACAACGTGCTGGCACTGGCCGACCTGGCAAAATTCTTCGAGTTGCCGACCATCCTCACTACCAGTTTCGAGCAAGGCCCGAACGGCCCGCTGGTGCCGGAACTCAAGGAAATGTTCCCGGATGCGCCGTACATTGCCCGCCCGGGCCAGATCAACGCCTGGGACAACGAAGACTTCGTCAAGGCCATCAAGGCCACCGGCCGCAAGCAGATCATCATTGCCGGTGTCGTGACCGACGTGTGCGTGGCGTTCCCGACCTTGTCGGCGCTGGCGGAAGGGTTTGACGTGTTCGTGGTGACCGATGCTTCCGGCACTTTCAACACCACCGTGCAACAGGCCGCATGGAACCGCATGACCCAGGCCGGTGCACAGATGATGAACTGGTTCTCGGTGGCCTGTGAGCTGCACCGCGACTGGCGCAACGACATCGAAGGGCTGGGCAACCTGCTGTCACAGCGGATTCCCAACTATCGCAATTTGATGAATGGGTATGCGGCGCTGACGGCACACCAGAAATAACCCTTCGCGGACAACAGAAAGCCTGCCCTGAAAAAGCAGGCTTTTGTCGTTCATATCGCAATCAAAAGGGAGTCAATGCCCAGCTCGTCAGAAAATGATGGCATTGCGCCATTTATCTCGCTGATTGTCTTGTGACAGAGCCTTGCGCTCAGGCAGAATCCGCGGCTTCAGTTTCAGGGAAGACCCCCATGATTGCTTCATTGCAGAGCGCAGCTGCGCAAATTCGCCAGGCCGTTCGTGTGGCCACCGAGGGCCTGGTGGGGCGTGAACAGTTGGCCGAGTTGATTGTCCTCGCCGCTGTCGCCCAGGAGCACATTCTGGTGGTCGGGCCACCGGGCACCGCCAAGAGTGCGGTGGTGCGGCGAGTGGCGCAATCGATGGGGGGGCGCTATTTCGAATATCTGTTGGGCCGCTTCACCGAGCCCTCGGAGCTGTTCGGTGCCGTGGACCTGAAAAAGCTGCGCGAAGGCACGGTAGAAACCGACGTGACCGGCATGCTTCCCGAGGCCGACATCGTGTTTCTGGACGAAGTCTTTCTGGGTTCCACAGCCATTCTCAATACGCTGCTGGGCGTGCTCAACGAACGACGCTTTCGTCGCGGCCACACCCAGATTCAGTGCCCGCTGCGAGTCTGTGTCGGCGCCGCGAACGGACTGCCGGATGACGAAGCGCTGGCTGCGTTCGGTGACCGGTTCCTGCTGCACCTGTTTGTCGAGTCGGTACCGGACAATCAACTGGAGGCCATGCTGGCCGGTGGTTGGCAGTCCGAGCAGCGGCCGGTTCAGCAACTGCTGGGTTTGAGCCAGTTGGACACCCTCGGTCAGGCGCTCAAAAATGTTGATCTCACCCAGGTTCGCCCCGCATTGGCCCAGGCCATTCGCCGTTTGCGTGAGGCCGGCATTCAGTTGTCGGACCGCCGTATCGTCAAATCCCAGCGGTTGATTGCCGCCGCCGCTTTGCTCGGTGGACGTCTGCAAGCCAGCGAAGCGGACCTGTGGCCCTTGCTGTATGTGCTGCCGACCAAAGAAACCCAGCAGCATGGCCGTGAGGTTTTGCGGGAGATCTTCGCGCAGTCCAGCAACAGCCACCTGTTCAGTGCCGTGGAGGAGGCGACCTTGCAGCCGATGTCGCGGCTCAATCGCCTACTGGAAACGGCGCAGGACTATCTGACGCGCGCCGAGCCGCCAGCGAGCCCTCTGCTTGAAGGATTGCTGCGCGAGATCGACGCCAACTTCGACAGCCAGACCATGCCGGCACAATTGCAGGACGTCCGTGGGCAAATGACGCGCCTGATGACCTCCGCTGTATGAGTGTCTCGGCCAGGGCCTGGGCCTGGCGTCCACGGTCGACGCCTGTCGAACCGCAAGCTGCTGTGGCCTGGGGTGATGCCGCGCGACACCTGCATGCCCGATTGCAGTTGATGCCTGTCGAGCAGGCATCACGCCTGCAAGCCACCGCCAATCGCGACATGCTGATGGTTTCGGGAGCGGCTGATGATCTGCCCTGGGTCGACGGCGTGGCATATGCCGCAACGGATGCCCGTGCACCGGGACTCTGGCTTCCCACGCGTTGGGAGCCCGAAGTGCCAATCGATCTGTTGGGACAGGCGTTGTCCAACGCCTTTTCCCGTGCGCCGCTGTTGCTCTGGCGCGATCCCGCGGTGGTGATTCCCCTTGATCGACAATTGCCGGTGACGGCGCAGCATCTGCAGAAAATCGATGCTTATTGGGCAGGACGCTGATGCAGTTACCCGAATCCTTGCACCCTTGGCGGCAATGGCTGGAATGGTTTTCCCCGGAGCAGATGCCACTGTTCGGCGACCTGCTGGGTCGTCTCGACCCGATCCTTGGCCCTTTGCGCGGTCAGCATCAGGGCGGTGTGCCCGAGCCTGATGGACTGGGTGATTTGCAACGCCGTGGTCCTTATGAGCGCCTGTTGTCCAGCGAATGGCTGCTGGCAGACGAAGTGCCCGAAGAATTCATGCGTCGCGTGGCCGTTGGGGAACACCTGTTTCTCGCCCCGCAATTTCGCTCCCGACAGGCCAATCGACTAATTGTTGTTTTGTTTGATGCCGGCCCATTGCAGTTGGGGGCCGCGCGGCTGGTGCATCTTGCCTTGCTGATCCTGCTGGCACGCCGCGCCCAAGAGGCGGGTGCAGAGTTGCGCTGGGGAATCCTGCAAGAGGCGCCTCGTCTCCATGAGCTCGGCACTTCGGCGCAACTCAAGCGTTTGCTCAACGCCCGCACCTATCACACGGTGAGTGACGCGCATTGGCAGGCCTGGCGCGCGTGGCTCGCAGAGCAGCCCGATCAGGCCGGTGAATGCTGGGTCGTCGGCCAACGTCTGCCCAAGACCGACAGCCCGTCCTGCACTCACCGGGTTCAGATCCATCGCAGCCTCGAAGGGCAGAGCCTGTCCTTCGAATTGCAGGCTGCGACAACCCGTCGTGTGTCGCTTCCGATACCCGAAGAGAATTCGGCCGTACGGTTGCTCAGCGGTCAGTTTGAAGCTGAAGTGGTGGCAGCAGCACCGGCAGTCAAGGGCACAGTACCCCGGGTCGCCCTCAACCTGCCGCCGGTCATCTCCAGTGCCGGTACCCACGTAGCGCTGAGGTTGCTCGATGAAGATGGCATGGTGGTGATAAAGCTGCCGACAGAGCACCAGAAAAAATCGCTGCAAGTGCGCCGCAACCTCTGGAGCACCGGGCGCGTGCCGCTGGCTGCAACCTTTTCGGGTCGCAACCTCGGCGCGGTGTTGAGCCAGCACGACAGGCTCTGGTTCTGGAAAGTGCCCGGCTTGAGCGCTGTGGAGAAGCCCCCTCGCGAGCAACTGCAATTACCGCCTGGTACCGCCAGACTGCTGCCTGTCGTCTGGCTGAACGGTGGTCGAACCGGCCGCCTGTTTTTGCTGGATACCCAAGGACATCTGGCGTATTGGGAGGCCACCAGCGGTGAGTCTGCGCCCCCGTCGCCACTCGCGAAAACCCGTCGCTGGGCCGACAACGTGCTGGGGCTGGCCAAGGTCGCCAATGAGACGATGGCGTATGTACGGAGTGACGGCGGCCGGTTATATGCCCATTCGGTTGGCGCCGAAGGCGCTGCATCGTGCGGTCATGTGATCGGCAATACCGAAGGCGTGAGCCAGGTGTTGTTTGCCGCCAGTCGACTGTGGCACCGGTCCTTCGGTGGTTGTGCGTTGCTCTCGGTCGATAATGGCAAACAGCGTTGGCAGATCATTTCGGCGACAGGCAGCTCGATGCCAGCCGAACGAGTCGATCTGGCCCATGGCTGGAAGGGTCTTGGATTGTTGCGTCAGTACAGGGGGGACCCGTACTCGCTGGTCTTGATCGGCCCTGATCAGCAAACCGTTGCTCTGCATAGCGAAGGACAGCAGCGTGTCCTGTTCACCGCTGCCAGTGACATTGTCAAAATCAGCTTCTGCCCGATGAGTGGCCTGGTTGCAGCACTGACCAGCGCACGTGAGTTGCTGGTCTACTCGGTTCCCCAGCGTACCCTGCGCCTGCAGATTTTCTGCAACCAGGTGGCGGCAAAACACAAGGAAGGCGCCGATGCTTGAGCATGACGCAGCATTGATACGCCGTCCGGTGCTGACCGGGCATCAACAGATTGAAGGGCTTTGGTTTCCAGCCGAACGCTTTGACGAATCCGAGCGTGCGCGCCAGATCCTCGATCATTGGCAGACCGGTGCGCGTGCTTACCGCTTCGACGACGGCGACTTGTTGCGGTTTGGTCAGTCAGTATCGGTCCAGTGTGATGCGCTGGTCGGATGGCCGCTGATCCGTCAGGGCCACACCTTGTGTTCGGCGCCGCTGACCCCGCAAGAAATAGCCCGTCTGCCCGCCGCCGATGTCTGGCTGGTGCGCGGCAGCCACGTCAGCACTCTGCAACTGCGCGATGCAATAACGCTCGCACCGGGTGAGTGGATCGACGTCAGCACTTTCACCCTGCTGGACACGTTCGATTGCTGCAGCGCATTGCCGGAGCCGGCACCTGAACCTCGTGCGGTCTCTACCGATGTACGGGAAATACTTGGTGGCGCGCTGGGGCCGGTCAGCCCCGAGCGCGAAGGGGTGATGCGAGCGCTGCTGGAGCGTCCGCGCACGGCCGCTAAAAGTCAGCCTGACCAACCCGTAAAACCCTCGAATAGTGCCTGGAAAAGTACTGAAGAACCGTCATGGCCGTGGCTGACGCTCGGCTTGGCCTTTCTGGTGCTGGTGGCGTTGTTCTGGATGGCGACGCAGGGCCAAAGCAACGGACTGCCCCCGACGCCGGTGGCCCCGGAGCACTCGGCACCTTCTGATATTGGCGCAGTGGTGCTGGGAACGGTGATCGGTTCGGTACTGTTCACCTTGTTGTTGATGGGGGTGCGCAAACTGCTGCGTCCGGTGGAGCCCATATTGCCGGGAGGGGCTGCTCGGGCTCCTCAAGCATCGGCGCAGCCAGCGACGAAACCGCCGATTGCACCGCGCGCCAAACCCGTCAGGCACAAACCCGCCATCTGGCGCCGCGTGTTGACCCGCCTGACTCAACATTCGCGTCTGTCGGCGTTGTATGGCCGACGTCAGGCCGACTATATGCGCCGGATGCTCGCGATGTTCGAGAATGGCGATCTGGAGGAAGCCCTGCGCCACGCCATTCCATTGGGCGGCGGGCAAGACAGCGTCGAGCAGGCGTTCGGCACCCCGCAGCGTCGTCAGGAACTGGCGATCAGTCAGCATCAGGGACCGAGTCGTTCGATGCTGTTCGAAGAGGACCTGGAGTCCCACCTGCGGAAAATCTACCGACAGACGTTTGAACGTCTGGATCGCGAGTTGCGAATCGAAGAGGCGGTGTTTGTCCTCGCCGAACTGCTGAAGGATCGTCAGGAAGCCCTCGATTATCTGGAAAAACACGGTCGTCAGCAGCAGGCCGCCGATCTTGCACTCGCATGGGATATGCCGGCGGCCATGATCGTGCGTCTGCTGAGTCTGGCAGGCAACTGGGAGCGAGCATTACAGGTCGCCCGTCGCGACGATGCCTTCGCTGATGCCGTGCTGATGCTTCAGGAAAAATGGCCGGCAAATGCCGATGCCTTGCGCCTGGAATGGGCCAGGGCCCTGGGCGAAAAGGGTCTGTGGCTGCAAGCCGTGGAGGTTATCTGGAGTCTGCCTGCCGAGCGTGAGCAGGCCACGCAATGGTTGCTCAATGCCGAAGCTGCCGGAGGACGGCTGGCGATGGGCGCACTGGTCAAGCGGGCCGTGTTGCTGCCCGACACTCTGGTGGCGTACGGGGCATGGATCGAGCAATTGCGGGACGATCCTCAGCGCTTCGCCGAGCGTGCCGCGCTGGCCGAGGCGTTGTTGCAGCAGAAGTCGGAGACCCATGCACTGGCATGGCTCGCCGGCGCCACCGTACACGCCATCATCGCCGATCAGGCCTGTGACCACGGGCGGTTGACCCGGGATCAGTTGAAGGCGCTGATCAAAATGAGCAAGGACAAGCTGCTGCAAGCCGACTTGCCGGAACACGCTCTGCCACGTGCTGCCAGGCGGTCGCTGGAACGGGTTGAGTCGACACTCGAGTGGACGGCGCCGGAAAGGGGCAATCGACCGATTTTTGATGCAGTGCCGCTGGAAGATGCACGTTATCTGGTGGCCCTTGGGGAGGCCGGAGCAATGCTCATCAATGCGGCCGGCAAAACGCTTTTCCATTTCCCGATACCGGCGCAGACGATCGTCCTGGCCCATGGTCGGCAAGTAGCGCTTGCACTGGCGAAGCGCGATAACGTCTGGCGAATCTGCAAACTGGATCTGGTGAACCGCACCGTCAAGGACCTGGGTGTATTGATGCTCGACGTTTTTGCCCGATCATTCGATGGTACGGCGTGGACTATCGGTCGAGGTCAGCAGTTGCGAGTGGTCGACGTCGATCGCGGGTTTGAAACCCTCTGGCAGGTCAGTGATTTGCCCGGTCAGATCGTGAGTATGAAGGACGATGTTCAGAACGAATGCCTTTTACTGTCAGAGCCCGGGGTTGGCTGTCAGCTCTGGCGCTACCGACTGCCTGAACGTCGGCTGCAGAGTCGTGAGCCGTTACCCGAGGCGATCTTTCCTGAAGGTTTTCAGTTGTTCGATCGCTTCGGTGTGGTCATCGACGTGAGGCTTCAGTATCAGGGCGAAGACGATCCGATACTGGTGCTGGAGCAGCGCGGCAGTCGCAAGGGTTACCGACTGCCCGGACACGTTGATGCGTTTGCCAATGAACCGCTCCTGCATGTGTTTCCTGTCGAGCACTGGTTCGTGATTGGCTACGGCGCCGAGGATGAGCAAAGTCGCTGGCGTTTCATCCATCGTACAAGCGACCAGGTCTGCGCAAGTCTGCAATGGCCTTTGCAAAATGTGCAGGTGCGATACCTCGGCGCTGATTGGTTACTGTTCGACCAGCAGGGCCGTTTGAGCCATATCAATGTCGATGAAGCCAGTCAGTGCAATATCTCCCTCAACTGACTGGCCCCGAGCCCTGGAAACGAGCGAGCTTGTAAGGTTCGATCTTCGGTAGAACGTCACCTTTGCTTCCAGGTGAAGGTGAAACCATCCGTTCGACCAATTCCGCTGTCACTGCCGCTTGCGTCAAACCCAGATGCTGGTGACCGAAGGCAAGCAACACCTTGCCTTCGCACACCTGATCAATGACCGGCAACGAGTCCGGCAGCGAAGGCCTGAACCCCATCCACGGTGTGGCCGCCTCAATACTCAACTCCTCACGAAACAACCCCTTGCTCAACCGATGTAACTGCCAGGCTCGCGCCATGGTCGGCGGCGCTTCAAGTCCGGCGAACTCGACGGTGCCCGCCAGGCGCAAGCCTTCGGACATCGGCGTCATGATGAACTTGCGTTCCAGTGAGGTGACGGGGAAGGGCAACCGGTTGTGCTCCTGAGGCAGCATCAGGTGATATCCGCGCTCGGTGTCCAGCGGTACTTTTTTCCCCGTCAGTGCTGTCGTCAGCCTGGACGAGTGGGCGCCGCACGCAATCAGTACTCGACGGGCATTCAGGCTGCCGCTTCCGGTGTTGAGCGAAACGCCCTGTGCATTCAGTTGTCCGCCCTCGACCCGTTGCTTTACAAACTGCACGCCACTGGCCTTGGCGGCGCTGACCAGTTCGCACACCACCCGGTACGGATCGATGAAGTGCCCGGTGCTCGGGAAAAACAATCCGCCCTGCAGGTGTTCGCTCAGTTGCGGCGCGCTGTCACGCACCGCAGCTGCCTGCCAGAAGTCGACCGGGACCTGTTGCTGATGCAAGCGCGCCTGCAACGCTTCAATGGCCGGGCGCGACTCGGGCCGTTCGAACACCAGCAGCGAACCTTCCACCTTCAGCAGATCAGGTCGCTGGATGTCACCGAGCAACCGGTGCCAGGCCTCCAGCGAACTCTCATTGAGCGCTCGCAGACCTGCCACCGTGCGCTGGAACGGCGCCGAGCGCAGATTCAGCAGCAGGCGAGTGAACCAGGGCAGGGCGCAGGGCAGGTATTTCCAGTCCAGGCGCAGCGGCCCCATCGGGTCCATGAGCATGGCCGGCAAGCGCTTGAGGATCGACAGGTCGGCAATCGGAAAAACCTGTTCGGTGGCCAGGTGTCCGGCATTGCCGAACGATGCGCCGTGGCCGGGCTCCTGCGGGTCGATCACGACCACCTGCAAACCCTGCCGCGCCAGACGCAGGGCGCAGGCAACGCCGATGATGCCGGCGCCGACCACGGCGATGTCATGGGTGATGTTCGACATGGTTTCAGGCTTCCCTTTGGCCGTCGAGCAGGCGTCGCAGTGCCAGTGGATTGGACTGTTTGAGCGCAGTTGGCAGTAAGGCGTCGGGGAAATCCTGATAGCAGACCGGGCGCAGGAAACGCAGGATCGCCGCCGTGCCGACCGACGTTGTGCGCGGATCGGATGTGGCCGGGAACGGCCCGCCATGCACCATCGCGTCACAGACTTCCACACCGGTCGGCCAGCCGTTGACCAGCAAGCGTCCGGCCTTGCGTTCCAGTGTCGGCAGCAGTGAACGTGCCTGATCCAGATCCGCGTCATCCAGATGCAGCGTGGCGGTCAATTGACCTTCCAGCCGTTCGAGCACCTGACGGATTTCATCGTGGTTGGCACATTGAACGACCAGGGACGCTGCGCCAAAGGCTTCGGCTTGCAGCGCGTGATCAGCAAGAAAATCCGCAGCTTCGGCGACAAAGACATGGGCCTGACCCTGGTTCGGAGCTGTTCCTCTCTGCCCGACCGCTGCAAGGCGTGCGTGCGGGTTTTCGGCCAGTGCATTCACGCTGGACTCGTAGGCATTGAAGATGCCGGGCGTGAGCATGGTCTGGGCCGGGCTGCGCTGGATGAGTTCGGCGGCGGCATCGATGAAGGTGTCCAGCGCTGGCCCCTTGAGGGCGATGAGCAGGCCGGGATTGGTGCAAAACTGCCCGGCGCCCAACGTGAGCGAGGCGACAAAACCTTCGGCCAGCGCTTGCGAACGATTGCGCAGCGCAGCGGGAAACAGCAAAACCGGGTTGATCGAACTCATTTCCGCATACACCGGAATCGGTTCAGAGCGAGCCTGAGCCGCTTTGATCAACGCGAGCCCGCCGCTGCGCGAGCCAGTGAAACCGACGGCTTTGATGCGCGGATCGCTGACCAAGGCAATGCCGACTTCACGCCCGGAACCGTACAGCAGCGAGAACACGCCCTCAGGCAGTCCGCAGACCTTTACGGCCCGAGCCACTGCACAGCCGACCAGTTCGCTGGTGCCGGGGTGGGCGCCGTGGGCCTTGACGATTACCGGGCAACCGGCGGCCAGTGCCGAAGCGGTATCGCCGCCGGCGACGGAGAAAGCGAGGGGGAAATTGCTTGCACCGAACACCGCCACCGGCCCCAGCGCAATCTGACGCTGACGCAGATCCGAGCGCGGCATTGGCTGACGCTGTGGTTGGGCGCTGTCGACCCGCACATCCAGCCATTCGCCGGCTCGTACAGTGCGAGCGAACAACCGCAATTGTTGGCAGGTACGTCCGCGTTCGCCCAACAGGCGAGGGCGCGGCAGGCCGGTTTCGGCCATGGCGCGGTCGATCAACTCATCGCCTAGGGCTTCGATCTCGTGGGCGATGGTTTCGATGAATTCGGCGCGTGTTTCCAGCGCGGTTTCGCGGTAGCGGTCGAACGCAGCCCAGGCCAGCGCGCAAGCCTGTTCGACGTGCTCGGCGGAGCCGCCAGCGTAAGCGGGCTCCAGCGGTGCGTCAGTGGCCGGGTTGATTCCCTGAATGATCTCGCGATCACCCGAGATAGTTTGCTGACCGATCAGCAGTTTGCCCGTAAGAGACATGGCATGTTCCTGAAAAAGAATGAAGGCCCGCCGCAGGTGTAGGCAGCGGGCTGAAGCGCAGCGGCTGGTCAGGCGAAGTTCTGTTCCGCCGACCAGTTTTCGTACCAGTGACGGAACAGCGCGTACTGGGCTTCCGCGTAGCGACGTTGCGAGTCGCTGAGGGCGTCGGTCTCGTTGAAATGCAGGGTGTATTCCTTGTCGCCGTTGAGCACCATCAGGTGTTTGTAATACAGCACCAGGTCCGTGCCTTCGTCGAAGGACGACAGCACCGCGAGCGCCGATTCCAGCTCCCGTGCCTGACGCCGAGCCTTGGCGTCTCCCTTGGCCGCTTGCTTGCTCAGGGCCACCAGTTGCAGCACTTCGCGGGGCAGGGCGTTGCCGATGCCGGTGATCGCGCCGGTGGCGTTGCAGTTGACGAAACCGTGCACGACCTGGGTGTCTACACCCACCATCAGCGTCACGTCATCGTCCTTGGAGGTGATGTTTTCAGCGGCGTAGCGCAGGTCCGCACCACCACCGAATTCCTTGAAGCCGATCAGGTTCGGGTACACGCGGCGCAGTTCGAAGAACAGGTCGGCGCGGGTGGCGAAGCCGTAGTAAGGGCTGTTGTAGATCACTGCCGGCAGGTTCGGCGCGGCCTGCAGAATCGCGGCGAAGTGCGCCTTCTGCGCGGCGAGCGAAGCGCCACGGGACAGCACACGAGGAATCACCATCAGACCCTGAGCGCCGACTTTGGCCGCATGGGCCGCGTGGGACACCGCTTCACGGGTGTTGATGGCGCCAGTACCGACGATGGTCGGAATCCCTGCCGCCACCAGCCGCGCCACGCCTTCCTGACGCTCGGCCTCGGTGAGCAGCGGCCAGTCGCCCATAGAGCCGCAATACACGACAGCGCTCATGCCGATATCGATCAGCTCGCGACCCTTGGCTACCAACGCATCGAAGTCCGGTTTGCGTGCGGCGGTGCACGGGGTCATCAGGGCGGGCATGCAGCCAGTGAAGATGTTGTCGCTCATTATTGTTCTCCTTGGAACGGTCATTCATAAAGGTTTGGAAAAGCAGCGCGGCGGCTCAGATGCCCCACGCGAACGGATCGTCTTCGTCGATCAGCAGCGTGCTGTCGGCGGTCATGTAAGCGCGGCCGGTGATGAACGGGCGCACGCGTTCACCTTCCCGTTCGAAGCGACCTTCGAACTGGCTGCCGGTGATGCTGGCCTGTACCCAGCGCTGGCCGGGCTGAAGTTTTTCGTCGGCGGCCAGGCAGGCGAGTTTGGCGCTGGTGCCGGTGCCGCACGGCGAGCGGTCGTAGGCTTTGCCGGGGCACATGACGAAGTTGCGGCTGTCGGCGTGGTCGTCATCGGCGAACAGTTCGACGTGGTCGATGATTGCGCCGTCCTCGCCATGGATGCCTTGGTCTTCGAGGGCCTTGAGCATTTTCCAGGTGAAGTCGGTCAGGGTTTCGACGTTGTCCATCGTCAGTGTCTGGCCGTGCTCCGACACCAGGAAAAACCAGTTGCCGCCATAGGCGATGTCGCCAAGGAAGCGGCCGTACCCCGGCACTTCCACCGCCACCTGTTTGCGTGAGCGATAGGCGGGCACGTTGCCCAGAGTCACGGCGCCGTCCTCATGCAACGTCGCGCTGACCGGGCCCACCGGCGTGTCGATCTTGTGCACGCCCGGGGCGATCAGCCCCAGATGCTGCAAGGAGGCGATCAGGCCGATGGTGCCGTGGCCGCACATGCCCAGGTAGCCGGCGTTGTTGAAGAAAATCACGCCGCAGGTGGCGTCCGGCGACACCGGTTCGCAATACAGCGCGCCGACCAGCACATCGTTGCCGCGCGGTTCCAGCAGGCAGGCCCGGCGCCAGCGGTCGTGCTGGTTGCGCAGGGCATCGCGCTTTTCGGCCATGGTGTTGCCGGGCAGATCAGGGAAACCCTTCATCACCAGACGCGTCGGTTCTCCGCCGGTGTGGGAATCTATGACGTGTACGCGTTTCATGTTCGTTTCCCTTCAAGAGGTTTCAATAAGCGCCGGCAGCGCGCGGGTTGGCAGCGGAGGCCGGGGACGGCGAAGCGACTTCGCTTTCATCCTCTTCGGACTCCAGACGCAGCAGGTGCGACGGCACACCGGTGGCGGCGCCCCAGTAGTAAATGCCGGTGGCGAAAGCGGCGACGACCAGCGTGTCGAAAGGGTGGGCGAGGATGCCGAGGCCACCGAAAGTGCCGAGTTTCGACAGGACGATGGTCACGGCGTAGAAGGCGATCAGCCACGCGGATGAGCGCACTTGGTGGGCAAGGCTCAGATGCTGGGTCGGTACGAAGCGACCACACAGCAGGTACACGACAAACATCAGGATCTGCAGGCCGAGCAGCCAGGACACGGTGTCCCACCCGGACCAGTAGACGATCAGCGCCGCGATGATGAACGACACCGGGCCCAGCACGCCCATGCACTTGACCCGGAACGGGCGCGGCATGTCGGGTGCATTGCGACGCAGCGCCGCGACGGTCACCGGGGCCACGGCGTAGCTCAACACCAGTGCGGCGGAGACCACGTTGATCAGCGCTTCCCAGGACGGGAACGGCAAGGTCCAGAACACCGACAGGGCAAAGGTCAGCCACAGTGCCGGGCGCGGGATGCCGGACTTTTCATCGATGCGGGTGAAGACCTTGAAGAAGGTACCGGTCTGCGCCCAGCCGTAGATCACGCGAGGCGTGGCGTTCATGTAGATGTTGCCGCAGCCGCTGGGCGAGATCACCGCGTCCGCGACCACCAGATAGGCCAGCCAGCCCACGCCGAGCGCCAGAGCGATGTCGCGATACGGCAGGGCGAACTCCTTGGAAACCCCGGCCCAGCCATTGGCGAGTAGTTCGGTCGGGATGCCGCCGAGGAACGCCGTTTGCAGCAGCACGTAGATTGCAGTCGACAGCAGCACCGACAGGATCAGCGCAATGGGAATCGTGCGTTGTGGATTCTTCACTTCGCTGGCCACCGAAATGATCGGGGTCAGGCCGAGGTAGGCGAAGATCACACCGCCAGCGGAAACGGCCATCTCGATGCCCGAGAGCCCGAAAGGTGCGAAGCCCTGAACCTGAAAGTTCTCCGGTTTGAAGAAGGTGAACAGCACACCGATCACCAGCAGCGGCACGATGAACTTGAACACGCTCACCAGGTTGTTGGCCTTGGCGAAGGTTTTCACGCTGCGGTAATTGAGCAGGAAGAACACACAGAGCAGACCGAACTGCACCAGCCAGCCCAGCACCGTCGGATCGCCGCTGCCGGCCTTGGTCAGGCCGGGAAACCACGCCGCCGCATATTGGCGCGAGGCGACCACTTCGATCGCCACCAGACTGGAAAACGCGATCAGCGTGATGAACCCCATCAGGTAACCGAGCAGCGGCCCGTGACTGTAGACCGGGTAACGCACCACACCGCCGGCCCGGGGCAGCGCGGCGCCCAGTTCGCAGTAAACGATGCCCAGCAGCAATACGGCGAAACCGCCCAGCAGCCAGGAAAAAATCCCCGCCGGCCCGGCAATCGCGGAAACGTGACTGGCCGCGAACAGCCACCCCGAACCGAAGATCGCTCCGAGCCCGATAAACGTGAGGTCGATCAATGAAAGCTGTTTTTTGAACTTGCCTTGGCCTGACATGGCGTCGCCTTCTTGTGAGTTATTGGATAGGCAGGTGTATGTCACTGGGACGGGCCAACATTGAACTCATCGGCCGCTGCGTGATTGATGTTTTGCGCAAGCCTGGATGACGAAATCAGCACAATTGCGCTGAGCGACGGCAGGCCTCGACAGGCCGTAAGCGTTGCTGCACTCTGCACGCGAACGCCGTATGGCGGGCCGTTGGCCGATCCACCCGCGAAGGAAAACACCGACGATGCAGAACGCATTTGTGCGCCTGTGCGAGGGCGATGAACACAATCGCCCCCAGACTCTCGAAGCCTTGGTGGCAGGCGTTGCCGCACTGTTGCCGATGCTCGACGTGATCCCGAATGCGGTGATTTTCATCAAGGATCCGGACGCGCGTTACGTCCTGGCCAACCGCACCCTGGTGCAGCGCTGCGGGTTGAAAGACCTGAAGCCGTTGCTCGGCAAAACCAGTGCGCAGGTGTTTCCAGCACAACTGGGGCCGGGCTACACCGAGCAGGATCGCCGGGTGCTGGAAGAGGGATGGGTGCTGGAGGATCAGCTGGAATTGCATCTGTACGGCAGTCGCGAACCGGGCTGGTGCCTGACCCACAAGCGACCGTTGTACAACCGCGATGGCGCGATCATCGGCCTGGCGGGGATTTCGGTGGATCTGCAATCGGCCAGCGAGACGCATCCGGCCTTCGAACGTCTGGCCGCTGTCGACGAGCACATTCGCACGCATTTCAATCGGCGGGTGACGCTGGGCGAGCTGACGCGGATCGCCGGTATTTCCGTGGCGCAACTGGAGCGCTACTGCAAACGCGTGTTCCACCTGACGCCCCGTCAGATGATCCAGAAAGTGCGGCTGGAACATGCCCATCGCTTGTTGCACACCGACCTGCCGATCACCGAAGTCGCCCTGCAATGCGGCTACACCGACCACAGCGCCTTCACACGCCAATTCAAGGCCTCGACCGGATTCACGCCGCGTCAGTACCGGCAGGCGACGGAGCAATGAACGGTTCTCGGGTCATTGCGGATAAACTGAGCCTGTCAGTCCCAAGTTGCGCAGGTAAAACGAGATGAACCGGATACAGATACGCCATTGCGCGTATTTTCTTTGCGCGATCATGCTGACGTCGACGACAGGCTGCTCCAGCAAGGCTCGCTATGCGGCCGTGGGTGATCGCTGCTATGCCAAAGCGGTGCCGACGATGGGCGAGGGTGGCCTGGCCTGGGGACAGACCCTGGGCCAGGCACAGAAAAAATCCATGGATAACTGCATGCGCTACGCAAGCCGCTCCGGCGGTACGCCCGGTACCTGTCAGGTGGTGTTGGCCAAGTGCAAAAATTAACAGGGCGGTATAGCCGCCCACGCCACATCGACCGAAAAGGACTTCAGTGAATCTTCATCTTGAAATCGAGCGGGTTTTTACCGACCAGGCCTTCGCAAGGCCCCTGTTTTATTCCTGCCCGGGAGGACTGCGTTTCGAACTCTCCGAAAACGGAGGAATGATCGAGCAGTTCCTGTTGGCCTTACGAAAATCGACCGAGATCTGCACCGACGTTTTCAGTGACGAGCCCATGCTGGTGACTTGTCTGCGCTTCCACTCCGGCGGCCAGCGATTTGCCCATCGAGCGTTGCTTCAGTCCGTTCGATCGGCAGGTATCGAGATACCCGCAGAACGCTCGATCTGGAGTGAACGCACCGATCCGGATGACTGGTTCTGCAAAAGCGAGCCCGAGTACTGGATCAACCTCGCTTTCGAAGTGCCCGCAAGGATGCTTCAGGCAATGCTCTGGTGTGCACTGTCCACGGATTTTGGTGCGATTGCGCCGAATCCGCGCTGTGCGGTCTACCTGTTCAACTTGAAGGCCGGAGTGATGGTTTTCCCTTACGACGACCGAGGGATGGACGTGGTCGGGCCCAACAAGGATCTGCTTTCAAAGTTGTACCACCGGCATCATGCGTATCTTCTCGATTACGACCGGCCCGCGATGGACGCTGACTTCGCGGGCAGTGCCTGAATCTGGTTGCGTCTGTATATCGAATCTCACATAAGCAACATGTTCTTCACGACATGGGCGAGGCCGGCGCGAATCTCTAGCATGGATTTCGCACTCGTCGTCCGCAGGCCTACAACACATCCAACAGCCTGCGGATGCGCACCCCTTCGGTGCCTTTTCCACGTCAAGGAGAACTCACATGTCCACGGCCGCAATAGCCTGCCAGTCCGTTACCTGGAACCCGATCACCAAGAGCAGCACCTTCACCGCACAAGACCGCGAGACGCTCAGCAAACACTGGCACCCCGTGGCCTTCTCGGCAGACGTGACCGACAAACCCTATGCCGTCACGCTGCTGGACGAGCCGGTCGTGCTCTACCGGGCCGGCGGCAAACTCAACGCCGCCCGGGACATTTGCAGTCATCGCGGGGCGCCACTGAGCAAAGGCTGGGTGAAGGGCGAAAACATCATCTGCCCGTATCACGGCCTGCACTTCGGCACCGATGGTCGCTGCACGCGTATCCCGTCGGAACCCAATGCCAATCTCACCGAGCGCCATCGCATCCAGATGTACTCGACACGCGAGGACTTCGGGTTGATCTGGGTCTTGATGTCGGGCACGAGCGCGCCATTCGCTGAAATGCCGTCCTGGGCCGATGACAGCTTCCAGCGCATCCTGCCGCCGTCCATTGACATCGCGGCTTCTGCCGGTCGGCAGGTGGAAGGCTTTATCGATGTCGCGCACTTTGCGTGGATTCACCACGAGGCTTTCGCCGAGCGCGACAACCCGGTGGTGCCGACCTACAAGGCCGAGGTCACGCCGTACGGAGTTCACGCCGAGTACATCAGCAACGTCAGCAATTTCCCCAAAAGCCTGCAGCATCGCGCGCCGGAAGGCTTTCTCTGGAACCGCACCTTCGATGTCTTCGCTCCGTTCACCGCACGCCTGACCGTCAACTTCCCCGAGCCGGAACACCGCTTGGTGATTCTGAACGCGGCCAGCCCGATCTCGGCGCGCAAGACCCGCATGTTCTGCGCCATCACCCGCAACTTCGACAAGGAGATGCCGCTGGAGGATGTCTATGCGTTCAACCAGCAGGTCTTTGAAGAGGATCGCGACATCGTCGAACTGTGCCGGCCGGAAGACTTGCCGCTGGATCTGTCGCTGGAAATCCACATTCCTGCCGACCGTTCCTCCACCGCCTACCGTCGCGCCTTGAGTGCGCTCGGCCTGGGGCGCGCCTTCACCAGCTGACTCAACCGCTGCGTATCGATTGACTGGAGGATCGACCATGTTCAAGTGGGAATGTCTTGTGTGCGGCTTCATTTACGACGAAGCCGTGGGAATGCCTGAGCACGATATCCCGGCAGGGACCCGCTGGGAGGACGTGCCGGAGAGCTGGTATTGCCCGGAGTGCGGGGTAGGGAAGGCTGACTTTCAGATGATCCAGGTCGGGCAGAGTGCAGAGCCGAACCCTGTGCCGGAGCCATCCGACCCGGTGATCATTCTGGGTTCGGGGCTGGCCGGCTATACCGTGGCGCGTGAGCTGCGCAAGCTGGATAGCGACACGCCAATCTTGATCGTCACCCGCGACGGCGGCGAGTTTTACTCGAAACCGGCGCTGTCCAACGCCTTCCAGACCGGGCGCCTGCCGGAGCAACTGGTGACCTTCAGCGCCGAGCAGATGGCCGCGCAACTGCAAGCGCAGGTCAGGACACGTACTTCGATTGAACGGATCGACACCGATGCGCGGTCGATCTACATCGACGGCCAACCACTTCGCTACCGCGCACTGGTGCTGGCGCTCGGGGCCGATGCGCGTCGCCCCGCGCTGGAGGGTGACGGGGTTGACGCGATCATCACGGTGAACGACCTGGAAGATTATCGGCGCCTGCGTCAGCAGACCAGCGCTGATAGCCGGATCGCCATTCTGGGCGGCGGGCTGATCGGTTGCGAGTTCGCCAATGACTTGCGGCATGCCGGTCATGAAGTGTGGGTTGTCGACCGGGCCACCTGGCCGTTGAGTCGCCTGCTGCCTGCAGAGGCCGGAGAGGAAATGGCCAATGCGCTGGCGTCGATCGGCGTGCGCCTGGAGCTTGGCAATGCGCCCGTTGCGGTTAACCGCGCCGGGCAGGGGTATACGTTGCAACTGGCCGATGGCCGCGTGCTGGAAGCGGATTATGTGCTGAGTGCCATTGGCCTCGAACCCCGCGTCGATCTGGCGCGGGCGGCTGGTATTCGGGTTGCTGGCGGTATTGTCACTGACGCGTATTTGCGTGCGAGCGCCGATAACGTTTATGCCTTGGGCGATTGCGCGCAAGTTCATGACCTGGTGCTGCCCTATGTGATGCCCATCATGTTGCAGGCCCGGGCGCTGGCTCAGACCCTGGCAGGGCAGCCTACGCCGGTCGCCTATCCCGCCATGCCGGTGACGATCAAGACCAGCGTCTTGCCGACCATTGTGGCGTCGCCGATGAACCCCGAGGGAGAGTGGTCGACCGAGTGGGCGGGGCGCTGTGACAAAGGCATTGCTCACGTGAAATCCATTTACCTGGATCAGCAGAGCCAGATGCAGGGGTTCGTCCTGATGGGCGGTGCGACCCATGAAAAAGCCGAGCTTCTGAAAAGGTTGCCGGACTGGCGGTAGCACGGCCTATGAACCCTCGCATGGACGCGAAAATGAATAGCGCTATATCATCGGGTATATAGCGCTACATCAATCTGTCCACCGGAAAAGAGGTTGCTGTGTCCAACGCTTTGCCCAACTGCGATGTCCAGCTGATCCGCACGCTCTACACGCTGCTGACGGAGTGCAGCGTGTCGCGTACGGCCGAGCTGCTCGGGCAGACCCAACCGGCAATCAGTGTCGCGTTGCGCAGGCTGCGCGAGTTGACCGGCGATCAGTTGCTGGTGCGCAGCGGCAGCCGGATGGTGCTGACCGCGCACGGCCTCACCTTGATCGAGCCCGTTTCGCAGGCGTTGAACGGTATCGAGCAGATTCTGCATCCGGTCGACCTGTTCGATCCCGCCACCACCCGACAGACCTTTCGCATCAGCACGCCGGATTACCTGAGTGTGTTTTTCGTGCCGGCCATCATCGAGCGTTTTTATGCGCAGGCGCCGTTCGCCACGCTGGAGCTCAAGCACCTGCAGGCCGAGGGCGGCTACTCCCGTGGACTGGAGGACGGTTTTCTGGATCTGGTGATCGGCAACTGGCGAACGCCGGCCGAGCATCTTCATCTGCAACCCCTGTGCGACGATGATCTGGTTTGTCTGATGCGCGAGGAGCATCCGATTGCACGGGGTGGGCTGACCCCGGAAGCCTACGCGGAAGCGGATCACCTGGCAGTGATGACACACAATGCGTCCGGGCAGGGCACGATTGGCGCCGAACTGGCGAAAAGCGGTCTGGTCCGGCGCGTAAAAACCACCTTGCCGTACTTCTGCATTGCGCCTTACGTGCTGGTCAAATCGAACCTGGTGTTTACCACCACACGTTCGTTTGCCAAGCACTACACCGAATTGCTGCCGCTGCGGATCGAGCCGTTTCCGGTACCGGCGCAGCCCTTGCGCTACTACCAGTTGTGGCATGCGCGCAAACACCGGTCGCAAGCTTCGAAGTGGCTGCGCAGCGTGGTGCTGGCCGCCGCCAGGGCGATTGCCTCCGAGCCCTTGATGCCGGTGAGTCAGGATCGAGGGCTCTAGAGGACAAAGCGCCGTTTACCGGGCGCGTTTCAACGATTGCGAAAGGGCCTGTTTGGCGATCAGTGAGGCAACATCCTTGGCACCGTAGCAGCGAAATTTGACGCTGTACGCGTCGGTGTCGAGACGGACGATCTTCGTCACGAAACCACCTTCGACGGTGACCTTGCGGATCGATGTCATGGGCAGTTCGACGTCCAGTGTCCCGTCCTGAGCCATGCGGTTCATGGCATTGGCATTCAAGTGAACAGCGTTCTGGGTCACGGTCACTTTTCCGCCTACCCATAATCCGCCGTAGTGATTTCTGAACCCCTCGAGCACGCCGGCCAGCACGCCGACATTGCCGCTGCCGACGACCTCATAGAATTCGCCCACATCCTCGTAGTTCACTTCGGCGTCGGTCACCAGAAAATTGGCCATCTTCGACTTCAATACGGCTTCGGCCATCCCTGCATCTCCTTTGTTTGATTACAGTCCAGAAACTCAGACGCCTGTTTACCTGACAAAAAACAAAATCGCCATGTGTTTACTTCGTTCATTCATACGTCGCAGTTCTCACTGCCCGTAACTGTCTGTCTGGAGTTCTCTCGATGCCTTCGCTCAAAACACTGCCCGCTGCATTGCTGGGGCTGGCCCTTGCCTGTCCGGTCGAAGCCGAGTCTCAGGGCATGGAGTTGGGGCAGGTGCTGATCGGGGCAGAAGAACAGACTGGCGAAGACCTTTCGGTGGAAGAGGCCAAGTCCCGGCTTGCGCAAGTCCCCGGCGCGACCAATGTGGTCGATATGCGCGCTCCGTTGCAGGGGCGGGTGGCGAGCAATCAGGATGTACTCGCTTATCAGCCTGGGGTGTATGCCCAGTCAGCGGGCAACGAAGGGGTGAAAATCTCGATTCGCGGCTCGGGCATCAATCGGGCTCCTGGCGCTCACGCGTCGGGGCTGTACACGATGCTCGACGGTCTGCCGCTGACCGGCCCCGGCGGTACGCCTTATGAATTGCTGGAACCACTGTGGCTCGACCATGTGGAAGTGTTGCGCGGTGCCAACGGTTTTGATCGTGGTGCGCTGGCGTTGGGCGGGGCGGTCGATTACGTCAGCCACACCGGCTACAACGCGCCTCGGTTGAATGTGCGCTACGTCATGGGCAGTCACGGCTATGCGCAACGGCAAGTCAGCTCGGGCCAGGTACTGGGCGATTTCGATTACTACCTGTCGATGACTGACGCGCACTCTGACGGCTATCAGGATCACACCGCCAGCAAGAGCCAGGGTGTGATCGCCAACTTCGGTTATCGCTTCAACCCAAATCTGGAAACCCGCTTCTACATCCGTCACCGCGAGACCGACAACGACCTCGCCGGGCGAGTAACCAAGCACTCCATCGAACACGATCCGCGTGCGGCCAACCCGGCCTACGTGACCCGCAACGACAGCCGCGATCAGCCCGGCAGCACCTTCATCGGCAACAAGACCACGTACTACATCGACGACGATTCGAGCATCCAGACCGGTTTGGTTTATCACGACTACCCGATGGACCTGCGTGAAGGCCCGAACCGTTTAAAGGTCGCGTACACCGATGTCAGCGGCACGTTCGACTACAAACGCCGCGATACGCTTTGGGGTCTCGAAAGCCGCAGTACGGTTGGCCTGCGGGTGACCAAACACCTGCCCAACGACGGTGCCACTGAGCTGGTACGGATTCCAAGCGGCAACACCGTCGGTTACGCGCCGGGCACGCACATGCGCAACTTCACTTATCAAGGCTCGGATACCGTTCTGCACTTTGGCAATGACCTGGAAATCGCCAACGACCTGTGGCTGACCACGGGCCTTGCCGCGATCTACACCCGCCGCGAAAGTGCCGTGACTTACCCCGACGGAGGCGGTAAGACCAGCCTCGGCGACTGGGATTACGCGCCACGTCTGGGCCTGCGTTATCAGGTGACGCCGGACTTCCAACTGTTCGGCAACCTCAGCCGCTCGGTCGAAGCGCCGCATCCGTGGTCGCTGATCTACAGCTCCAACGTACGGTTCCCGGCCGGTAGCGGCGCGGCCACCGGCACCCAGCGTGATCCGGTCAAACTGCAGAACCAGACCGCAACCACGCTGGAGCTCGGCGGCCGTGGCGACAGCGCGCTCGGCGAATGGAGCCTCGCGTGGTATTACGCCCAGGTGCGCCACGAATTGCTTTCGGTGTTGCCGGATGCCAACGCGACTACGCCGTACGAACTCAACGCCAGCCCGACCGTGCACCAAGGTATTGAAGCCAGCCTCAACAGCCATCTGTGGTCAGCGAACGACGGCGGCAAGTTGAGCCTGCGTCAGGCTTACACATTCAGCGACTTCCACTACCGCGATGACGACCGCTTCGGCGACAACCGCTTGCCGGGCCTGCCGATGCATTACTACCAGGGCGAACTGCGCTACGACTTCCCGCAGGGCTTCTTCGCGGCAGTCAAAACGGAACTGGTGTCGAAAGTCGCGGTGGATTACGCCAACAGCTACTACGCCGATCCCTACGCCACCTTCGGCGCGACCCTCGGTTACAACGCACCCAAGGGCGACTGGCAGACCTGGCTGGACATGCGCAACCTGACCGACAAGCACTACGCCGCTACCGTTACGCCGGGCTACGACGATAAAGGGCTGGACGCCGCACGCTCGACGCCGGGCGAGGGGATGGCGATGTATGTCGGGGTGTCGTGGAGCCTGCTCTGAGTCTGGTGCTTGAGTGTCAAACCCTGTCGATCAGTTATCTCTGGTGCATGGAACCAAAAAATGAAATTGCGATTCTCCTGGGAAGAAGCGTTCGACGAGTTGTTTCCGCACTGTAGTTCAAACGTCGTGAAGGACGATGGTGCGAGCCCTTTGTCTTGCATCCTGACCGATGATGGGGGCTGCGGGCACATACACTCGCTGGAGTGGATAGACGTGGGTTTGGCGCGGATCAAATCAGTGAAGGAGTCAAAGGTCGAATTCGATCACTGGGGTCGTGAAGACTGGGGATCAGAGTTTTCAAAGGACTGCGTAAAAATCTATTTCCTGATGGAAGACGATTATTGTGAATTTCTAAGTCTGGAAGCCTTTGAAAAAGCCTTGATGGCATGGCGGGATTTTATTGTGTTGCCACCCGATAAAGAGGCGACACGAGAGCTGGACATTTGAGCCTGGCCGGCGATCAGGAGAGGGCCCAGTCCATCCGGCAATTGCGTATCAAAACTGGTTTCGCTTGCCTGAAGTTTTGACCCGTCACCCACCAGCTTCGGCATCCCTGCCTTTGCGATCTGACGGGGCAACCCTCAAACAATGTCATCGATCAGAATATGGCGCTGCCCGCGACTGCATTGCTCGATCCGCGCCTCGACCTTGTAGACCGTGCGCAGCATCGGCTCGGTGATGACTTCATGGCTGGGCCCGCTGCCATGGGCGGTGCCGCCGGCAATCACCAGCACCTGATCGGCAAAACGCAGCGCCTGGTTCAGGTCGTGGATGGCGATGAACACGATCACCTCGCGGCGGCGCGCCAGGGCTTTCATGAAGTTCAACACCTGCACCTGCCGGTGCATGTCGAGTGCGCTGGTGGGTTCGTCCATCAGCAGGATTTCCGGTTCGCGCACCAGGGTCTGGGCGATTGACACCAACTGTTGTTGACCACCGCTCAGTTCGCCGAGGTTGCGGAACGACAGTTCGGTGATCCCGAGCGCATCGAGAATCTCGTCCACCAGTTGCAATTCATCGTCGTGGACCGACCAGTTGGGCGTCAGTTGCTTGCGCGCCAGCAGCACCGATTCGTACACCGTCAAACGGGCGCTGGCGTTCAGGCCTTGCGGCATGTAGCTGATGCCTTGCGTACCTTTTTTCGAACCTTCCAGAATCACTTCGCCCGGACCATCGATCAGCCCGGCCATGCGCTTGAACAACGTCGATTTGCCCGCCGCGTTGGGCCCGACCACCGCCACGACCTGGCCGCCGGTAAACGTCGCGGTGCTGACACCGGAAATGATCTCGCGCTGGCCGTAACCGGCCCCGAGGTTTTCGAGCCGCAGCTTCACCATGAGTTTTTCTTCCCGTTGAGAATCAGAGAAATGAAGAACGGCACGCCGATCAGCGACGTGACCACGCCAATAGGGAATATCGCTCCCGGGATCAGGGTCTTGCTGACCACCGAACTGGCGGACAGGATCAGCGCACCGGTCAGCAACGAGGCCGGCAGGAAAAATCGTTGATCCTCACCGATCAGCATCCGCGCAATGTGCGGCCCGACCAGCCCGATAAAACCGATGGTGCCGACGAACGCCACCGGAAACGACGCGAGCAGGCTGACCATGATCAACGTCTGAAAACGCAGGCTGCGCACGTTGATGCCGAAGCTCGCGGCCTTGTCATCGCCCAGGCGCAGGGCCGTCATCGCCCACGCGCGCTTGGCGAAGATCGGCAGGGTGATGAGGATCACCACGCAGATCACTCCGAGTTTCGGCCAGGTGGCTTTGGTCAGGCTGCCCATGGTCCAGAACACCACGGCCGCCACGGCTTGCTCGGTGGCGAAGAACTGCACCAGTGCCAGCAATGCATTGAAGGTAAACACCAGTGCAATGCCGAGCAGCACGATGGTTTCAGCGGTGACGCCACGACGCATGCTCATGAAGTGAATCAGCAGCGCGGAGAGCATCGCCATGATGAACGCGTTGAGCGGCACCATGTATTGCGCCGCCAGCGGAAACAGCGCCACGCCAAAGGCCAGCCCAAGGGCCGCACCAAAACCGGCCGCCGCAGAAATGCCGAGGGTGAAAGGGCTGGCGAGCGGGTTGTTGAGGATGGTCTGCATCTGCGCCCCGGCCAGCGAAAGCGCCGCGCCGACAGCGACCGCCATCAGCGCCACCGGCAGACGGATGTCCCACATCACCACCCTGACTTGTGCCGAAGCGGTGTCCGGTGAGAACAACGCTTCGAGCACTTCGCCAAGGCTGTATTTTGCCGGGCCGAGGGCCAGGTCGAGCAACACGCTGAAGATCAGCAGTACGGCCAGCCCGAGCAGGATCAGCCGTTTACGCAGCACCAGCCGCCGGTAGGTGACGCTCTGCACAATCGGTGCTTCGCCCAGCGAACTCATGGTTTGGCCTCGTTTTTTTGCAGACTGACGAAATAGCCAGGTTCATAAGGCACCGGCAGGAAGCGCTCGTGCAGCTCGCGAAATGCGGCATCCGGATCAAGGTCGGCGAACAGCTCCGGGTGGAACCATTTGGCCAACTGCTGAATGGCCACGAACTGGTAAGGGCTGTTGTAGAACTGATGCCAGATCGCATGAAACGCCTGAGTGTTCTGCGCCTTGATGCCGGCATAGGCCGGGCGCTGGGTGTACCAGGCCAGTTTGCGTCGGGCTTCGGCCAGATCCGCGCCCGGGCCGACACCGACCCAATGGCCGCCCGGCGCAAAGGCTTCCCAGTCGGCGCTGGTGACCACCACGTGGTCGGGATTGGCGACGATCACTTGCTCGGGGTTCAGTTGCCCGAAGGTGCTCGGAATGATCCGACGGGCGATGTTGTTGCCGCCGGCCATGTCGACGAAAAGACCGAAGTTCTCGTTGCCGAAGCTCAGGCAGCAGTCATCGGTGTAACCGCCGATGCGTTCGATGAACACGCTGGGGCGGGCAGGGTGGTGTTTCTCGATCACGTCGGTGACGCGGTGGATCTGCTGGTTACGAAAATCGATGAAGGCTTCGGCGCGTTCTTCCTTGCCGAACAACTTGCCGAACAGGCGCATGGTCGGCTCGGTGTTCTGCATGGGGTTGTTGCGAAAGTCGACGTACACCACCGGGATGCCGAGGGCGTCGAGTTTCTCGATGTAGCGCGCATCCTCGGTCGCGTGCTGGGCTTCGATGTTGAGAATGATCACGTCAGGCTTCTGCGAGATCGCCTGCTCGATGTCGAAGGTGCCGCTCTCGAAACCGCCGAAGGTCGGGATTTTTGCGATGTCGGGGAATTTGCGCAGGTAGGCGTTATAGGTGTCCGGGTCGGACTGGATCAGGTCCTTGCGCCAGCCGACGATACGTTCGATGGGGTTCTGGGTGTCCAGCGCAGCCACCAGATACAACTGGCGACCTTCACCCAGAATGACCCGGCGCACCGGCAGGTGAACCTTGACCGTACGGCCCTGCAAATCGGTCACGGTGCCCAGAGCCGGATCCGGTTCGGCAGCCCGTGCGCTGCCTGGCATCAGGGAGGAAATCGACAAACCCAGCAGCCCGGCGAACAGCAGGGCGGCGAAGGTATGGCGGCGGCGAAAAACATTAACCATGGTGTATGCCTTTGCAAAAGCCGGATCGGACCACGACGCCAGGCGCCGCACCGGGCCGGACGTTTCAGAAATCGACAGTGGCGGAGAGCAACAAGGTCCGAGGCGCGCCTTGAGAGAACGCGCCATAGGAGGCGACGCCCGACCAGTATTCGCGGTCGAACACGTTCTGCACGGTGGCCCGGAAAGTGGTCGGCCGTTCGGCGATGCGCGTGGCGTAGCGCGCACCGACGTCGAAGCGGGTCCAGTCATCCAGTTTCTGCGTGTTGGCCTGATCGACGTATTGGCTGCCGGTGTAGATGGCGCCGCTGGTCAGCGTCAGGCCTTCTAGTTGCGGGACGTCCCATTCAGCCCAGAGGTTGGCCTGCACCTCTGGCACGCCCACGGGCTTGTTGCCGCGATTGGCGGCAACGCTGGTTCGGGTCAGCTCTCCGTCGAGCAGTGTCACGCCACCGAGCAGGCGAGTGCCCGGAGTGACTTCGCCTGCCATGTTCAGCTCCACGCCGCGGTTGCGTTGCTCGCCCTGGACCGAAAACACGCCCGAGGCCAGTTCACCGCTGGGTTTCTGTAACTGGAACAGCGCCAGGGTGGACATGAAACTGCCGTAGTCGAGCTTGACCCCAAGCTCCTGCTGCCGGGAAACGTAGGGAGAAAAGATTTCGCCGGCGTTCGAAGCAGCGGACGGGGCGATGTCTCCCTTGCTCAGGCCTTCGACGTAGTTGTAGTAGAACGAGACATGCTCCCAGGGTTTGACCACAACCCCGTACAGCGGCGTGGATCTGCTCTTGTCGTAGGAGGTGGTGACGAAGCCCGCTGCGTTGTAGTTGTCCGACTTGATGTTCTGCTGGCGCACCCCGACCGTGACTTGCACGCGTTCGTCGAGCACCGACAGGGTGTCGGCAAGGGCCACGCCCGACAGTTCGCTTTGCGAGACTTTGGGTGTATCGGGTTTGGCGATTGCAGGTTTCGGGCGGTCGATCGGGTGGTAGATGTTAGACAGGATCGCCGGGCCGGAAATGATGCCCCGCGCCAGCTCATCGCGATAGCGGGTGACTTGCAGGGCCGTGCTGTGGCTGACCGGCCCGGTGTCGAACCGCAGCCGCGCACCGGCATCGACGGTGTAGCGCTGGACTTCGAATTTGTAATAGCCGGGGATCGACGAGGTGTCGCCCGCTGCGTTGACGATGGTCGGGGTCTGGTCGGACATGCGCGCGACGTCCGATCGACCGCCACCGGCGTGGGCGAACAGCGTCAGGTTGTCGTTGAGGTCGTATTCGCCACCGAGCAACGCCGATTTGTCCCGGGTATCCGACCAGCCCCATTCCTGGCTGACGCTGGTGCGTCCGTTGGCCGCCGACGGAATGTCCACGCCGGGGGCGATCAGGAATGGTCGGGAAGCGGCGTCGAATGATTCTTTCTGGTTGATCAGGTCCAGGGTAGTGCGCAGGCGTTCGCCCTGATAGTCGAGGGAAATGGCGCCGATGCCGACCTCCCGTGACTGCTTTTCGATGGCGGTTTCGCCTTGCTGGATGCTGCCGTTGATCCTCACTCCGAACCGCCGTTCTTCGCCAAATCGGCGGCTGATGTCGAGGTGGCTGCCCACTTGTGTGTTCAAGGCGTAATTGGCGGTAAAGCGGGTCAGGTCTTCGTCCAGCGAACGTTTGGGCACCACGTTGATCACACCGCCGACGCCACTGTTGGGCGACATGCCGTAGAGCAGGGCGGCGGGGCCTTTGACCAGTTCGATGCGTTCGGCGTATTCGGTGAACACCCGGTAGTTGGAGGCCACGCCGTACACGCCGTCGAACGCCAGTTCACCGAGGTTGCCTTCGCCGACCGGAAAACCGCGAATGAAAAACGAATCGACAATGCCGCCGGCCTGTCCCGTTGAGCGCACCGAAGAGTCGCGCTCGAGCAAGTCTCCGACCGTGACCGTCTGCTGGTCCTTGATCAGCGTCGAGGTGTAGCTGCTGACGCTGAACGGGGCGTCCATCGTGTCACGGTTGCCCAGAATACCGAGGCGTCCGCCCCGAGCGGCCTGACCGCCCGGCAGCACCGATGGCAGGCTGTCGGTGCGCTGGTCGACGCCTTCGACCGTGGTGTCCGACAACGTGACCCGGCGTACCACCAGTGTCCAGGTGCCGTCGCTGCGGGCGACCATTTCCAGCCCGCTGCCTTCCAGCAGCCGGGACACCGCTTCCTGAATCGAGTACCTGCCGGACAATCCCGGGCTGACGAGGCCTTCAGTGATCGATGGCTGAAACGACAGGGCAATCCCGGCGTCCACGGCAAAACTCGACAGGGTCACGCCAAGCGGGCCCGGAGCGATGTTGTAGGCTCGAACGGTGACCGCGTCCAGTTGCGCCGGCTCGGCAGCCAGCGCAAACGCACCGCCAGCCAGGCCCAGCACGACGCTGAGCAACACACTGCGAATAACGGGCTTTAGCAGACGATCCGGAAGCAAGGGTCGTGCAACGAGCATGAAGGGATGACCCTATGGGCGAGGTGGAATGGTTGTTCCTTTCATTGCCAGCCGAGATCAAAAAAAGTATCACCTGTGCGGTGATTTTTTTGCTCAGGCGGGTGAGAGCGTCACCCAGTAACCGCTCAAGTGCCCGGAGACGTGCACGGGATAGGTCTGCGCCAGCATGTTCAGCGAACGTTGGGTATCGCTGATGGGAAAGGCCCCGGAAATGCGCAAGTCGGCAATGGCCGGATCGCAGCGCACAAAGCCTCGGCGATAGCGCGCCAGTTCGACGACGAAATCCGCCAGGCGCATCTTGTCGGCCATCAGCATGCCCTGGGTCCAGGCGCCGACGTTGCGGTCGGTCGGGTTGAGCGAGCCAAAGGCCTGTGATGAAAAGTCGGTGCGTTGCCCGGCGTTGACGATGATCGGTGTGCGCTGAGGGTTGTCGGCCAGTTCGACCTGCACGGCGCCTTCGAGTACCGCGAGTTGGGTACGCGGCTGCCATTCACGAACGGTGAAGCGCGTGCCCAGCGCCTGCATCCGGCCCTGGCGGGTGCTGACCAGAAAGGGTCGAGGCGTGGGCGAGGTGTCCGCTGCGGTCTGCACGAGGATTTCGCCTTCGCGCAGATTGATGAGTCGCTGCCGGCTGTCGAACAGGACGTCGATGGCCGTGTCGGTGTTCAGGGTGATGTGCGAGCCGTCGGCCAGGGTCAGTTCGCGGCGCTGGCCGACGGCGGTGTGGTAATCGGCGGACCATTGCTGCGACTGCGCCAGTTTCCAGCTGCCCCAGCCGGCGGGCACCGCTGCCAGCAGTAGGGCCAGTTTGCCCAGGGCTGCGCGGCGCTCCGGGTTACTTGGACGATCCAGCGCCGACATCGCCAGCGACGGCGGCAGGCCGCCGAACTTGCTTTGCAGCAACTGCGCGCGGGACCACGCCCGGTTGCGCTCGGGGCTGCTGACTTTCCAGTATTCCCATTCCGCACGCTCGGTTTCACTGAGGTCGTTTTCGCTCAGGCGCATCAGCCACTCGGCGGCTTCCTCGAGGATTTTCGGATCGAGCGGCGGTTCACTGCGACGCGTGAGCATTCATTCCACCAGCATCAGGCACTGCACGAAAGCCTGTTTCATGTA
Source organism: Pseudomonas sp. MWU12-3088 (assembly GCF_023242405.1). Taxonomy (NCBI): domain Bacteria; kingdom Pseudomonadati; phylum Pseudomonadota; class Gammaproteobacteria; order Pseudomonadales; family Pseudomonadaceae; genus Pseudomonas; species Pseudomonas sp. MWU12-3088. The sequence goes on from NZ_JALJEA010000007.1 coordinate 349,485, forward strand.
GCGCTTGACGGTGATCAGCGAGACGTCCAGCTGCTCGGCGATGTCGGCGTATTTCAAACCGCCGATCTGCGACAGCAGGAACGCGCGTTTGACCAGGGGCGGGAGGGTGTCGAGCATGGCGTCGATTTCGTGCAGGGTTTCCAGCACCACGAAGCGCAGCTCTGGAGAAGGCACTTCCGGCGCCGGCAGATGAGCGAGGGCATCTAGGTAGGCGCGTTCCAGTGCCTTGCGCTGATACCAGTTGATCAGAATGCCCTTGGCCACGCAGCTCAGGTAAGCCCGGGGTTGTTCGATGGCTGTGACCTGGGAGGCGAGGATCCGGGTGAAGGTATCCTGCGCCAGATCCGCCGCATCCATGGCGTTACCCAGTTTTTTCTTCAGCGTGTTGTACAGCCATCCATGATGGCCGCTGTACAGCGCTTCGATCACGCGCAGATGGTTGTCGTTGTTCGCGGGAAGGGTTTCGCTCATGGCTGCAGTGTTTTGCAATTGAGAAGTATTCCCAATGCTAGTGTACAAAGAGCCCGCGACGCAAGCGCGAATCAGCATCCGTTTTCAGCTGCGGGGCATTCTCAACAACGCGTTTACCATGGCGTCGATTTCGGCCTCGGTGTTGTAGGCGTGCAGCGATGCGCGGCTGACTTCCAGCAGGTCCCGTTGCTGCATGTCGAGCATCGTCGAGCGGAAGGTCGAGGTGGTGACGTTGATACGTTTTTCCTGCCCCGCCAACCATGCCTGAACTTGTGCTGCGCTGGCGTCCTGGCAGGTGAAGGTGACGATGCCTGACTTGATGGCGCCCATGTCCTGCGGCGTAATTCCCGGGACGTCGGCCAGGCGATTGCGCAGGTGTGCTGACAATCGTTGAATGCGTTGCCACATGGGTTCGATGCCTTGCGTCAGGGCGTAACGGGCCGCCGCTCCCATGCCCAGTTTCGCGGCAACGTTGCATTCCCAGTTTTCGAAGCGTCGGGCATCGCCGCGAATTTTGAAGGTGTCCGGGGTCAGCAATGAAGCCGCGTGCAGGTCGAGAAACGCCGGCTCAAGGTTTTCGCACAAGGTTTTTTCGACATAGAGAAACCCCATGCCCCGAGGGCCACGAAGGTATTTGCGGCTGGTGGCAGCGAGCATATGGCAGCCGATTTTCTGCACATCGATCGGCATCTGCCCGACGCCCTGACAGGCATCCAGCAGAAACAGAACCCCGGCCGCGCGGGCGAGGGCGCCGATCTGTTCGATGGGCTGCACCGGGCCGCCATTGGTGGCAATCACCGGCAGCGACACCAGCGCAACCCGGTCATCGTCGAGCATGTCCCGCAGTGCCGGCAATGACACCTGGCCCTGTTCATCGTTGGGAATGACCCTGATCTCGATCCCGCGCTGTTGCTTGAGTTGCAGGTAGGGAATGTAGTTGCCGGCGTATTCGGTGGTCGATGTCAGCACCACATCACCGGGCCGCAGCGGCAATGAATAGAAAGCCATGTCCCAGGCGCGGGTCGCGTTTTCGATGACCGCGATTTCTTCGGGACGGGCGTTGATCAGTCGGCCGATGTCTTCGTAGACATATTCCACTTCAACGGATTGCTGCCCGGCGGCTTCGTATCCACCGATCCGGGCTTCAAGTTGCAGATGACGGGTCATCACCTCGATCACCGGATCAGGCATCAGCGCCGCACCGGCATTGTTGAAGTGAATCAGTTGCTCGACACCCGGTGTGTCGGCGCGCAGTTGTTCAATGTTCAAAGCAAACTCCTTGATCAGTCTCCCGGCGGGATCTGGCTCGGTTGCATGACCATGGGCCGGTAGCGCAACGCAACGATGGGAATCAGCGCCAGGACGTAGGCGAGGCAGACAAACAGGTAGGTGTACTGCAAACCATAGACCTGGCTGAGCAGCCCACCGGCCGAGATGCCGGCGATGGACGCAAATTGCGCAGTGCTTTGGGCAATGCCCAGCACGTAGCCCTGACGCGAGCTGTCGGCAGTTTTGGAGATCAGCGCCATCAGCACCGGCGTCGTGGCGCCGAGCAATACGCCCCAGATGAAGTAGGCGCCGACGAACACGATCGGATTACGCGTGATGCCGGCCAGTGCCGTCAGCGCAATGCAACCAATGACAACGTAAGTGATGCGTTGCAAGGTGTCCTGCTGGCTACGGTGCTCGAAGTAACGCGACCACGCAGTTGCCGACAGAATGAAGCCCAGCGCCAGCAAGCCATAGCAAAGCCCGACCACCGAATTGCTGACTTCGAACACCGAGCTGACATACAGCGAGAACGAGGTCTGCGGCAGCATCCGCGCCAGCAGCAAAATGCCCATGACACCCAGCAGCGACAGCAGGGGCGTGCCTTGCCAGACGCTGGTTTTGTGGCTGACTGGGGCTTCTTTATCGGCAACCGGTGTTTTCTTCACTGGCGGCACGTCCGGCAGCGTGACGGCCGCGACCACAGTGCAGATCGCGCACAACACCGCCGCGATCATGTTGATCCAGAAGAACGTCGCGTAATCGAGGATCAGCCCGCCAACCACCGCGCCGAGCAACGAACCGACGTTGGTGGAAATCTGCAGGATCGCGAACAGTCGCGCCCGTCGCGAAGGTGCTTCGATGCTCACGCCATAGGCCTGGGCCGGGGCGATGTAGCCGGCGAAGGCGCCTTGCAGGAAGCGCAGGATCAGGATCACCCAGATGTCACTGCACAGGGCCAGCCCAAGCTGGGTCAATGACAGGCCGGCGAGGGCGCGGATCATCATCAATTTGTGGCCGTAGCGGTCGCCGATACGGCCCCAGAATGCACTGGTCAGAATAATGCCCAGCATCGGCCCGACGTACACGGCGATGCTGGCGAAGCTGAAGAGCGAGTCTGACGAGGTCAGCCCACGCAGGTGGACGGGCCAGAACGGCCCGCTCATTTCCATCGCACCCATCGAAATGAGCTGGATCGCGAACAGAAGATAAATCAGGACTCTTACGCGCGAACCCGCGATGGCACCTGCATGGGTCATGGGTCAGCCTCGGTTATTGAACGACATTGAGCGGGTTGGTCAGCGTGTGCTGAATCCGGTAGTTGGAGTACTGCATCATGTGCATGCGCAACAACGAACGGGTCGGCCACGGATCATTGAGGAAGGCCTTGCGTTCGACTTCCCACAGGTCCGGCGCGACACGCTCGCGCACCGCAGCGAAGGCCAGTTCGGTCTCTTCACGCAGAATGTCCCACATCCGGTTGTTGTCCAGCGCGTACTCCTTGGTCAGCCACAGGGCCATTTCATGCAGGTGCGTGAGGAACGCCGCGTCCAGCACGAACATGCGCACCGGCTCGATATCGCCCTCGAACACCGTTGGCAGAATGCCCGGCTGCACATGCGGTTGCAGGGTGTAGCCGCGTCCTTCCAGCAATGGAGCGTAGGTCCTGCCGTCGCCGAAATCACGGATCAGCAGACTACGTGCTTTGCCATCCGGGGAAAACAGCACCATCGTGTTCTGCTGGTGCGCCTCGAGCCCGATGCCGTACATCAGGTAGATCGCCACCACCGGGTGGGTGACCACTTTGGCGTATTGGCGGAACCAGTCTTCAACTTGGGCGGTATTGGCCCGAACGCCGTCACGCTCGATCAACTCGGTGAACAACGGGCGACCGCTGCCCGGCAAGCGAGTGAACAGAGAAGCCACGGTGATCGGCAGACACTCGTCGGTACGCTCGAATGCTTGCTGACTCGCGCGAAAAACTACAGACAGGTGCCGGCCGGGGTGGTCATCCTGCGTGATCGCGTTCTTGTAGCGCACACCGATTTCTTCCGGGAAGATTTCCAGTCGCTGCCCGAAACCGTTTTCGACTTCGAGGATTTTCGTGATGACGGTGCTGATGCGCGGGCCCATGTGGATCGACTTGGCCTGCAGGCTGCGCAGTTCGCTGGTCATCCACACGGCGATCGGCAACTTGATCAGCGGCGCGCTCTCCTTGAGCACCGGCATCATCGTGCGGTACGACATGGTTGGCAGGGTCTGGATGTCCGGGCCGTCGGTGATCAGGATGCCTTCCGCGATTTCCGCTGCGAAGTTTTTCAGCACATAAGCCTGCAAATGCCAGGTGTGAATCGGCAGTGGCAGCCACTGGGATTCGTCCAGGCCTTTGCCGTTGAGCGACGCTTTCCATTGCTCCCATTGAGTCGGGAAGTTGCTGGCGAACCAGCTGTGGTAGTCGGTGACGTGGGGCATGCTTTCGCTTTTCGCCATGTCGGCCCGCAGCGCGGCAATGCGCAGCGGCACCTGGGCGTTGAACTCCGGCGACAGTTGCTCGACTTCTTCGTCGCTCAGGCCCGGGCGGGCTTTCCACGTCGGATAGTACGGATGTCCTTCCAGCGATCCCCATTGGTCGAGGAGGATCGCGGCGTCCTTGGTGCTGGCGTGTTGGCGCAAGTAATCAGTCAGGCTGTCGAGGCCCTGTTCCCGGGTGGCGGCGGCCAGTCGTGCGTTCCATTGCTGGCGATGCTGACGTGCATGGGCGTCGTTCATCAGGCTGTTTTCCATGTCCGACTTGAGCCCGGCGATGCCTTCATCGGTGGGCTCGAAATCGAAGCTGTCGCGCAGCACGTCCAGCAAGTCGTGATGGGTGTGAATCACCTGGCGCACGCCTTCATCGGTCACCAGCACCACGTCGCCGTCATTGACCACGGTGTCGGCCGGACCCTTGGCGATGTTGGAAAAGAACACGTGGGAGCGGCCGTCTTTCAGCGCGTAGGTGGCCTCGTTTCCGGCCTCGGAGAAACGCAGCCCCGAGCGATCCAGAATGTTTTCGGCAAACAGGCAACGGATCATCCGTCGCAGGGCGTTCTTGCGGGAGTAGGCGATGAGTGTCTTGAAGTCATCCATATCAGCTATCTGCTCGTCGAGAAATTAATGAAATGTTGAACCCGCTCACGCCGTGCGCGGCCAATGGCGGGGGAAGTAGTCGAGCGCCGAGTCGCGCAGGCCCTGCATATAGGTAACGCTCCATTGCAGGACCTCTTCGATGTAAGGGACTTTCAGTTCGAAGCGCCGGGCCATTTCCACCAGCAGCACCAGGCCGTAGGCAACGTCTTCATTGAAGGCGCGGCTTTCGCGTTCGATCACGTAGCCGGCGCGGTTGTCGTCGGCCGGAATCATCGGCGCGAGGATGTCGTTGTAAGCCTGGTTGGTGCGCAGGATCGACAACATGCTGCTCTGATCGCGGATCTGCTCGCCGTAGGCTTCGACGATTTCCTGCTTGAGGGATTTCACCGACGACAGGTCGATGCCCAGGCGCTGACTGATCACGCTGCACAGTTCCTGACTTTCCTGATCCATGCGTTCCAGAAAATAGGCGCCCAGCTCCGGGCATTCAGTCCACCAGCACATACGCTGCGGGAAGATCTTGCGATGCCACTGGCCGTAAGGGCCGATCAAGCCGTAGATCACCGAGCTGTGCATGATCGGATTGCCCGGTGTCAGGGTGATTTCCAGGTAGTGGTCGAGCATCGTCACGCAGGGGCCGTACAGCGTCGTGAGGATTCCCTCCAGGTGCTGCCGTGATTGCGCTGATTCCCGGTCGTGCAGAGCGACATACAACTGGCTCTTGCCGCCACCCATTTTCACCGACACGCCCGGCTGCAGATCGAACGCAGTGTGTGGCACGTCCTTCATGCCCCAGATCACCACATTCGAACGTTCGCCCAGCGAAGCCTCCGCCAGCCAGTCGAAGCCGCAGAATCCAGGAATCGCGCCGACGTACACCGGTTTGCTCGCGCTCAAATGCGGCGCGATGGCTTGCAGGGTTTGCGGTCGAGCGTGGGCCGGTACGGTGATGATCACGATGTCGGCGTCGGCCACCACGACGCTGGCGTCGGTGCTGACCTGGTCCGGTCGCGCGCTCAGCGTCGAGCCGTCGGGCATCAGCGCCTGCATCGGCAGGTTGGCGAGGTGCCGGTCGATCACTTCCTGATTGTTGGTGAGCATCGAGACCTGAACATTGGGCAGCTGTTTAAACAGGATGGCATTCAGGTGCCCGGTCCGGCCTGCGCCGCAGATAGCGACTTTCAGCGGTTTCATACAGAGACTTTCCTGTGTGGGAGGCGCGTCAGGCGACGCTCAATTGCAGGGGAGTGGCGTCGGATTCCAGCCAGCGGGTCTTGCCCAGCCAGCGATCCAGTTGCGGCGCGACATCCGGGTCCAGCAGGTCCCGCTCTTCGAGCCATTTGTCGTCGAACACGGTGTGCAGGTACTTCTCGCCGCCATCGGCAATCGGCACCACGACGTTGCCGGTCAACGTGCCTTTGTGAATCAGTTCCAGCGCCTTGTAGATCGCGCCGCCGGTCGAGCCGCCGACCAGCAGGGCCAGATTGCGCGCGATGTAGCGGGCGGTTTCGAAGGCCTGGGAATCGGTGACTTGCAAGCCCAGGTCGATGCAGCTGTAGTCAAGCACCAGGCCGACAGTGTCGCCGGCGGGAGTACCGGTTCCCGACTGGTAATACGGATAGCCGGGATGACCGAAGACAATGGAACCGGCCGGTTCGACGGCGACGGTGACGATGTCCGGGTTGTGCAGTTTCAGGCCCCGTGCGATGCCGGTCATCGAGCCACCGGTGCCGACGCAACCGACGTACGCGCCAATGTGGCCACCGGCCTGGGCGATGGTTTCACGGACGAAATCGCTGTAGCCGCCGGCGTTGGCCGCGTTGTCCGACTGGTTCATGAACACCGCGCCGGGGATCTGCGAGGCCAGTTCGGCAGCCAGCCGCTGGCGCTCGACCACAGCCACTTCGTCTTCCCGATAGGTCCCGGCGACAAAGCGGATCTCGGCGCCGAGTGCCTTCATCACCGCAATCTTGTCCTGCGCCGCATGGTGGTCGACCACGGCAATGAAATGCAGATCGAACTCCACAGCCGCCATGGCCAGGCCGATACCGGTATTGCCGGAAGATGATTCAACGACCACGCCACCGGGTTTCAACTTTCCGGACTTGAGCGCCGCTAAAACCATGTTTCGCGCCATACGGTCTTTAATACTGCCGCCGGGGTTGTTCTTTTCAATCTTTAGCAAAAGCCGGGCGTTGGTTTCCGGAACATCGATGCCCAACATTGGTGTATTGCCAATAAGATCCGAAACTTTATTCAGTATCATCTGGACGTCTTCCCTTAATAGTCAGGTGTGAATGCGTAGTTACCTTCTGTACAACATGTCGCCATCAGTCGCTGCGGCAATGGGTGGCGATGAAATTCGTTTTCCAGTAAGTCCATCTGGTAACCGGCGGTGTTGGCGTAGATCAATAGATCGCCGGTTTGTGGTGTTGTGTCGAAGTTGATCAGGCGATGAGTGATTACATCATCGTCCAGGCAACTATGACCGGCGATGTAGGCTTGCATCGGAACAGGTTTTGATTCTTTCGATGTAATAAGGATTGGATCGACAAGGTATTCAGACGAGAACCAGGTTTCGCACGCGCTGAAACTGCTGCCTTCGGCAAAGATCACAATTTTGTTGTCGGCCAGTTGTTTGGTGCGGGTCACGCGAAAGACGCTTATCGCTGCTTGATCCACCAGGCTACGGCCCGGTTCCAGTGCCAGTTTTATATTCTGGCTCTTCAAGTAACCGGCAATGGTTTTTCCCGGGGAATGATCCGACTCCAGGAATAACTCCAGCCACTGGCAAGCTGTCAGACTGCTGCCATAAGGATAAAAAGAGTCGGGGACTCGGCGGTTCTGATAATGACTCGGGTTGTTTTCGTTCTGCAAAAAACTGTTGTAATCCTGCGGGTCTACATACCGCATCGGCAGGCCTCCACCGATGTCGATCATGACCGGGTCGAGGCCCATTTCCCTTGCCGCATCGATGAAGCCGGTGACTTCACGGAAAGCCTGTACCCGGGTTTCGTAGCCGTAGCCGCCGAGGTGGAAATGGAACCCTTCGAACTGGAACGACTCACGCTGTTCGACAAGGTATTGAAGGCACTGGAACAAATCCTCCGCGCTCATTCCGAATCGGCTCGCCGGGCAACTTGTCGGCCTGTAACGCAGCAGGATCCGGGCTTTGGCCGGTGGTTGCGAAGTGTCGAGCAGCGCTTTGAGATGGCCGAACTCTTCCAGTGAGTCCACACAAATCAGCGATCCACCTTGCACCAGTGCGCGATGAAACGCTGCCGTTTTGGCCGGCCCGGTTGCGCATACACGTTCCGCCGGGGTTCCGGCGCGCAGTGCCGCTTGCAACTCAAACAGGCTCGACACGTCGGTGCCGATGCCCGAAGCCGATGCTGCAGCCAGCAGGCATTGCGACTTGTTGGCCTTGGCACCGTAGAAAATCGCGTAGTCGACATTGTGTTGTATCAACACCGATTGCAGCGCCTGTACGTTGGCCTCAAATGCATGCGGCCATACCAGATTCAGTGGAGACCCGTGTTGGTTAACGAGTTCAACAAGTTTTTCCGGAGAATGTTTAAGCAGATTGGCGATAACAGGATCAATTAACGGTTTCAGCACTTTTGGGTATTGGGCTTTTGTTGTTTCTTTAATTTGCGGCGCAATTAATTCAGGCATAGAAAACCCCTGGCGTCGATATTCGCCATCTGCAGGTCGACAACTAATCGTTATCGATTTTTGTGTTCTTTCTGCTCGTCAGATACGAGTGTTTAAAGAGGGGGAGGCGGATGACAGATCCGCTCTGCAAATAAACACGGGGTATGTTCTTTCATAAAATTTTCACAAAACTGTTTCATGAGAGCCCCACTCCTTAAGGTTCAGGCAGGCAAGGATAAGGCCAATGACTGATGGCCTTGTCTCTTTTGAAGTGCCATTACCTGACATGTAAATGACATCATTGCGCCGAACTTTCCGTGAACAAAATTTCAGGTCTTGATTTGAATCCTGACCCTGTCAGCGGCTCGAACAATATTGCGAACAGGAACGATTATCAAGTAAGGTTTTCAAATATTTTTGAATGAACACACACAACAGGGGAGTGCGAAGCCGTTTGTTCGCATGCTCAAGTAAGCGCTCGCGTGTTGATTTTAAAAACCGTCAACGCCTTGTTATTCAAGGTGTTGACGGTTGATTCAAGACACCGGGATTCAACCTGGTTTTTCCCCTGTAACAGGTGTTCGAATTTTTTTGAAAACCCACGACTGAAGCACGCTCAGGAGAGTCCCGATGACTGTTCGTCACAGCACCAACGCCACGCTTCCCATCAGCTACCTGTTCGTTCCCGGCAACCGGCCGGAGCGCTTTTCCAAAGCGGTCGAGGCCGGGCCGGACGCGATCATTCTCGACCTCGAAGATGCCGTTCATCCGAACAGCAAGGCCGTGGCCCGGGCGTCGATCTGGGCCTGGCAGCAGAGCACGCCCGAAACCGCCAGCCAGCGTTACATCCGGTTGAACAGCGTCGGCAGTTCGCTGTTTCGCCAGGACATGACCTGGCTGGGCGACATGCGCTACCCCGAGCGCTGCGCAGGGATTTTCCTGCCCAAGGCCGAATGCCCCGAGAGCTTGTCCCGTGTGGTTGAGCGCTTGCTGGAGTGGAACCCAGAACTGCAAATCGTCGCCATCATCGAGACCGCCAAGGGTTTGCATCAGGTCGAGGCGATTGCAGCGATTTCCGGCCTGGCGCGGCTGGCATTCGGCTCGCTGGATTTCTCCCTGGACATCGACTGCAGCCAGATTCCCGAGGCGTTTCTGTTCGCCCGCAATCGCATCGTGCTGGCGTCGCGGGTTGCCGGGCTGCCGGCGCCGATCGATGGCGTGACCCCGGCCATCAGCGACATGGCGGTGGTCGAGCGTGATTCGCGCTATGCCCGGTCCCTGGGCTTCGGCGCCAAGTTGTGTATCCATCCGTCGCAAATCGCCACGGTGCAGAAAGCCTACCTGCCCAACGCCCGCCAACTGGCGTGGGCGGACCGGGTTCTGAACGCCGTGGCCGGGGGCAGCCACGCGGTGCAAGTCGACGGCGAAATGGTCGATCTGCCGCTCATCGAACAGGCGCAACGCCTGCGGGACATGGCCAGCCAGTACGCGCTGGTCGCCAACGCGGATGCCTGCTGAAACGGGGGACGAATCATGGGACATGGTTACCAGATTGCCCTGCGTCCACTGTGCGACGTGCGGCAATCCGAGCAGGTCGATCCGCTCAACGTGCAGCGCCTGCGCGAGGCGATCATCAAGGCCGGGCATTGGCTGGAGCCGATCATCGTCGAGCGCTCCCGGGGCATCGTGATGGACGGCAATCACCGGTTCAACGCGGCGCGGGCACTGGGGTTGAAACGGGTGCCGTGCATCCAGCTCGACTACGCCGATCCGCGCGTCTGTGTGCGGCACTGGCAAACCGGGCAAGCGTTCGAAGTGGCACGGATTTTCACCACCATCGGGCGCGGCGAACTGTTCCCGTACAAGACCACCCGGCACGCGTTCGATCCCGCGCTGCCGGTGATCTCCATTCCGCTGCAATGCCTGTACGACTGACCTGTGCCGGAGGGTGGGCTTCTCCCGCCCATCCTCCGCGCAAACCGGTCGCCAAAAAGAATTCCGACGACGCTGATACTTTTTCGATTGCTGGCTGGCAAATAGGAGTCATTACCATTTTCAGCCATTCGAGAAGGACCCCATCGTCATGTCTGTTGCACGTCGACCTTGCAGTGAACGCGCGTTAACCCTGGCTATTCGCACCGCCATGCTGAGTTCTATTCTGGCCGCAGGAAGCGCCACTGTCTGGGCAGCAGACCCCAAGCAACCCGAGCAACAGGACGCCGTCTCCACGGAAGGTCTGACGCTGGACACCACCAACGTCAACGCCAGTTACAACGGCGCGACCGCATTGCCGGAAGTGCTCGCCGGCGGCCAGGTCGCCCGGGGCGCGCGGCTCGGGATGATGGGCAACAAGGACGTGATGGACACGCCGTTCAGCGTGACCAGCTACACCGCGAAAACCCTCGCCGACCTGCAAACGGTGACCGTGGCCGATGCATTGGAGCGGGACCCTTCGGTGCGTTCGACCGGGCAGACCGGCGGCATCGTCGATTCGTTTTTCATTCGCGGATTTGCGATAGGCGAGGGCAACCTCGGGGAACTGGCCTACGACGGTGTGTACGGCGTCGCGCCCAACTATCGGGTGTTTACCGAATACGCCGAACGCGTTGAAGTGCTCAAAGGGCCGGGCGCGCTGATGTACGGGATATCGCCCAACAGCGGCGTTGGCGGCGTGATCAACATCGTGCCCAAACGGCCACTGGACGAAGACCTGACCCGCTTCACCGGCACTTACGCGTCCGACTCGCAAGTGGGCGGGCATCTGGATCTCAGTCGACGTTTCGGCAGCGAGAACCAATTTGGCATCCGTTTCAACGGCAGTACCCAGGGTGGCGATACCGCGATCGACAATCAGGAGCGCGCGCTGGACATCGGCGCCATCGCCCTCGATTACAAGGGTGAACGGCTGCGCCTGAACCTGGATTACATCAGCCAGAAAGAGAGCTTCGACGCGGCCTCGCGACCGTTCACCATTGCACCGGGCGTGAAGGTTCCATCGGCGCCGAACGGTCGCACCAATCTGCCGCAGGACTGGGGCTGGTCGGACACCAAGGAACAGTCGGCATTGCTCGGCGGCGAGTACGACCTCAATGACAACCTGACCGTGTTCGCTCACGCCGGCGGCGGTCGCTCCGACGTCAAGCGCATGTCGGACCAGGTGCCGCGAATCCTCAACGACGCCGGCGACACCAGCAATATCCCCGGCTACTACAAATTCAACGTCGATCGCTCGACGGCTGATGTGGGGATGCGCGCGCTGTTCGCCACTGGCCCGGTCACCCACACGACTACGATCATGGCGACCCGTTACCAGGACGAGTTGTCCCGTGGCATCAACAACGGCACGGAAATCCGCTCGAACATTTACCACCCGGTGGATGTGCCCAAGCAGTACATCAACTCGCCGAAAGTGCTGCGCATTTCCGAGTCGGAGCTGTCTGGCGTCGCGTTGACCGACACCCTGGGTTTTCTCGATGACCGCATTCAACTGACCCTCGGCGTACGCCGTCAGGACATCGAGTCGCGTAACTACAGCGCATCCGGTTCGGTCAGTTCCCGTTACGACGACAGTGCGACCACACCGCTGGCGGGCGTGGTGGTCAAACCGTGGGAAGACGTCTCGCTGTACTACAACTACGTCGAAGGCCTGAGCAAAGGTGACATCGCCCCCGGCACGGCAGCCAACTCCGGCGAAACCTTCGCACCCTACAAATCCAAGCAGCATGAAATCGGTGTGAAGTACGAGCACGGCACTTTCATGACTACCCTGGCGCTGTTCCAGATCGAAAAACCGAGCGGCGAAATCGGCGCCGGCAACGTGTTCTCGGTGCAGGCCGAGCAGCGTAACCGTGGCGTCGAGTTGAGCATGTTCGGTGAAGTCGCGCCGGGCACTCGCCTGATGGGCGGCGTGACCTTGCTCGACGGCGAACTGACGGATTCGGCCACCGCCGCCAACCGTGGCAACAAACCGGTGGGCGTGCCGGATGTCCAGGCCAACCTCTGGGCCGAGTGGGACACCCCGTGGGTCGAAGGTTTCACCCTGACCGGCGGCGCGATCTACACCGACAGCCAATACGTCAATCAGGCCAACACCCAGGAACTGCCATCCTGGACCCGCATCGACGCCGGCGCCCGTTACGCCACCAAGATCGAAGGTCGGCCGACGACATTCCGCGCCACGGTGCAGAACGTGTTTGATCGTGAGTACTGGTCGGGTGTGGCGTCCTACGGCGCGTTCTCCCCGGGCTATCCACGCACATTGCAATTGTCGGCGACCGTCGACTTCTGATCGGGAGGGCGCACTTGATGGCGGAGCCGTCGAGTGCGCCTTCTTCTATATATAGCTACGCACAGCGGCTGATCATAAAAAGGAGCATTCGAATGTTAACCAGCCCGGCATCGACATCCTCTGGCAAACAATCGCAGTTCCCGTTGGCGAAAGGCCAGCGGGCCTTCGATTTCGAGCGCAGCACCAATGAGCACATCCGTGAGCTGCTGCATTATTACGGGCTGCGCACCAGCCTGATCCGGATCAAGGTGATCGATGCCTTGCTGGTGGCTGCGCGCGAAGGACGCGCCGTTGGCGGGCGCGGGGTGCATGGTTATCTGCAGGCGTTTGTCAGCGGTATTCAGTTCGTCAGCGTGAGGGAAGTGCTCAAGCGTTTGTGCGAGGAGGGCGTTATCGTGTTTCAGCCGGACAAGAGTTATCGGTTTACCGGTGAAGCGTTCTCGCTGCTCGAGCAGCATGCTGGCCGGTGACATTCGTTTGTGTTCAGCCAGTTCAAGACCATCTGTTTAGCCGCAGGTGGTTTTGTCGTTTTGGGGATTGATCGGACCGTTATTTATGGACGGTTTCCCTGTTTCAGTGGAGCTGATCGGAATTGCTGAACTGCGCAAAAAGTTGCGCAGTTGTCCGTAATAAAACCACGGTCAAAACCCCGGCAGGCCTTGCCAATCAAGGCCTCCAGCCAAGTGCGCAAGAAGTTGCACAGTACTGCGCAACTTCTTGCGCACTTTTTCGCTGTTTCCTACAGCAAAGAATGGAAAATTCTCACGCGAGATTCGTAAGCCCTTGATGGGTAATGGCCATGTGATGGCTGGCATGACTTTTGATTCCTCCTTTGCCGCCTGGACAGGCAATCACGCCGTCCGGTCCTGTCTTTTGAGCAAGGAGAGCATCCCATGGCAACACCC